>JAGOGO010000034.1 GCA_017996625.1 Deltaproteobacteria bacterium | reverse complement strand
ATTTTTATTATACCGATGCTGATGGCGTTGCCAGCTGTACCTCCAGTTGGAGCTGGCTTGGCCGCCCCTTCAGACTTTGTGTAACCGACGTCTTGAAAGGCGGCTGGCCGTACGATCCGAGTGCAAATGTGGTAACCGGCGGAAGCGCTTTAGAATAAGCCTGAATTTCGAATTTGGGCTGAACGGAGCAATACCTTAGGATTCTTGCTCCTTGATGCCTCATTTTGTTTACTGGATCAATACAAGCAAGGTAAGTCGTAAGCACTCAACGATTCGCTCTTGCCGCTAAAACGACATCAACATCTTTTTGCCGCTGCTAGCAATGCCCTGACTCAGGGAACAGTGTGGACTAAATACAGTCCCTGGCCAAAGAAAAGAAGGCAATAACCCTATTTCCCTCCTCAGCAGCTTTCTTACTCTAAAACCGTAAATCAAAATCAATGAAATAAGCTGCTCATGCTGCACAAACAGCAAAAAGTACTGTGTGCTGCCATTGGTCGTGGATCTGCGAAGTGGCGATAACGCAAGCCGCACATAGTCTCAGACAAGGCCGACTAGAATCGCTTTATAATACCGGCGCAATGAGCAGGCGACACGTTGCCTGGCCTAAATTCGCTGCAAAACAGCAGGAGGAAAATGTATGGAAGTGCCCACAGGACAACATTATCAAGGCAGGCCGCACCAGGTGCAGAATGGCGCGGCCGAGCGTCTGGCACGAGGACTAGGATGGTTCAGCATCGCTTTAGGAATGGTGGAAGTCACCGCACCTGCATCTATCGCTCACCTTGTTGGGGCCAGCGATGATCGGAAGCAGCGCGAACTGATACGCTTCTACGGTCTTCGGGAGATTGCCTCAGGCATTGGAATTCTGTCCCAGGAACGGCCAAACGCCTGGATCTGGAGCCGGGTAGCAGGCGATCTAGTCGATCTGGCTTCACTCGGCTCAGTTTTGAAATCCAATGAAACAAACCGGACCCGAACAGCGATGGCAACCGCGGCGGTGCTCGGAGTCGCTGCGCTCGATCTCTACTGCAGTCAGAGACTGCAAACCGAACCCGTCTATGAGGTAAAGACCATCACTATCAACCGCTTACCGGCTGACGTGTATTCCTTTTTCCGCGATATTGAACATTGCCCGAAGCTCATCGACCATTTTCGATCTCTTCAGGCAACTGACCAGCAATCGCGCTGGAGAGTGAAGATTCCTGGTGGGTCACCGATACAATGGAACGCGGAAATAACTCATGACGAGCCTAACAGCCAGATTGACTGGCGGTCGACATCTGAATCCGATATCGATCATGCCGGGTCCGTACGTTTCGAGCGGGCGACCGGCGGTCGAGGAACTCTCGTTCGAGTTGAAATCGAGTACGTTCCACCCGGTGGTGCTCTGGCAGCGCAGATCGCGAAGCTCTTCGGCGCCGAACCGGGCCAGCAGATCGAACGTGCATTGCGCCTGATAAAACAGATTCTGGAGACCGGAGACATTGTCAGATCCGAGTCGAGCATTCATCCTGGCATGCACCCCGCCCGGCCGCCAGCGTATTCAGAGCGTGAACAGGCGGCAGGTGAACGGCAGCGCGGCAGCGCATCTCCGCGGCGGATGGCAGTCTGAATAAACAGTGAGGAGTGAAAAGTGAGGAGTGAAAAGTAAGAAGTAAAAAGCAAGAAGATCCCTCCCGCTGCCAGCCACCAATCTCGCGCGGTGACACAGAGCACGCGGAGGAGAGAAAAATGGGTTGTCGTTGCGAGGGAGTCCCGCGCGGCGCGGGACGACCGCGGCAATCTCAGCTGTGGGTAGTAGCGTCTGAGGCCCATCGTGTTACTTGGTGAAGAACAATGATGATCCAATGAGATTGCCACGTCGCGCTGCGTCCATGAGCTGACGCGCATCGCTCCTCACAACGACGAATCCTTCCTTCCCTCGGCGAGCTCTGCGTCTCCGCGCGAGAAACAGGGCTGGGATTGAGGGCGTCTTCTCCTCACTCCTCGCTCCTCGCTCTTTACTCTTCACTCAAACAAAGGAGGCCCTATGAAAGCTGTCTGTTGGATGGGCAAAAATGATGTACAGGTAAAAAACGTTCCTGACCCGCAGATTCTGGATCAGCGCGACATTATCGTGCGAATTACGTCAACCGCGATCTGCGGTTCCGACCTTCACCTGGTTGACGGGTTTGTCCCAACGATGGAGTCCGGCGATATTCTCGGTCATGAGTTTATGGGTGAAGTCGTAGAGACCGGGGGAAGCGTCCACAACCTCCAGAAAGGAGACCGGGTAGTCGTTCCTTTCCCAATCGCCTGCGGCAGGTGTTTCTCCTGTCAGAAGGGTTTGTACTCCGTATGCGAGAATTCCAACCCGAATGCCTGGATGGCTGAGAAGCTGTGGGGACATTCGCCTGCCGGCGTATTCGGATATTCACACCTGCTCGGCGGGTTTGCCGGCGGACAGGCGGAATACGCGCGAGTGCCGTTTGCCGATGTCGGGCCGATCAAGGTTCCGGATGAATTAAGCGACGATCAGGTGTTATTTCTTTCGGATATTTTTCCGACTGGATATATGGGTGCCGAGATGTGCTCGATCCAGCCCGGCGACACCATTGCTGTCTGGGGCTGCGGCCCGGTAGGATTGCTCGCAATGAAGAGCGCCTTTCTACTCGGTGCTGAGCGTGTCATCGGTATCGATCGGTTTTCCGATCGGCTCAGAATGGCCCGGGAGCAGGTTGAGGCGGAAACGATCAATTACGAAGAAGTCGAGCTTCTGGATGTACTCAAAGAAATGACCGGAGGACGCGGCCCTGATGCCTGCATCGATGCAGTCGGCATGGAGGCACATACACCTGGCCTTATCTACGCCTATGATCGAGTCAAGCAAGCTATGATGCTGGAGACCGACCGTCCTATAGCACTGCGCGAAGCGATACTGGCCTGCCGCAACGGCGGCACGGTTTCGGTGATCGGCGTCTACGGCGGATTTATCGACAAGTTTCCGATGGGATCAGTAATGAACCGATCGTTGACGATCAAGTCCGGCCAGTGCCATGTTCAACGCTACATGCGGCCGCTGCTCGAACGCATTCAGAATGGTGAAATTGATCCGAGCTTCATTATCACTCACCATCTACCCTTGGACGATGCACCTCAGGCATATGAAATATTTAGGAAAAAGCGGGACAGCTGCATCAAGGTCGTCCTGAAGCCGCACTGAGTGTGGGACACTGGAGAATGGGAAACAGGTTGAATGGTAAGAGTTTTCCATGCTTCCATTCAACCATTTGTCCCTTTAGCCATTTCTCTATTGACCAATTTTCCATTTAACCAATCTACCATTCACGAGTTAAGGCCAGCAGACTGGCAGTTCAGCAGTAGCTGAAGCTCCGGAAGGGTAATCATCGTAGAACTGGGGAAACTGGGGCATCAAGAAGTACACGCGCGGATAGGTCGTATACATATTCCAGAAGCTCCACACAATGGAAAACCCGATTTCTTCTGCTGAAAGTTGTCCATTGCCATTCCCGTCAAGAAAATCGCTGATTGCCATTATGACGAAAAAGCTGAATAGCCCGTGTTGGGCCAAAGCAGACTCAAAGGAGTACTGGTCCGCCCGACAGGCGGTCATGATAATGCAGCCCGGCCGGGTGCTCATGTCTTTGGCTCGGTATCCTCTCTTGAGATCGGCATCGAAGCCGTCACCGTCCAGAACAGTCCCTGCAGTCGAAGGCCAGACCTTTGCCCGCAGTCCGGCAGGGGCAGGAGATTTTATCTGCCCGCCGCTATGGCACGAATCGAGGATAACAATAACATTGTTGGTGTTGATGTCTCCCAGCCAGGCGCTCAGCTCATCATCGCGGATCTCATAATCGTAGGCGCACAGAGTCTCGTCCCGAAAATCCAGCTCATCAAACGGCATCATATCAGGCATGGTCGAACCATGCCCGGAATAGAAGAAAAAGAAGACGTCCTCGGCGCTTGTCTTAGCACCGAGTTGAGCGATCATTGCTCCGATATTAGCTTTGGTAGCTGAACTATTGAGAAGAAGAACCGCATTCGTGGCCTGCCATTGAGGATAGGTCAGCAAAGCATCCCTGACCCCGATCGCATCAAGATCACTGTAAGCAAGGTCGTTAATCATGCCCGGATAATCAGCTATACCCACAATGACCGCATAATAGTTCCGGACAGTATAGTCGCCACTGGTTTTAGCACTCATTGACGAAGGATATGCTAGGAAAAGGGCACCGAGCATGAACACGCACATGACATTTTTCATAGTAAAAGCCTTCCAGGGTGACGGCCGCGCCTGCAGCCAGATACAGAGGACGTGGCCGAGCCGAACAAGTTCCTGCCGGTTCGGAATTTTTGTTCGAGTATAGCACTAATTGTAATCATCAGGCAAAACTAATCAGCGTGAGGAAGTAAAGATTAAGGAGTTAGGAGTAAGAAGCAAGCCTCTGGCAGGCTTCGGGCCCAGGTTGATGGCAGAAGAAACAAAACGCACTGGTTGTAAGACCGAACTCCCCTTGTCCCCTCTTTGCTCAAGAAGGGGCATCTGGCCATCAGCTGGTGCAAACATCGCACCCTGCTTCCTGCTGCAGGCTCTTCGCTCTATGCTCTTTGCCTTGCCCAATGTCTCCCCTCTTTTAAAGAGGGGTTCAGGGGAGTTCACGACTCAAGAGCGCTTCAGCAAGCGACAGGGCGCATCATCTCCTGCTCACCGTGGAGATATGCTGCATGCGAGTTTCATACGAGAAGCATTATCGTGATCAGCTGTAGTATTATCCTGCTTTTCCTGTTCCGGATCCGGTAGGTATTCCGCCAGGAGCAGGCATTGTCCGTTCTCTTTCCCGGACCTGTGTCAGTTCACCATCCAGCACGGCACACCGTTCTTCCAGATCCCGTGCCACCTTGATCAGCTTCTTCTCCCGCAGGTGTTTTCTCGTCAGTCTAGGAAGAGTAAACACTAGACCAATGAGGAGTCCAACTGAACAGGCAGCGAAGATGACTGCCACCAGCGAAGTTCTAAACTGCCAGATGAAGAAGGTGATATCGAGAGGAACACTGTTTTGAAGAGCAAAAATCGTGATCCCAAGAATAAGCAGAAATGTTATGATAAGCGAAAGGTACATTGTCGTTTCCTCATGAGAATGCATACATGCAAAAAAGATTACCTCTTTTCTTCAGTGTGCCTGCGCCCGCCGTGGTGAGGGCAGAAGCATGCGGGCAGATTTCGGCTCGGGGAAGAGGCCATGAACGCTTTCTCTCTCCAACCGAGCTTTTGAACCTGAGAGGCAGGAGAAGTAACTCTATCGCCTCAGCCCGGGTCTCCCTTTCAAGCGGCTGGCACGTCGACAAAAATGTGCCTTTTTCAGCTTTCGTGCTATTCGAGCGGTCCCTTATCATCTCCTCCTTCACAGGGTCCCTGTTTCCGTAGGGATCGTTCCATCTTAGCCAGAGCATCGGCTGTTCTTGCTCTGAGCGAGCTGAGCTGTGCATCCATGTCCTTGGCTCCTGCTGCCCGTTGATACGCCAGGATGGCAACAACCAATGCAGCAACCGCAATAACAAATGTTAGCACGAGCATTGTTTGATCTCCTTGTTGTTGTCTGCTAATGTAAGGACGTTTCAGTATACCCTTTACCTGCATATGGGCATTGCCGCCCACCCCCTTTCATAAATTCAACTACAAATCGGGAAGAAGGGCAACTGATTATTCTGGACTGAACGCCATTAAGACACCATCACTAAAAAGTGAAACAAGGATCTTGGGTTCAAGGTCTGAGGTGTAAGATTGCAGTGTTGCCACGTTCGATTCACGACGGTAAGTGTCGGTTATTAATTAGGAGTGTAGTACATACTGATTCAGAGTGCTATACTTGTGGCAAAGCGATCCGTTGCAGGGCGTACGGATTTTTTTATCCGGATTATGCAAGTAGCACCATTTTTTCCTAAAACACACATATCGAGGAAACAAGCTCATGAGCACACTGGGTGAGTTTCTGCGGCAACAACGCGTAAGCAAAAATATCTCGCTCGATGCTGCAGAAGAGGCAACCAAAATCAACAGAAAAGTTTTAGAAGCCATTGAACGCAATCACTATGATCCGACATTGTCTTCGGTCTACATCAGAGGCTTCATCCGAGCTTATTCTCGATTTCTCGAGGTTGACGAAAAAAAGGCGTTGGCTCTATATGACCAGACCGGTCACAACGCTGATGAACATCGGGAAGAACCGGCACCATCGGCCAAGAGGCACAACCTGCCGCTTCTTCTCTTTTTGGTTATTCTGATTTTAGTCCTCGTGATTTTAGCCATATATTTTGTAACCAGTGGAAATCTTCCGCTGCTGAGCAAGAATTCGATACTTGTGCCGCCATCGATTCCTGAAGAGAAGCTTCCCGAATCTGCCCTCACCCCTAATGGACCGGCTCCGAAGGAATCGACTCCGATTGAACTGGCTTCGGTTGAGCTAGTTCCACCTGTTCTTCCGGCGCTGGAAGCGCCGGGTGAGGATTTAACCACGCGAGAAGGCCCGGCAGGTACAGAAATCCTACCGCAAGATGAAGCCTTGACCGGTCAGCAAACAGCTCCAGAGCCAGCCGATCCTGAAAAACTGATCGAGCAGCCGCAACCAGTTCCACCTCCAGCTACCCCGTTCGCTCTCGTGGTGGAAGGCAAAGCCAGAACCTGGATGGAGGTGAGTATCGATGATAGCAAGCCTTTCCAGGTCATGCTTTTCTCCGGGAACTCGATAACCTGGAAGGCTACTGAAAAAATAAGCTTGAGAGTTGGTAATGCCGGCGGAGTTATCCTCAAGGAGAACGGAACCGAACTGAAGCCTCTCGGTAAGTCGGGCGAGGTGGTTAACGTATTGCTTACTGCTCACTCTCTCTCCCTGAATCAAGGCACCCCCCAAGGCTTGGAGCTTTGGCAGGCGCAGCAACCTGAATAAACCCTGTTAGAGGAGAATACAACATATGAGTATTCTGGTGGTCGGGTCACTGGCATTGGATACAATCGAAACACCCTTCGGCAGAGTGGAAGGCGTTCTGGGAGGGTCGGCAATTTATTTTTCTCTGTCAGCTAGTTTCTTCACCGACGTCTCGTTGGTCGGCGTTGTGGGAGCTGATTTCCCCGATCATCATATTGCTTTTCTGGAAGAACAAGGCATCGACCTGGGCGGACTGCACCATGAGGATGGTAAAACCTTCCGTTGGGAAGGGCGGTATGGCTACAACCTGAACGATGCTGAAACCCTTGACACCCAACTCAATGTATTTCAGACCTTCAGCCCTGAAATACCGCCTCAGTACCGCAACGCGGAGTATGTGTTTCTGGCCAACATTGATCCTGAATTGCAGCTGCGAGTGCTGAGCCAGGTAGATCGCCCTAGAGTGATTGCCTGCGATACCATGAATTTCTGGATTGAAAACAAGCTCGAGGCCTTGAAAAGGACGTTACGGAAAATCGATATTCTCATTATCAACGAAGCAGAGGCTCGTGAACTCTCTCAAGAATTTAACCTTATTCGCGCTTCTCGCGCCATTCTGACAATGGGGCCGAAAACTCTGGTCATCAAACAGGGAACGTACGGCGCTTTAATGTTCAATGGCGCTTCCACATTTTTTGCCCCAGCGTATCCTTTGGAGCAGACGTTCGACCCGACGGGAGCTGGAGATACGTTTGCCGGCGGATTCATGGGTTATCTTGCTCGCTGCGGCAGCGCTGAAGAGTGCTCGCTTCGCCGGGCGGTCATCTGCGGCAGTGTCATGGCCTCCTTCTGTGTAGAGAAATTCAGTGTAGAACGGCTGCGAACCCTTTCATTCTGTGATGTGGAACAACGATTCCGGGAGTTCAGAACTCTAACCATATTCGACGACATCAGCTTATGAGTGAATCGTGGCGCATCGTTTTCATGGGAACATCCGACTTCGCCTGTCCTAGCCTTAAGATACTAGCGGAAGGTGAAGACATTGTAGCGGGGGTTTTCACGCAGCCGGATCGGCCGCAGGGGCGAGGTCTTCGGATTCAGCAAACACCGGTCAAGACCCTGGCGCAGCAGCATGAGATCCCGGTATTTCAGCCGGAAAAACTCAACCGATCTCTGGATATGGTTTTGCAGTGCAACCCCGACCTCATCGTCGTGGCTGCTTACGGGCAGATCCTCTCCCAGAAGGTTCTCGATATTCCTCGACATGGATGCATCAATATTCATGCCTCGCTGCTGCCGAAATACCGTGGGGCCGCACCGATTACCTGGGCACTTGTTCGCGGAGAGACCGCCAGTGGCGTCACGACCATGCTGATGAACAAGGATCTTGATGCCGGAGATATTCTCCTGCAGCAGGAAGTGGCAATCGATCCTGACGAAACAGCCGGAGCGCTCCACGACCGCCTGGCGCGTGTCGGAGCCGAGCTTCTGGCCTCCACCATCAGAGGCTGGAAGCGCAAAGCAATCATTCCCCGGCGCCAGGATGAATCGTTAGTTACCTATGCTCCGCTTCTGAAGAAAGAAGATGGCCTTATTGATTGGACTCAGCCGGCAAACGTCATTCACAACCTCGTTCGCGGCATGAATCCGTGGCCGGGCGCGTACACGTTTCTGCAGGAAGAACTTCTCAAAGTTTTTGCTGTCCAGCCGGCGCCGACATTTGAGACCGAGAAAGCAGGCACTATTGTCTCCGTGAATGATCATGGAATTATGGTTGCTGCTGGCAAAGGGGCAGTGATCGTTACAGAGGTTCAGCTTCAAGGGAGGAAGCGACTACCGATAGCGGAATTTCTGCGCGGCAGGCCGCTCAAGCCGGGCACGCGTCTCGGAAAATAGCAGGGAGTGTGGAGCAAAGAGCTAAGAGCACGGAGCGCCAAGCAATGAATTAAGGAGCATTGACTTTTTTCTATCGGATTTGTATTTTTTTCTTCCTATTGACACCATCTGCTTTTTTCATATATAATCGGCTGCCTTTGCTCATTGAGGTGAAGACACTGATTTCTGTATTCCCGCAAATAAAAGCTTAGGTATGATTACCAACCACAGCTAGGTAGCTGACTGGCCGATCAGGTGCGCAGCGCTTTCTTGAATCAAATTTGGAAAATGTTCAAGCAGCGGCCTCTGATGTTGAATTCCTTCCGCGGAGAACTATGCTATGATCGACAAGCCGGCAAAACTAAAAGATCTCGAGAAGCGGATCTCAGAGCTGCAAGCGATGGGAGGCGTTACTCAAGTCAAAAAGCAGCACGAAATGGGGAAACTCACTGCTCGTGAACGGCTTGACCTTCTTTTTGACTCCGGCACATTTCAGGAACTAGATTTATTTGTTCAGCACCGGTGTACATTTCTCGGTATGGACGAGGTAGACATCCCTGCCGATGGTGTCATCGTCGGGTATGGCAGCGTTAATGGCCGTACGGTTTTTGCTTTCTCTCAGGACTTCACCGCCCGGGGCGGTTCACTGGGAGAGATGCATGCCAAGAAGATTTGCAAAGTCATGGACCTGGCATTGAAAGCAGGAGCTCCACTGGTCGGGATCAACGATTCCGGGGGAGCCCGAATCCAGGAGGGGGTTGACTCCTTATGCGGATACGGAGAGATCTTCTTCCGCAATTCCTGCGCTTCGGGAGTGATTCCTCAGATATCGGCAATTATGGGACCTACGGCAGGAGGCGCGGTATACTCTCCGGCCATGACCGACTGGGTCTTTATGACCAAAAAGAGCAGCTATATGTTCATCACCGGTCCGGAAGTGATCAAGGCAGTGACTGCTGAAGAAATCGATTCCGAGCGACTCGGGGGTGCCGTGACGCACAATACTCACAGTGGGGTAGCTCACTTTGCCTCGGATAGCGATGCCGAGTCGATCGAGCAGATAAAACGTCTGCTGAGCTATCTTCCTTCCAACAATCGCGAGAAACCGCCTACTATCGTGAATGGCGATGATCCTGAGCGGATTGATGAGAAACTCGATACGATATTGCCGGATAATCCGCGTAAGGCATATGACGTAAAGAATATCATTCGCGTTATTGTAGACAATGGTGAAATTCTCGAACCGCACACATACTATGCCAGAAATATTGTGGTCTGCTTTGCCCGTATGGCTGGTAGCACTGTGGGAATTATTGCCAATCAGCCCAGATTTCTGGCTGGCTGCCTCGATGTCAATGCTTCAGACAAGGCAACGCGGTTCATCCGGTTCTGTGATGCTTTCAACATTCCACTCATAACTCTTGCCGACAATCCCGGCTACCTTCCGGGCCGGGACCAGGAATGGAAAGGAATCATTCGTCACGGAGCCAAGCTGCTGTGGTGTTACTCGGAAGCCACAGTACCGAAGATAACATTGGTAACCCGCAAAAATTACGGGGGTGCCTATATTGCAATGTGCAGCAAACACCTGGGAGCGGACCTTGTTCTGGCGTGGCCGACAGCAGAAATAGCAGTTATGGGTGCAGAAGGAGCGGCGAATGTAATATTCCGCAAAGAAATCAATGACGCTGCTGATTCTGAAGCAAAAAGGAACGAAAAGGTCGGACAGTATCGGGAGCAGTTTTCCAATCCTTATATTGCAGCGGCTCGGGGATACGTTGATGCCGTCATTCCTCCGCGGGAAACTCGGCAGCGCATTATCAGAGCACTGAGCGCGCTGGAAAACAAGCAGGAAACCAGGCCCTGGAAGAAACACGGCAATATACCAGTCTGAAAAGCAGCGAAGAACACGAGGTTTCGTTGGCTGCAAGTTGTCTGTAACGGAATAGAAATATCCGAGCTGATGGATATGCCGCTTCAGATAGCGGCTGATAAGGCAAATCGAAAAAGCACAGTACGTAGTTATGGAGAGTTGTATGAAGGTGTGGCATCAAGGTATTCATGACAAGTAACAAGAACATCAGACAGGGGATGCGGTATAGCCACTGTCAGAAAGGAAGAGCATTATTATGGAACCAAAAGGAACCGAGGCAATACAAAAAAAACGAATTAAAATCACAGACACTACGTTTCGTGATGGGCATCAGTCTCTTCTGGCTACCCGAATGCGGATTGAAGATATGCTTCCCATAGCAGAAGAGATGGACTCAGTAGGCTTTCATTCTGTTGAGGTCTGGGGCGGTGCCACCTTTGATGTTACTACCCGGTTCCTGAATGAAGATCCCTGGGACCGGCTTCGAAACCTGAAGAAACTGTTTCCCAAAACTCCACTCCAAATGCTCTTGCGCGGGCAGAACCTCGTTGGTTATCGCAACTACCCCGATGATGTTGTGCGTGCATTTGTTCTGCATGCTGCTGAATGCGGCATGGACATTTTCCGGGTCTTCGACGCGCTCAATGATGAACGAAATTTCGAATCCTCCTTTAAAGCCATTAGAGAAGCCGGAAAACACATTCAGGCAACGCTCTGCTACAGCCTAACCGAGCGGCGTCTGGGCGGACCGGTCTTCAATATCGACTACTTTGTCAAAAAAGCCAAGATCATGGAGGACATGGGAGCTGACTCACTTGCCGTAAAGGACATGGCCGGGTTGATTTCTCCCTACGACAGTTATGATCTGATCAAAGCCCTTAAAGAAACCGTCAAGATCCCGATTCAGCTGCATACACATTACACGAGCGGCATGGCTTCCATGTCGTATTTAAAGGCTATTGAGGCCGGGGTCGACGTTGTTGATACTGCACTCGCTCCGTTTGCGCTGCGTTCTTCCCAGCCGGCACTCGAACCGCTGCTGGTAGCACTCGAGGATACTCCGTTTGATACAGGCTTTGATCTTGATAAGCTCTTCAAGATTGGTGAGTATATCGAGAGTATTGCCCCCAAGTACCGACACTTCCTGGATGACACCAAAATGGCGGTTATTGATACGGGCGTGCTTTTGCATCAGATTCCCGGTGGCATGATCAGCAACCTGGTGAGTCAGCTGCGGGAAGCAAAGGCTGTGCACCGGATTAATGAGGTATATGAAGAGCTGCCCCGAACCAGAAAAGATCTGGGATTCCCCCCTCTCGTTACTCCGACGAGTCAGATTGTGGGTGTGCAGTCAGTACTCAACGTGCTCATGGGCCGCTATAAGGTGATCTCGAAAGAGGTAAAGGACCTCTGCTATGGTCTCTATGGCAAGACGCCGATGCCTATCGACCCTGATGTGCAGGCAAAAGCACTGAAGGGATATCAGCGCGGTACCACGCCTATTACCTGCCGGGCGGCGGATGTCATCGAACCGGAAATGGAACAAGCACGGGAGGCTACTAAGGATCTCGCGAAAGATATCGGCGACGTGCTTACCTATGCAATCTATCCGCAGACCGGCATGCGGTTCCTGCGCTGGAAGTACGGCCTGGAGGAGCCACCCAGGGAGGTGAGGTCCAAGACACTGGAAGAGGTGCAGCGTGAGAATGAATTGATCCGCAAGGCGCTGGCCGGCGAGTTGGTGGAAAAGCAGGCAGTTCAATAACCGCAGGTACGCACGTTCCGGGCGCTGCTTATGAACCTTAGAGGGGCTTGAGTACTCAAGCCCCTTCTTCTTTTTATCAGCTAGCGCACAGAATGGTAAAAACGCGGCTCTTCGCCGTCAAATGCGATACGAGAATTATGGCATCTATAATCCGAATCAATTCCTCAGTCCCGTTAAACGAACAGGTTACGCCTGCGGTTGAAGTCTTGGCCGTCGGGGGCATCATTGCCTATCCTACGGAAACGTTTTATGGACTAGGGGCTGATGCCTTGAATCCTCGGGCGGTCAGAAAAATCTTTGCCGCGAAGCAACGGGATGAATCGCAGCCGCTTCTCATTCTTATTCCTGATCGCTCACACCTTTCCCGCTATGCCAGAATGATCTCTCCGATTGCGGAGAAATTGATTGATCGTTTCTGGCCCGGCCCGTTGACACTAATCTTCTCCGCTCAGCCTAACCTGCCGCCGGAACTCTGCGCTTATACAGGAACCGTTGCAGTTCGTGTTTCTCCTCATCCGGTTGCCCGAGCGGTAGTGGAGGCATTCGGCAGTGCCATCACCTCCACCAGCGCTAATCTCTCTGGGCAGCCAAGTCCTACTACTGCTAATGATGTACTGCAGCAACTAGCTGAAAACATTGATCTCATCATCGACGCCGGCAGAACCGCCGGAGGCAAGCCTTCGACTATCGTGGATGTTACAAGCTCTTCGCCTCGATTAGTGCGTGAAGGAGCGGTAAGCGTTGCTGAAATATGCGCTTGTAATTAATTTCATCTCGATTGAAGGCTTTTTCAGATCGAAGCACGCTTTAACCGGGGCGTATAGTAATACAGAAAAGAAGAGATGTTGTTTGATCAGTTGAGAAGAAAATTTTAGGGGTTATCAAGTTTTTTTCTAAGATTGTTCTTGACAACCCTTTTTCTAATTTGTTTAATTACGCCGGTTACCTCTAAATTCTTAGGAAAATACTGTATGGACCCTATAAATATAACGAAGCAGGTCGATACCGCTTTCATTGAGCAGGTGCGAAGAGAAAGCGGCGAAAATCCCTCACTCTGCTACCAGTGCGGAAACTGCACTGCCGGATGCCCGTATACGGCATTCTTCGATTTTCCCGTCAGTCAGGTAATGCGGCTGCTCCAGACTGGCCAGCGGGAAACCATCCTCACCTCGCACTCCATCTGGCTGTGTGCTACCTGTGAGACGTGCACTACCAGATGCCCCTGCGAAATCGACATTGCTCACATCATGGATGTACTGCGAATCATCGCCCGGCGCGAAGGATTTGTTTCCGAAAAGGATATTCAGACCTTCTACGACTCATTCCTGTCGTCTTTGCAGCGTCATGGTCGAATGTTCGAAATGGGCGTGCTTATGGGATACAACCTCAAATCCAAAAAGCTCATGGCTGACGCTGACCTTGGCCCAAAGGTGCTGGGCAAAGGCAAGATTCATTTTTTTCCCACTGAAATCAAGGGCAAAGATCAAGTAGCGCGGATTTTTGAAAAATTCCAGAAAAAGAGAAGCAACCGTGGCTGAGAAGGACTATGTTTATTATCCAGGCTGCTCGCTGGAAGGTACGGCCATCGAATACCAGATGTCGATTCAATCAGTCTTCAAAACTTTTGGCGTTAGCCTGAAAGAGGTAGAAGACTGGAGTTGCTGCGGATCGACTCCGGCACACTCCGTCGATCATGTATTTGCCGGTGCTTTGGCCGCCCGCAACCTGGCGATAGTAGAAAAGATGAATTCTTCCGATGTCGTAACTGCCTGTCCGGCCTGTTTGTCGGCACTTCGGAAGGCACATAAACGGATGGAAGCTTCGGCTGCTTTCAAGGCCGAAGTCAACGAACTTCTGGATGAACCATATGACTGCAGTGTGGTGGCTAAATCAGCACTCCAGATCCTGTACGAAGATATTGGTCCGGAAGCAATTGCCTCAAAGGTAACCACTGCTTTCCCTGACCTCAAGATTGCCCCCTATTACGGCTGCATTATCAATCGGCCGCCGGAGGTAATGGAGTTCGACAATCCGGAAAACCCTATCGCCATGGACCGGATTCTGGAAGCAGCAGGATTTCAGGTGGTAGATTTTGCCTTCAAGGTGGAATGCTGCGGCGCTGCTTTCGGTGTTCCCAAACGGACTATGGTCAACCAGCTCTCCTCCAAGGTGTTGTCTATGGCTCTCGATGCCGGCGCGAATTGTATTGCGGTATGCTGTCAGCTCTGTCATCAGAATCTGGACCTGCGACAAGGCCAGATCAATGCCGTAATGGGAACCTCGTTTAATATTCCGGTCCTTTTCTTCACTCAGCTGATGGGACTGGCTTTTGGATACAGTCCTGCTGACCTTGGATTGGACAAGCACAACATTAAGGCCGATCGCCTTATTGCAGCGACACTGCCGATCGGCGAATATCGACAGCAACAAGAAGAGGCAAGGTCCAAAAAAGGAAAGAAAGTCAAGGCCAAAGAAAAGGAGGCCTGATCCGTGAGGGTTGGCGTTTTTATCTGTCATTGTGGAAATAATATTGCAGGTACCGTCGATGTCGCGCGGGTAGCTGCAGAAGCACGCAAAATGCCGGGTGTGGTGTTTGCCACCAATTACATGTACACGTGCTCGGAACCGGGGCAGAACGAGATCAAGGACACAATCAAGCAAGAAAATCTTGACCGCGTGGTTGTGGCTGCCTGTTCTCCGCGCATGCATGAACTCACATTCCGGCGTACTGTTCAGAAAGCAGGGCTGAACCGGTACTTTTTTGAGATGGCCAATATCCGTGAACATGTTTCCTGGATCGGCGAAAACAAGGATCTCAATACCAATAAAGCCATTGAAGCAGTGAAGATCGCGGTTGAGAAGGTAAAGAAGAACAAGCCGCTCATCGCCTCTTCTTTCAAGATCAACAAGCGCGTGCTGGTCATTGGCGGCGGTGTAGCCGGTATGCAGGCGGCACTGGATTGTGCCGATGGTGGCCTGGAAGTTGTACTGGTGGAGAAGAGTCCCTCTGTCGGCGGCATGATGGCTCGCCTGGACAAGACGTTCCCCACCGTAGACTGCTCGATCTGTATTCTCGGTCCGAAAATGGTGGACGTGTCTCAGCACGAGAATATCAAGCTGCTTGCCTATTCTGAAATCGAGGAAATAAAAGGGTACGTAGGTAACTACCAGGTCAAGGTGCGCAAGAAGGCAACCTATGTGGACTGGGAAAAGTGCACCGGATGCGGCGAATGCGTAGAAAAGTGTCCTTCTCGTGAAGCCTACGACCATTTTAATTTCGGCGTTGCCCCAGCCCGTGCGATCAACATTCCTTTCCCTCAGGCAATTCCCAAGAAAGCGACGATTGATCCGACGTACTGTCGCCAGTTCGTCAAAGGCAAGTGCGGAGTATGTGCCAAGATGTGTCCGGCCGGAGCGATCAATTACGACATGAAGGATGAGATCGTCACCGAAGACGTGGGCGCCATTATTGTAGCCTCAGGATACGGACTGATCAGCCTCGATAGACTACCCGAGTATGGCGGCGGTCGCTATCCGGATGTCATCTCCGGCATTCAGTACGAGCGGATCCTCAATGCTTCCGGTCCGACGTCAGGCCACATTATCCGGCCGTCGGATCATACCGAGCCAAAGACCATCGTGTTCGTAGCCTGCGCCGGGTCCAGGGATAAGTCTATCGGAATACCTTACTGCTCGAACTTCTGCTGCATGTATATTGCCAAACAGGCAATCCTCACCAAAGATCATGTCCCTGATTCTCAGTCATACGTGTTCTATATGGATATTCGCTCACCGGGAAAAGGTTACGATGAATTTACCCGGCGAGCCCAGGAAGAGTATGGTGTCCAGTACATTCGCGGTCGCGTGTCCAGGATCTATCCTAAAGCCGGAAAGATGGTAGTTAAGGGTGTGGACACGCTTCTCGGACGGCAAGTCGAAGTCGAAGCCGATCTGGTTGTGCTGGGTACTGCGGTTACTGCTGCTGCCGGCGCCGCTGAGTTGGCGGAAAAACTGCATATTTCCTATGACCAGCATAAGTTCTATGTAGAAAGCCATCCCAAACTAAGACCGGTAGAGACGAACACGTCGGGTGTGTTCCTGGCGGGTGCCTGTCAGGGCCCAAAAGACATTCCCGCCTCGGTAGGGCAGGGAAGCGCCGCAGCCGCCAAAGTGCTCTCGCTTTTTTCCCGGGATATGCTGGAATCTGATCCGCAGGTGGCTAGTGTCAATACCAATGTGTGTGTCGGATGCCGTAAGTGTATCGGCACCTGTCCCTTCAGCGCTATCGAGGAGCAGCAGCTTCGGGACGGCCGTACCGTGGCTCATGTAATCGAAACCGTGTGCGCCGGCTGTGGCGTTTGCAACACTACCTGCCCGTGCGGGGCAATTCAGTTACAGCATTTTACCGATAACCAGCTCCTGGCCGAGGTCAACGCCTTATGTCTGTCGTAGCTGACAAAGAACTGCGTATTGTAGGTTTTCTCTGCAATTGGTGCTCATACGGAGGCGCCGATACCGCCGGGGTCGCTCGCTTCAAGCAGCCGACTGATTTGCGCATTATTCGAGTACCCTGTTCGGGTCGAGTAAATCCTTTATTTGTAGTGAAAGCACTGCTTTCGGGAGCTGACGGCGTGCTGGTATCCGGCTGCCATCCCCGGGATTGCCATTATTCCGACGGAAACTATTATGCCCGCCGGCGGCTGGAGAATCTCAAACGCTTGCTGCCGTTTCTAGGCATTGACGAGCGTCGGTTTCATTATACCTGGGTTTCTGCCTCGGAAGGAGCACGCTGGCAGCAGGTAGTGACTGATTTTACCCGGCGGCTTCATGAGCTAGGACCACTGCACCCAAAGGCTGGGGTTGCACAAGCCGTGGAGTAAGCAGCAACCGGCGCATGAGAAATTCAAGATTGATGGAGTCATAAAGAAGTGCCTTTGGGCAAGAATCGGTTGTGAGCGTTTCTCTAAGCTCCACATAATCCTGGATTCCCGCCTTCGCGGGAATGACAGGATACGGTTCTTTTCGATTATTGCGCGTTCACCAAAATTCTTGGTTGATGTCCTCGTAATAACTCGACGCTCACACTCATTCGTCATTCCCGCGAAGGCGGGAATCCAGGTTGCGAAAAAACATCGGCTGCATTGAGGAGTATCGCAGCCAATAGGGAGATTAGGTTGGCTATAGAAAAGCTCAAAGAAGTCGTTAAACAAATACTGCCTGAAGTAGATGTGGTGATCGGCTATCGCCAGGGGTTTGACCCGCTTCACGCCACCCCTGCTTTTGTCACCAAGCCGGAACAGATTGACGAACTCATCTGGAATCCACTATGCGTGCATAACCTGACCACGTATCTTCCCGCTCTGGCTGGGAAGAAGAAGGTCGGAGTTGTTGTTAAGGGGTGTGACAGCCGCACCATTATCCAGTTCATGCAGGAGAGACTGATCGATCGGGAAAAGGTGAAGGTTATCGGAGTACCCTGCCGCGGTGTAATCAGTGTCAAGAAGGTATCTGATGCAGTTAAGCACCAGATTATTGAAGCAGTTTCGTTCAATGGTGAGAACATTACCGTCAAGACACGATCAGGAGAGCAAAGCTTTGCCGTCCTGGATGTCGCACCGGAAAAGTGTGCGTCCTGTCAGGTGATGACTCCTCTTCAGGTCGATTGCCTCGCTGGTGAACCCATTGAATCCGATCGGCCAGAAGAAAAATGGTTCGAAGATGTCCGGGAACTTGAGAAACAGTCACTCGAAGAGCGGAAAGCTTTCTGGGAAGAAGAGTTCGATAAGTGCATTCGCTGCTATGCCTGCCGCAATGCCTGCCCTCTGTGTGTTTGCCAGGATCATTGCATTGTCGAATCACGTGATCCCCACTGGGTCACCCAGCAGGCCGACCGGACCAGCAAATTCATGTTCCACATGATCCACGGACTGCATTTGGCCGGCAGGTGTACCGGGTGCAGTGAATGCGAGCGGGTCTGTCCAATGGACATCCCGGTAGCAAAGATAAAGAAAAAGATCAATATGGAGTTGAAAGAACTATTCGGATACGTGCCCGGCATGAATCCCGATGACAAGCCGCCTCTGTATATCTTCCAGGTGGAAGAAGCAACGATTAAGGAGCACAAACTCTAATGGCAGACACGGGTTTTCTTCCCAAAGAAAAAATTAAGACTCTCCTCGAAGCCTTGAGTTCGAAGTATCACGTCTTTGTACCGACGCAGCAGGGAGGGGTCGTGCTTTTCCGGCCTTACGCTGCAGACGCAACGATCTGTTTTGATCGGCCGGCAAATCTTCCACCGAAAAGCGTCATTTTTCCACAAAGCGAAACGCTTTTTACCTTCTCTTACAGAAAAGATACTGAGAATTCCGGGAAAGCCTCCGTAGAGCTTATGGAAAACCTGGAAGTTCCGGCAACACTCATTTTCGGATGCCGGCCTTGTGATGCGGAGGGTTTCGCAATTCTTGATCGCGTGTATGTGGATACTGATATTCCCGATCCCTATTACCGTAATCGGCGCGAGAAGACGACTATCGTGAGCCTGGCCTGTGAGGCGCCTTCACCCGGATGCTTCTGTACTGCGGTTGGCCGCGGTCCGGCGGCAAAAGAAGCATCTGACCTGCTTATGACTGAGATCCAGAATGGTTTCTTTTTTGAAGCAGTAACCGAAAAAGGCAAAGCCGTTCTGCAGTCAGAGTTATTTGAAGACGGCAGCGACTATCAGGAACAAGCTAAGCAGGCCCAGGAAAAAGCAGCAGAGGGCATGCGCAAGCCATTCTCGTCGACTGAGGACATTCCGCAAAAGGTGCTCGCCAGGTTTGAGGATGATGCTTTCTGGGGCAGCGAAGCTGAGAAATGCATCAGCTGCGGAGCCTGTACGTATCTGTGTCCGACCTGTTACTGCTTTAACATTACCGACGAGCAAGTAGGAGCAAACGGTGAACGGATCCGGAGCTGGGATTCCTGCATGTTTTATCACTTCACGCTGGAAGCGAGCGGCCACAACCCGCGGTCCAGCAAGCATCAGCGACTGAAAAATCGTGTTGGACACAAATTCAGTTACTATCCGTCCAAATACAATGGCGTTATTGCCTGCTGCGGCTGTGGTCGCTGCATCCGCTACTGCCCGGCTTCAGTTGATATCAGCGAAATAGTCTCGCATTGTCAGGAGCATACGAATGGCTGAGGTAAACAATCCTTACCTGCCCGATACCGCCACGGTCATCAAAGTCGTCGAAGAAACGCCTAACATCAAGACCTTCCAAGTGGTACTGAACGATCCCGAGAAGATGAAGAGCTTTACATTCGAGCCGGGGCAAGTGGGGCAGCTTTCATTATTTGGATCTGGAGAGTCGACGTTTGTCATTAACTCACCGCCTACCCGGATGGAGTACCTGCAGTTCAGCGTCATGAAAGCGGGCGAAGTAACCGCTGCGTTGCATGAGCTGGTGGCTGGTGACCAGGTAGGCGTGCGAGCTCCTTTAGGAAACTCTTTTCCTTATGAATCAATGAAAGGGAAGAAGATCCTTTTCATCGGTGGCGGTATCGGCATGGCTCCCTTGCGGACCTTGATCCTGTTCATGCTCGATAATCGTGCTGATTACGATGACATCACCATTCTCTATGGTGCTCGGACGCCACCAGACCTCTGCTATAAAGATGATCTCAAGGAGTGGGAAGCACGTTCTGACGTGAACCTCATTCTTACCGTGGATAACGAATTTCCGGGATGGGATAAGAAGGTCGGCATGGTACCGAACGTGCTGCGGGAGATGAATCCTTCTGCGGAGAACACGGTGGCGATCACCTGCGGTCCGCCGATCATGATCCGCTATACGCTCCAAGCTCTGTCCGAACTGAACTTTCAGGACGATCAGATCGTCACCACGCTGGAAAAACGGATGAAATGCGGCATTGGAATCTGCGGTCGCTGTAATATCGGAACCATGTATGTATGTAAAGATGGTCCCGTCTTTTCCCTTAGTCAGCTGAAGGAGCTGCCCCCGGAACTCTAGCGGGATGGAAAAAAAGACGCATCTGCGCCCTCTTGACCATTCTGTGGTAGGCTATTATCTTAACAGCCTTTGAGTGGTGTCATGGTCGGCTCTTGATGGCTGTTCTTGTTCCTTATCACGAGCAGAGCGAACGGCCAAGCTTGGTGGTTGTAGACTTCCGTATGCTGCTATGCATGAAGCGGCTGCTGAACGAAGAGAAGAAATCAAAAGCCTCCTGACGGAGGCTTTTTTGTTGCACCATGCGGCTTTTCCCTCATTAGCTCAGCTCGTATAGCCCATGCAAGAGATCGTCCATGAATAGAATTTCGTTGAAAAAGGTTGATGCTTTCGAGTACCTTTCTAAATAGACTGCACGCGTAATTACCATAATTACAAGTACCCAACACGGGTTATCTTTCCTGAGTGTCTTCCCGAGACGGGTATTAAACCAAAAGCCGGATCTCCGCAAAACCGGCCAACCATCAGGAGCGGCTATGGAGCAAATCTCGCAGAATCTGGTTGAAGAAACATGGCAGGAAATCGGAGGTCTCAGCCCCCGGCAGGGGAGCGAAGAAATGAAGAAGCTTGCGGAAGAGCAGCCAGAACTTCTCGCCTTCGTGGTTGAGTTCGCCGATGATCTGAGCCAAGAGGCAAAGGAACTTGCCGTCTATATGTTCCTGGTAGTTTACACGATTTTCCGAAAAGCACATGGAAGAAAAATCCCGAAGCTCTCGGCACGAAGAATTATGGCCAGCTATGATAAGAATGAAAAGATGGTTCTCAGTCTGGAAGGTGCCAAGGAGCTGTTCTTTGATCGCATTGCCGCGATAGAAACTCATCAGCCCGAGGTCATGAAGTATGTCCTTGACACGCTCATGGAAGCTCCGGAAGAGGATGAAGTGGAGCCACTTTCACATGACGATATCGGCATGACGTACCTTCTCCTCAAGTCAGTGATAGACCTCCTCCATGAGTCTACAGAAGATACGAAATAAAAAAGGCGGGCCGAATCCCGCCTTCTCTTCAGCACTGAACGCCGTTTGATCTATTTCACTTCAATAGGAATGGACTTCGGTTTCGCTTTTTCAGCCTTTGGTAAGGTTATTTCCAGAACACCATCTTTGTACTGCGCATGCACTCCTTCTATTTTTACTGAACCCGGTAGCGTAAACGATCTGGTGAATTTACCGTAAACCCGTTCGATCCGGTGGTAGTTTTCTTTCTTTACTTCACCCTCTTGCTTCCGCTCTCCACTCAAAGTAAGAACAGTGTCTTTGATTTCTATGGTAACGTCCTCTTTCTTCACACCGGGT
>JAGOGO010000192.1 GCA_017996625.1 Deltaproteobacteria bacterium | reverse complement strand
TGCGAGCTTTCTTTTTGTGCTTGGTTCTTTTGGCCTCTTTTCATCGAGATCACCGACAACCGGTACGTGTCTGTGCCTGATTGAACCGTCAATTTCCACAAAAATAGACTTTTTCAGGGACGACTATAATAGATCAGAGGGCTCGGCTGATAGAGCTGATAAAAGTGAATGTAGGCTCGTTCGGAAGCACTGAGGAGCGCAGGAAGACAGAGCGAATAGCTGCCGATACCAATCTCAAGAAGCATATACGTGCGCTCCAAGAGTTTTTCAGTCAGGGCATCGGCCACCTTGCCCACCAGCCAGGCCCCGATACCCAGGCCGAACATAAAGCTGGTAAGTACAATCGTGACGGCCGAAGCCGAGGCACCAAAGACAGAGGTAAACTGCCGGACCCACAAGACCTCATAGGTGAGTCCGGATATGCCGGAAAGAAAAAAAAGCCCCAGAAAAAGAAAATGCCGCAGGCGGCTTCTTCTGTTATCGTCAGCAGCGCTGATGCTTACTCTCATAGAACCTCCTTTGTCTCTCGAATATGAATATCCCGCACCGCAATCGGTAGTTGCGCTGCGGGGAATATCAGCTTTCAGCGAGGTCCTATTCCGTCGCCTGGAACATGGTCGCTCGTTACTGTGCTATCGTCCGAAACCACTGGGCGAACGATACCAGAAGAGTACCAGGTGATTATCAGCTTGATCCTGCCATGTTAGTGCTTAATTGCCTCTGATCAGTCGGTAGGACGGGATGTGATGGCTGGTTTTACGTTCGGGTATGCCAGCATCTTAGACATGTTTCTAAGCGGGCGCTAACCAGATCAGTGGTCTGAGCTGGTCAGTCTTTGTTAGTCAGCCGGTGCAGATAGGAAAAGAGGTTAGATTTCTTTCCGACCATGCCCGACTTCCTTCGGATGTTATTCCGATGGAAGGAGACCGTGCTGAGCGATACATTCAGGATAGCAGCAATTTCTTTACTGGTCTTCCCAGCCTTGATCAGATCAATAATTTGGATTTCCATGGAGGTGAAATCAGTATGGCTGGCCAAGCCGGCGACCACCAGTGGAGAGGCGATACTTTCGAGGTGAGAGCGAATCATCTCCAGGCAAGCACGATGCTGCTTATTCAAACCCGCTTCTTCCAACCGCTCCAGGTACGGGAAAACGGCCTGTTTAATGTTAACCCATATGGTCTGTCTGCTCCAACTTTTTCTTTTCTGCTTCCTGATGTTCGAAAATCACGCGCAGGGTAGTCTCATATTGTTCCAGCTTTCCCCGTTTGGCAACGAGACATTTCTCCATTTCTTTGAGATTGTTCAGCAATAAGCTTGTACGCAACGCCAGAGTCAAGAATCCGGCGAATGCAATCGCAACAGAGCAATCATGCTCGGTGAATCCACCCTGCTTGTTTGCGAGGCCGATGATGCCAGCTGCTTTTCCTTCGACCATCAAGGGAAAAAGCATGACATTTTCCAAATGCATATGTCCTGGGGGCAGTAAACCAGCCGCGGCACTTTGAGGAAAACCATTCTCGCAGATGATCTGTCCGCTCCGACAGGCTTCACTGCATAGGCCCCGAATCGGTATAGAGGAAACAGAATTGATCGAGCACGAATATCCTCCGCTATCCAGAAAAAGCACGTCATTGCTGTCCCCGGTTTTGCTCACAAGCGCTATATATCCGGCAGTAGCTCCCACGTGGTCTTTGCAGCGGTGAAAAATGATTTCTGCGGCCTCACGGAACTGTTCTGACTTCAGTGCCGCCTGGGCACCTATGAGCATCGCCTCTATCTCTTTTTCCCGCTTGCTGAGTTCGTTGAGCACTCGATGGAAGCTTTGTTGCATCTGCTCAATTGTCGGCTTAAGGGATTTTTGCGAACTGTTCTTGCCTGGATCATGTCTATCGTGCTGCCTGTTCATGAGGTTGTTCCACAGTAGGATAGCCTTGCTTTGTTAATAGCACCTTGCCTCAAACGTGCAGAGCTCAAAATTCCGGTTCTTGATTATAGACCGGATGTGCTGGTTGATGGTACCCAAAAAATATCAGTTAACTATCAGGAAGGAACCGATATCACCGATCACTGCCGTCCAAAATAGAGGTTAGGCGCTCTGATAAATGCTACGCTGTCTGGTGAGGTTCCTCGCTCCACGCTTAGCAGAGCCCAAAAGGACAGATTCTTACTTGCCATGCCGAGAAAAACCAAAGCCCTTCATCGCTACCTTGAGTTCCTTGATAGTATTCTCAGAATAAACTGAGCCGGAAGATCGAAGCGAAGCATTTCCTTCCCTAGAGCATTACTTGTCATCGATCATGCGCTGTTGCTTACGAGCAAAATAATAAAATTCTGTACGTGGTAGAACACCAGGTAAGAAATATCCTCAATAGAATGCAAACCGATACGTGCTGTCTAAACTTCAGCCAAGGCCTTATGTACGCACAGCTCCCAGCGCAGTCCGGTCTCCAGGTTCTCAACGCTCCTGCGATCAGGCCCTCTGCCAATAGGATTAGTCATCTAAGCTTCTTGATCAGGACACCTGAGCTTCTTTTCTTTGAACTGCTATGGTGAAAAACATCGCAAGGGCATACTACCATAAGTGGAAGATTGGTTTGAAGTTTTACTTGATTGGAGGAAGGACTGGAAGAAGCAGGTCTTCCAGTATTGGCTGAGCCGAAAGACCGAGGTAAAACGCGATCAAACAGCAAAGCGCAGCGAAGCAAAGAGTGAAGAGCAGAAGAACTGTTGCGGGTTAGGCATGATTTGATGTATCCACCACTTCCCGGATCTTGTGAGAGAGCCTTTTCATATCGAAAGGCTTCTGAATAAACCCCTTGCATCCTCGTTCCATAATTTTGCTGGCTTGCCCGTCAAGACTGTATCCGCTGGCAAGCACGACCTTGATATCCGGGTTAATTCTTTTGAGGCGATCAAAGGCTTCGCTTCCGCTCATATCCGGCATAATCATGTCGAGAACGACAACGTCAATCTGATCTTTCTTTTTCTGATAAATCTCCAGAGCTTCCTTTCCCCCCCGCGCAGCCAGCACCGTATAATCCATGGCATTGAGCATCTTTTTCCCGATTTCGAGTATCATCTCCTCATCATCCACCAGCAGAATCGTTTCCGTGCCCCGCGCGATCATCCTGCTGCTCTCTTTCTCTTTGGGGACAATCTTGTCAGATGCAGGCAGATAAATGAAAAAGGTACTTCCGTTTCCTTTTTTGCTGTCAACGGTGATAAGCCCGCCATGGCTCTTGATAATGCTGTAAGCAGAGGCAAGACCGAGCCCGGTTCCCTTACCGGTTTCCTTAGTAGTAAAAAAGGGATCAAAAATGCATCGCATTGTTTCTTCATCCATTCCCACACCGTTATCAGTAACCGAAATTCTCACATAGTTTCCAGGCCTCACGCTACAGGACTGAGCAATATTACCGTCAACCGCAACATTCTCGGTTCGCACAACAATGTCCCCCCCTTCTGGCATCGCCTGCCAGGAATTGACAAGGAGATTCAGAAGAACTTGCTCAATTTGACCACGATCAACCTCGGCAGAGCGCAGGTTTTCCCGGTACTCCTCATGAAGCGTTATTTCTTTTCTGGTGCGGCCAAACATCTCAGCCGTTCTGCTGACAAGATGGTTCAGATCCGTGGGTCGCACCTCATACGTACCGCCCCGGGCAAAGCTAAGGAGCTGTTTGGTGAGGTTAACCCCGCGCTTCACGATATCTTCCATGCCCTTAAGGTACTGGTAGTGAGGGTGATGAGTACTAATGTCTAGACGCATGAGTGATATGCTGCCTTGGATACCAGTAAGCAGGTTGTTAAAGTCGTGAGCAATGCCTCCGGCCAGCGTTCCCAATGCCTCCATTTTCTGGGCTTGCTGCATGTGCGTTTGCAGCCTTCTTTGTTCCTCCTCCGCACGCTTGCGCCCGGTCACTTCCCGAATCGAGGCCAAGACATATGTTTCTTCTTGATGCGCGAAGGAAATGGCGCGCACTTCGACGCAGAGAGGAGATCTGTCTTTTCGCGTATTGACCAGCTCGGTTTCCAGCAAACCGCCTAGTCGGAGCTGCGCGAGACGATGATCAAGCGTATCTAATGATCCCGGATGCATCAGATCGCGCAGCGCAAGCAGTCTGAATTCATCAGGAGAATAACCATACAGAGAAGACGCCTGCTGATTACCTTCGACAATACGGCCGCCACGATCTATAACAAGAAGGGCATCGGTTGCTGCATTGAACAAGCTCTGATACCAGTTCTCGCTCTGTCTTACTGTTGCTTTTGTGCTTCTACTCTTGGATCTATCCTTCGATTCAGATCGCTGTCGCGCACCATTCCCGTGCTCCATGTCCTTGCGTCGAACCGCGGTTTCCTCACGCGTAGGCTTTCGTGCCATAGAGAAGACCTCATACTTACTGAACAGTATCAGCAAAACGTTTGATGAATATACTCTCGAACTGCTTTATCGCCCTGTATCTGGATGTGCAGGTCGACTAAGAGATCAGAATTGGACATAAACGGTGAGATAAAGCAAACCGGTCGTTAACTATACCTTACGGA
>JAGOGO010000191.1 GCA_017996625.1 Deltaproteobacteria bacterium | reverse complement strand
GTGTGGCGCAGCATCGAGCGGCACCAGTCCGGATCTTCCCGGCGTGGATGCCCGCTTGCCCTGCCTACTCTTGCTTCGCCTTACGACGAGTGGTTCCCATCATCCCCGAAAGAGGCACTTAATAGTTTAGAAGATGAATTATTTTCATTTAATCTGAATACGACCCTTTTCAAAGTACAAAAGCTTCATCATTTCACCGGGACAAACAAAAGGTGCCGATATGAGTTCCAAAGTCCTCGGACGCGAAGGAGGAGGCAACGAGTCACTCGTAAGCGCCATACACCTCGCTCGGTATGGCCGCATAGCCGGGCACCAGGAAGGCAGCATGTCCGTATGCTCGGGCTGAATTGCCTGCAAATGCGCTGTGGCAACCCGACAGAGGTCCATACATGGAAAAAAAGAGCTACAAAACAACCATTAAGTACTTACTAAGTATTTATCGTAGTGTTTACGCTAATTTTTCTTAACTTTATTGTTGACAGCAACTGCACATACTGATAGAAGGGAAAAAAGTACCCATCGAACCAGCGCACTGATTTTCTCGCCGGGCTGAATAACCTATTGTACAGTACCGATGAGAGGTGTGGATGATTGAGGCTTGTGTATGATAATCCGGTTAGCCATTTCTGGCAGCACTATGTTCCTTGGTTTTCCTGCTATCTCTTCCACTCATCATTCCTGTTGGATATACACGGTTCCAATTCTTGCCTGTTTTTCTTGCAGTGGCCGTCTTGCCGGTCAGCATAGCGGACCTTAGGATGACACGCTTTCCTTGCGCCATGATGACAGGCTTTCCCTGTATGTAAGTGATGGAAGTACTCTCGCGTCTGATTCCGATACACTGTTGGCGGAGAGAACGGATTAAGCAAATACAGAGATACTCTTGCGGGGGGATCTCATATCAGGGTTTTTTTATTAAGAAGGGGAGGACTATGTGTGAGAGAGGTATATGCATGAGAACAGGGTCATTTTTCCATCGAATCACAGTTTCTTTTCTTATCGTTCCCATCCTTTTATGTCTGTGGACGCTTTTTGCTACCAATGTGTACGCTGAACTAAGCGAGCCCATCCAGCTGAAAGACAATCTTTTCAGTGTCGATTTCGTCGATGGTAACAATGGATGGGCAGTTGGTTATTACGGCTGCATCGTTCATACCGGCGACAGCGGTAAGACGTGGGAATTTCAGGCTTGCGGCGTTTCGAAGCCACTTTCCGGCGTTGACTTCTTCGATCTGAAAAATGGTTGGGCAGTCGGCTACGGCCCCACAATACTCCACACTGCCGACGGCGGGAAGACCTGGTCGGCCCAGAAAACTGATGAAGAAATCGCTTTCCTCTCGTCCGTCTGCTTTGTTACTGAAAAAAAAGGGTGGACGGTTGGTGAATGGGGGACGATCCTGCACACCGAGGATGGAGGACAGACTTGGAAACCTCAGGCCAGCGGCGAAGATGCAATCCTGTATCACGTCGACTTTGCCGATGAGCAGAACGGCTGGGCGGTCGGAGAATACGGGACCGTACTTCATACCGCAGATGGCGGGGCGACGTGGTCAGTCCAGGACAGCGGCGTGCAGAATGTGTTCTTTGCCGTTCAGGCTCTGGATGCCTCCAATGCCTGGATGGTCGGGATCGACTCCATTGCTCTCCGCACTCAGGATGGGGGTACCACCTGGGAAAAAGTGAGTACTGGCATCAAGCGGGTACTTCCTTTCTATGGCGTTCATTTTGCAGATCCTGATCGGGGCGTTATATCTGGCCAAGGGGTCATGGTGTTCACCAGCGATGGTGGAAAGACGTGGCAGAACAGCAGCTTCAACTCCACTATTGAGTATACCTGGCTGCACGGCGTGTCCTCAGCCTCGAATTCAAGCACAAAGACCCTTTGGGCGGTAGGAGATCACGGCCGCGTTTTCCAGAGTGTTGATTATGGAAAGCAGTGGACGGAAATAGCATTAACCAAATAAAGAGAAGAGAGACAAGTGATGAGAGGCATAACATTCAATGTTGAGGCATGGTCGCGCGGTATTGTTCGGCACCGGATCGGGGTGCTGGTCTTTATCGGGTTTATCATAACCGGTTTTTTTCTCTATGGTATCACCAAAATCTCCGTAAACGTGGTACTTGAGGATATGTTTCCATTCGGGCACCCGTTCGTCAAGCTTCACAAGGAATTCGGATCTCAGTTCGGCGGTGCCAGCACGGTGCTCATGGAACTGCGCGTCAAGGAGGGAGATATTTTCAATCCGGAAACTCTTCAGAAAGTGAAAGAAATCTCAGACTCGATTACCTTTCACAACGATGCCTATATGCTGCTTACCGCCTCTATTTCCGAGCGGAAGATGAAGTATATGCGAGGGTTTTCCGGTGGGCGCGTTGAAATGGACGGTCTTATGTGGCCCAAAATGCCGCAAACGGCGGAAGAGCTGGCCTTCCTGCGCGAAAACATTTTCACCAATCCTCTCTATAATGAGGTTCTGGTCAATCAAGAAGGAAATGCAACGCTGATCATTTCCGAGTTCAAGGAGAAGATCGACTACAGCAAGCTCTTCGAGTTCTTCCAAGGATTGAGAGCAAAATATGAGGACGAAAACACCAGCATCCACATGATCGGTAAGCCTGTGCTCTTGGGGTGGATCTATAGCTACTGGCCTCAGATGATGATGATTTTCGCCATGAGCGTAGGCTTCATGGTCCTCCTGCTCTTCTCCATGTTCCGGAACTGGCAGGGCATGCTGGTGCCGCTCACTGTGGGCGGAGTCGCTACTATCTGGGGTCTCGGTTTTACCGGGTACATGGGAATTAATCTGAGTCCATTGCTTTTTGTTCTGCCGTTTTTGGTTGGCGCCCGGGCCTTGAGCCATACCGTTCAGATCACTCATCGCTACTTTGAAGAATACCATCGATCCCACAGCCGTGAGGAAGCAGCGGTCCAGACTATCAGCACCATGTTCCTTCCCAATATTGCCGCTATCATGACCGAAGTGCTGGGGTTTGGCGTCATTTATCTGGCGGGAATTGTGCTCATGCAGCAACTGGCGGTTATCATGAGCTTCTGGATGTTTTCCATCTTCCCGGCGGCCGGTATCCTTGCTCCGGTCATCTGCTACTATCTTCCCCCGCCGAAGGAAAGACAGGTCTCGCATAAAGAAGGGATTATGTCCAGAATCAATCTGGCTCTCTCCAATCTTGCTATCGGCCGTATCAGCGGCAAGGTGATCATCGTCGGTTTTGCTATTATGGCGGTTGTATTTCTCGAAAAAGCCCTTCAACTCGGCGTCGGCGATCTGCATCCGGGCACCCCGATTCTCTGGCCGGATTCCGTCTACAATCAGGATTACGAGGAGATCAATCACACCTTTGAGAAAGCGGGAGCGGACAACTACATGGTTTTCTTCCGGGGCAACCAGGAGTTCGCTGCCAAGGATCCTCAGGTACTCCAGACGCTGGTAGCGTTAGACCGATTCGTGGCTCAGCGGCTGCCCGATGTCTATGGCGGCGCGGCCTCTCTTGCAGCAATCGTTTCGAAGATCAATAAGGAAATGCATGACGGCAGTCCACTCTGGGAATTCGTTCCGGACGACGAGAGCCTCTGCAGCACCATGCTTTTTCTCTTCCAGTCAAAGAGCGTCCCTGGCGACATGGACCGGTACGCTGATCCGAGTTTTTACAATACTAACATCCTTATGTTCTTTAAAAACCATACGGAGGAAACTATCGGCCGAATCCGCGAAACCATGAAGGCGTTCTTTCAGGACCACCCCAAAGTCATCGATAAAGGGGAGTTTCTTCTTGCCGGAGGCGTCATTGGAATGGAGACCGCAGTGAATGAGGAGCTGGCGATAGCGCATGTTCGTATCGATGCCACCATTATTGCGGCTATCTTCGTCATGTGCTGCATCACCTTCCGCTCCTTTTTGGCCGGCTTCCTTCTCGTTATCCCTTTAATCATAGCCAACATCGTCGCCTTCGGGTACATGGGATTCGCGGAAATCGGGCTCTCAATCAACACCCTGCCGGTTGCGGCGGTCGGTGTAGGCGTCGGCGTTGACTTCGGAATTTATCTCTACAGCCGTTACCGGGAGGAATACAAACGAACCGGCAACTGGGAGGAGAGTATTTCCGTCGGATCAACAACTACCGCTCTCGCTGTATTGTATTCAGTGCTCACCCTGGTCCTGCCGTTACTCACCTGGTTCTTTTTCTCAGGGTTGAGATTCCAGGCCCAGATGGGCTTCTTGCTGGCATTCCTCTTATCGGTCAACATGTTTGCAGCTCTCACGTTGCATCCGGCGTTAATCTATATCTTCAAACCAAACTTTATTAAGAAATCCGGAGGCCTTCATTAAGAGAATGCTGTTGTCACGAGTTTAACCATATATTACCTGCCGCCAGTCAGGCACTGGCACATTACACATTTGAAAGGAGGTGATCGCACCGTAGCACCAATTGGCGGCCATAGGGTCACATAAGTAACCACTTTCTTTACCGGAGGAGAGGTAAGATGAAAGGTAGAAGAGTCTTAGTTGGAGTAGCGATTGCCTTCATGAGCGCATTCTGCGGCTTCTGGTCTGTG
>JAGOGO010000190.1 GCA_017996625.1 Deltaproteobacteria bacterium | reverse complement strand
GTCCCGCTCCGAGCGGGATCGAAGGGTCGAAGGGGCACCACAGCAGATGGTTGCGCTCCAGCTCTTTATCCCCAGCTGAAGAACTGGACTTTTTACGATTTTTATCAATGTTGAATGTTGAATCTTGAATTTAAACTATTCCGCCAGCAGCTTAATTTTTTCAATAAAAGTGCTCGTGGAATGGTCTTTGGGATCCCCGACAAAGGCAAGCCGGGCCTCGATCTGCCGGGCGGTTTCGCGCTCGGGAAGGTTCTCGGCCTTATAGTCGGTCCCCTTGGCATAGACGTGAGGACGCAGCAGGCGCAGCAGCGTATCCACGGTGGGTTCGGAGAAGACCGTAAGATAGTCGACGTAGATGATCGAAGACATGATTTCCAGTCGTTCATCTTGGGACATCAGCGGACGGCCTTTCCGTTTGGATGCGTTTACCGAGGTATCGCTGTTAAGAGCCACAACGAGAATATCACCCTGTTCTTTTGCCCCAGCCAGACAGCGAATGTGTCCGACATGGAGCAGGTCGAAGCACCCGTTCGTGAACACGATTGTTTTTCCTTCCTGCTTATGATGTTCGATTATGGTGCTCAGGGTATGATGGTCGTGTACGATCTTAGCCTTTTCCATGATTTTTCCTTACTAAGGCAGATAATTCCGAGCGGCTTGCTACTGCAGTGCCGCTCTTCATCACCACAATGCTGGCAGCATAATTGGCAAGGCGGGCTGCGTCATAAAATCCTGCGCCGCACGCCAGGGAAGCAGTAAAAACGGCTGCCACGGTATCGCCGGCGCCGGTAACATCGGTCACATCATCACTGCCGACAATGGGAATATGGTGTACGCCGCCGGTTTGCTCGAATAAGGTCATGCCGCGATTACCGCGGGTAATGAGTGCCGCTTTGAGGCCGAGTCGGCGCTGCAGCTGGCGGCCGGCGCGTTCGGCATCGGTTTCTTCCTTAATACGGATGCGCGTTGCTTGTTCCGCTTCTGCGGTATTCGGCGTCACCGCGGTGACGCCGTGAAACCGCACGATCTGATAGCGCGAGTCTACCACCACCACTTTCTTCTTGGCCAGGGTTCGAAGGTCCGATATGATGCGGCGGCTGACCACCCCATATCCATAATCGGACACGATCACCGCATCGGCAGCAGCAGCAGCAGCTTTAAAACTCTCATACACATTGTTCTGGAGCCGCAGCGGGATGGATTCGTGGTTAATCCTGTCGATTCGAATCACCTGCTGCTTGGACGTGTGCTCATCGCCAGCCATGATTCGCGTCTTCGAGGTTGTACTGATAACATGAGAAAGCACCATTCCTTCAACGGCGACTTTTTTTGCTCGTAACTGCTGCAGAAGGTCGTTTCCCAGTTTGTCGTTTCCCAAGAGGCCGACCGCATGAACCTGAATGCCGAGGCTGGCGAGATTGTTAGCGGCATTGCCGGCGCCCCCGGGGACGACATCTTCCCCTTCATGGCGGATAATCACGACTGGTGCCTCTCGTGAAAGCCGGAACGGTTTTCCGTATACAAACACATCAGCGATGAAATCCCCAATGACCAGCACCCGCACGGTGGAAAATCGCTCGATAATTTTGTCCAAAGGTGTCCCAACGATGCGAGTGCTCTTGTGGCCCTGCTGAGTGCTTCGCGTTTCAATGCCCTTGCCGAGCGTCTGGCTGGATTGCCGATGATTTCGGTGGGGCTGCTTTGGATCCAGTGCTTTGTCCGCTCGTTCACGATTGTTGGCGCTATTCTTCATGAGCTCCGTCCTGCTTAAGGAGAAATTCTTCACACGCTTGAAGTACCCGCTCTGCAGTCACTGCTTTCATGCAGGCATGGTCGGTCGGACAGACTTTAAGATGACACGGGCTGCAGGCGAGATCGACACGCAGCAGTCGTGTTTTTTCCAGGCCGTAGTTGGTATAGCGAGGATCCGTCGGTCCCATGATGACGATGACCGGTTTGCCAAAGGCGACTGCATAGTGACGCGGTCCGGTGTCGTTGGTGATTACCAGATCGGACCTGCGTATGGCTCCCTTGAGCTGCTCGAGAGAAAGAATCGGATCGAGCAAGGCAATAGCGGTCTGCTTCATCAGCGACTGAATGCGAAGAGCAATCGCTTCTTCGCCGGGTCCCGGAATAATCAAAATCTGTGCCCGGTGTTTTTCGATCAGGTTGTCGCCAACGCAAGCGAAATGCTCCGGCAGCCAGCATTTGGAAGAGCCGAAGCTCGCTCCCGGAATTATGCTCACCACCGGCTGATTGGGCTGTACTCTCCGGCTCTGTAAGATCGCCTGCACCTCAGATACCGTGCCTTCGGTCAGACCAAGCACGGTGGCCCGTGATGATACGGTATACTGGAGGTGCTCACATAATGCAAGGTAGCGGTCGACCATGGGGATCGGTATGATGTGATGCCCATCTGACGGAGGTGGAATCGCTTTGGTGAGCAGCAATCGCCGGCCGTCGGTTCGATAGCCGATCCGAGCAGGAATACCGGCCATCCAGGCGAGCATCGCCGAACTGAAGGAATTTGGCAAGATGAAGGATACGGAGAAGCGCCTCTTGCGCAGCTTCCTGCTGATTGCTACCTTCTGGCCCCAGCCGCGGTGGAGGTTAGTAGAATCATAATCGATGACTTCGTCGAAAAACGGCAAGCCCTCTAGCACCTTGCGGATCTGAGGGCGTACCAGAACGGCGATATAAGCCCGGGGATTATTCTCTCGGATCGCACGCAGAGTAGGGGTTGCCATGACAACGTCTCCAACCCAGTTGGGACACTGTACGAGGATGTTCTCCGAATCGTCGTTCATAATGGTATTCGTGCCTAGCACCTCTTACCGTCCGTTTTGTTCCTCGGCAAGGAAATAATCACTGCGCACGCCCATGAAGCTGTTGTATTTGATCGCATAATGCACCTCTTTAGCTGCGGTCATGTGGCCGGATATCTTCTGATCCGCTTCGACAACAGTGTCCTTTCGGCTTTCCCATTCCTGCAGCGTGAGGCTTTCCACCTCCTTAACCAGGTCGGCATACTGTCCGGCAATCGGCCACTCAGTGTACCTGTTGACGTACCAGGGAAACACCTTTTGAAGCTTGTCGATCCACAGATCCATCTCATCGCCAAAGCGCAGACATGATTCTTCAAAGAAATTATCCAGAGAACGCCACTTGTCTTCATCGATAAAACCACCTTTCCTGGCAATCTCCCAGGCATCGGTGTTGGCGTAAGGAAAGAATATGGACCACCGGAATCGGCCCGGCTTGATGCGACCGAGCAGCCGGATCGTCATGAGAATATCATCCTTGGTTTCATAGGGAAACCCGAACATGACAAACGCGGACGTGTGCAGGCCAGCTTCGTGAGCTGCCGCAAAGCTCTTCTCAATATCTTCATTGCTCATGTAACGATGGAGTATGTCGCGTCGAACCCGCTCGCTTCCACTTTCAAGCCCGAACTTCACAATGGTGCAGCCGGCTTCCTTCAGTGCGAACGCTTTATGCCGGTCGAAATTTTTCACGTGACCGTTCACCACAAAGGGAAGGCGAATTTCCTCTTGGTAGCGGCGACAGAACTCCTGAAGGTATGCCCGGCTTAGGGTAAAGATGTCATCATCGAAAATAAACGTGGTGATGTTGCGATACGTGTTGATCAGGTAGGCAAGCTCGGTGATGACGTCGTCGATTGGATGCCGGCGTATGTACCGGAGAGCTTTCCGGTCCGGACCAGCGTCTTTTCTGTACAGATTGATCATCTGATGATTGAAGCAGTAAGTGCATCGATAGGGACAGCCCCGCGAAGCCATTACGCCGACCCAGCCTCCCTTGGCATCGATGAGCTTCTGAAAGTCAAAGACATCGTAATCCTTCTGAGGAAGAGAAGCAATGTCGACAAATGCTGAAACCCGGTTGCGGATAAGAGCGCCGTTTTTGCGGGCCCAGATGTTAGAGACGGTGGAGCAATCACCCCCTGTCTCCAGCCGGGAAACGAGTTCCAGCAATGCATGTTCGCCTTCGCCGAGGCAAAGAAAATCAAAATGCCCGGAAGCCATCACGCCTTCGGGATCGGCAGTGGCATGGATACCCCCTCCTACGATCGGAAGCGAAGGGAACTTTTCTTTGATGAAGGCAGCGATTTGTTCACAGTAGTGATACTGATTAGAGACCATGGAGATTCCAATCAGATCGGGAGCAAACGACTTGATATCGCTTCGGATCCGGTCGAAGTCAAGCGGATATCCAAGCTGCTCGTTGATATTCAACAAACCGGTGTAATGGCCATGGTCTTTCAGGACAGCGGAGAGAAAGGAGATTCCGTAATTGAACCCGATTTGAGCATTGAGATTAGGATAGATGAAAAGAATCCGCATACAGTCACACGCAATAGCACGGTAAAATAGTATTCACTCGAGACAAAAGTTAGAGTATAATAATAACGCACATAGAATACAATCAATTAAAGCACCTCTCCAGACGCTGTGCCTTTTGGACCACCATGACGCGGAGATGAAAACTCCGGGTTACTTTTTTTGCACGAGCCGTATTCGGTTCGAACGATCGGGCGGCCGGGAGAAATACACCGGAGGTTTTTTGCTGGTGCACCACGAGC
>JAGOGO010000189.1 GCA_017996625.1 Deltaproteobacteria bacterium | reverse complement strand
CGCAGCATGAGATCTTCAACATTTTGATGGGGTATTATTACGCCCTGGGTTCCTGTCAAACCTCGGGCTCGGCAGACATCAAAGAAGCCTTCGATCTTTTCGTTGACACCGCCGATCGGCTGAATCTCTCCCTTCTGGTTTACTGAACCGGTTACGGCCAGATCTTGCCGTAAAGGGAGTTCAGCAAGGCTGGAGAGAACCGTGTACAGCTCGGCTGAAGAAGCGCTATCACCTTCCACTCCGGAATAGGACTGTTCGAAGGTGACGCTTGCATTCATTGCAAGGGGTTTGTTCTGCGCATACTTGGCCCGAAGATACCCGCTGAGGATGAGTACGCCTTTGTCGTGAATTTTGCCGCTGAGGGCAGCTTCCCGCTCGATATTGATAACTCCTGAGCGTCCCATCGATGTCTTGGCCGTAATGCGGGACGGCTTTCCAAAGGAAAAGTCGCCCATGTCGTATACGGAAAGGCCATTCAGCTGACCGACAACTGCGCCTTCGGTATCGATCATCAGGACATTGTCTTCTATGAGTTCCTGAATTTTTTCTTCCAAGAGGTTGACTCGGTATTCGCGATTTTGGAGCGCTTTATCGACATGGTGGACCTGAATTACTGCTGACCCATCTTGTGCTGCCCAGTGGTTTGATTCAATGAGGATGTCATCGATCCGGCTCAGGTGTGCACTGATCTTCTTTCGGCGCCCGGCAAGTCGAACCGCATGCTCGATGATGGCGGCAAACCCGCTCTTGTCAAGGGGTCTTAGGTGCTTTTCGGTGCATACCTTTTTGACATAGGAAGCATATTGCTGCACCGTGCGCTCTTCGTTTTTAAGCTGTGGATCAAAGTCCGATTTCACTTTGAAGATACTTTTGAAATCCTCATCCATGGCATACAGAAGGTAGTAAAAGTAGTTGTCACCTATGATGATCGCTTTTGTTTTCAGCTCGATCGGTTCCGGCTTGAGCGATGATGCTGCCAGAAAGTAGAAAGGATCAAATGACTGTATTTCGATGCTCCGATTCTTTAGCACCCTCATGAGCGTCTGCCAGACTCCTGGTTCGAAGACAGCATCGAGAAAACTAATGATAAGATAGCCGCCATTGGCTTTGAGCAGCGAACCGGCTTTGAGGCCGGAAAAATCCGATCGCCATACACCGAGACGTGGATCAAGTACCCGCTCTACCGCGCCAAAGAGGTTGCGGTAATTGGGATTCTTCTCAATGACAATGGGCTTTCCTCGAGTTTCACTGTTGTTGACAAGAACATTGACTTGGTATTCGGTGAATTCCTGCTCCTTACGCTGAGCAAACTGCACTGGCATTGGCGGCTGTTGCTGCTGTTGCGGAAGAAAATCGTGGAAGTGTTCGGAAAGGTGCTCTTGCATATGATTCAGGTATTCATCGACCTTTTCATGAGCGTACTTTTGCCGTATTGATTCGATAGCCATGTTCAACAGCGGGGCAACAAGCTCGCGATCCAGATCTTTCATTTTTTCTTCAAAATCTTTTTCTCTCTTCTGCAGTTCGGAAAAGATGTTTTCCATCTCAGCGGCCAGATCTTCTTGCTTGCCTTTTAGGCGCTCATAGGTTTCACGGGGATACTCTCCTCGATCAACCAGGCTTTTTACTTGCTCCAGCGGCATCGGATTTCCCATCACTACGGGAAGAATTGCCGGACGGCTGAAGGGACCTGCTTGGATCTGGACGATCTTAAAATTTTCAACATCGACTTTTCGTTCAAAGTCAGAAATGATATCTCGTTGTCGATCACGAAACGCTTCCGAAATCGACTTGCGGCGATTCTTGTATTCTTCACTCTCAAAGATTTGAGGAACATTGATTTTCAGTGATTCGATCAGTTCCCGGATATCCTTCTGGAGTTCAATGCCCTTGCCCGCTGCAAGGTATATGATTTTCGGCGAGTCCGGATCTTTGAAATTGTTGACGCAGCAAATATCCGGAGGTGCCTCATTCTCTGGATCTCTGGTTTGCTCCAGTAACTGTTCAATCCGTTGTAACCGATCGGATCCGGTCAAGCCGGTCACGAAGATGTTGTAACCATCTCCATCTATCTTTAACCCCAGTTTCATTGAGGCAAGAGCGCGATCCTGGGCGAAAATGCCATTAATGGGCTTAAGATCATCAGTGGTCTGGAATGGCAGATACTGAGAAGGACACGTCCATCGCAACTTGTCCGCAGGAATCTCTGCAATTGGGTTGACTGGTATCATGGTAACCTCGCTTCTCGCTTAAACGGTATAATGGCTCAAGGGATAGCAACTCTGAATGCGGCTTGCCGTGGCACAATGGGAAGGCGAATGACCAGGATACCATCCTTGAACGCGGCGTCAACGTGATCGCTATCAACCGTTTTCTGGAAGCGGATAATGCGTGTGAACGGTGGCTGCGTTCGGCTTGGTCCCGGTTCCGGCTGAGGTGCTGCTTTTATCACAAGCACGGCGCCTTCGAGCACTATGCTCAAGTCTTCAGCTTTGTAACCGGCCAGATCCATACGCACGACAAAAGCGTCATGTTCTTCGCGGATAGTAGTTGATGGGAAACGGCTCGTACCCCAGCTTATGAAGCAAGAAGGCTCTTGCTCGAAGAATCGGCTGAAAAGCGCATTCATTTCCTGCGAAAAACAGGTGAAGTCCTGATACATTCTCCAGGGAATCAGCACCATTTCTCTGCACTCCTTCTCCTGTCATGGCAGGCATTCATGCCCTTTACGGCTGGCGCATGATCTGTTTTACTGTAACGGTCTCGGGATCACTTTCCTTCATAGAAGCATAAAGGATGATATCCTGCTTCGTTATGATACCGAGAGGTTTATGATGCTGGAAAACCGGCATGACTTCAGCTTCAAGGCGTTCCATCTTCTGCATCGCCTGCTTTAACGTATCCTGAGCGTCGATGAAATCGAAATCTTGTTCCATCATTTCTCTGACGTTCATAGTGACAGCCCTCTATTTACATGCAGCAGCCGTCACTTACCGGAGGTTCACCACTGGCGGCTGGCAGCTGTAACAAAGGCCATTATCCTGAATGCATGCCGAGCAATAACTGCGGTGGCAGGCGGGACATTCATAAATACCGGACTCAACCGCGTAGACTCCACCGCACGCGGCGCATTCAAACCTTTGTTCGTCCATTATGAACTCTCCCTGCAACGTTCCCGGTAAGCTTTGGTCTTTCATCGTGCGCTCCTGCAGGCAAGCCATCAAATAGCGCAGCCTGCATCAGTATGCCAAAATGGTATCGCCTCAGACACCTGCGTAAGAAACGCGAATGGCGGGCAGCATGGCTTATGGTGCCACGAGAAGTGCCCTGAGTCTCGGTGCAGGAGAAAACGCGTATGCCATTCTCATTATCAGTACTGGCTATCGCGCCGGGAGCGCACAATCGCGTGTGTCAATGCTCAGTGCTTATCTGGATAATCGAGCGAATTGGACAGCATAAACACACGACCGACCTTTTGTACGGGCCACCACTCAGGAGGCATTATCTTGGGGCAAGCGGATTTCGTGTTCCTGCAAGTTAGTGTATAATCGAGACTACTTCGATAAACAATACTGAAACCACCTAGTGCAGTGAATGGGGTGAATCCTGTATTTTTTCCCGATAAGAACGGGTACCTGGTGCACTATAACGCTGATTTCGCTCGTGGATGGATCGGAGTGGCAAGAGCCGCTGTGAGCAGCGTAACGCCGAAAGTCCAAGGGTAAATCACGCAGGTGTTTCGGTTTCCTGGTATTCGTTCGGCTTTCTTTTCGGCCTGTGTGCTCTTGCTTCTCACCCGTGTGGTTCGTTCGACGATTTACAATGGTCATAGTGGATTCAGGTACAGTGACGGGATTGACTTTCCGTGCACAGGATGTCATGGTTTACTGAAGCATGGGTGAGCAATAATCTTTTGCGATGTATACTCGATGCGCAAGGCCTTCGTGCGATGGTTTGTTTCTGATCGCATGCCTGAAGTTTATCAGACCTGTTCCGAAGGGGTCGCTTTGTGCAATCAGCTGTGCATCTCGGACACGAATATGCATGTGCCAGCTACTGTTCGGGTGATCATAGGAGTAACGCTGCTGCTGCTGGGAGTAGCCGGACTCTTTCTTCCAATCCTCCAAGGATGGCTGTTTCTAGCGCTTGGAGCGCTGGTGCTTTCCAAGGATGTACCGTTGTTCAATCGGTTCTATACCTGGATTACGCGCCGCTTTCCGAAGACCGTAACCTTGATTGAACACTTTAAACGCAAATTGCCTCGGCAAACCTGAAAAAAACTCGGTTATAGGGCAAACTACGTATTTTTATCTACGGGGATACAGTATGCCAGCTGGGTAATTCCTGGTAGTGGCTATTGGCATGGTAGAGAAAACGTGCGAGCGAACGGGGCGCAAACCTTTCTAGCACTGCAATGCTTTTGAAGCACACGGTACGTATTGCCATTAGTGTAGGCTCAGAAAAATCTCTGAGATAATATCTTTACACCCTTAAAAGCGTATGCTAGACTAAGTGTACCTTCGTATTTTTTCTACATGTGTGCTGACTGTGCCTTGCACACCTTGCCGCTGGATGGTAGAATAGATCGAATCCGGAAACTGATACTGTATACAATAT
>JAGOGO010000033.1 GCA_017996625.1 Deltaproteobacteria bacterium | reverse complement strand
TTGAGGACTTCATACTCCTCATCTGTTAAATCGAATCGTCCAAGGAATGTCATGCTTATCACCCCCCTTTGCTGCATTCCCTGGACCTAAGTATAGCTCACTGAACAATTATCATACAGTCCCTAAGCTTCTTCTCCCATTCATGATGCCTCTTTGACCGCTTCTGCTGCGGCTGGCTGGCGAAAGGCCGCCGGAACCGGCCGACATGCCTCCTGGTACTGTGTAAGATGCTTGATTTCTTGACAAAAAAAGCCATTACCCCGTATGCTAATGAGTAGGACTACTACAAGACAGGAGGAACGCGACTATGACCCTAACCAAAAATAATCTTATCGAGGCAGTACACACCTGCTGTGGATTTCCGAAGACCAAGTCCACCGAACTGATAGAATCCATCATCGAACTCGTGAAATCGCATCTGGAGCAGGAAGAAAATGTTATGATCAGCGGCTTTGGCAAATTCTGCGTGAGGAATAAGCGAGAGCGAAGAGGCAGAAATCCTGCGACCGGTAACGCACTGGTGTTAGCGCCTCGAAAGGTGGTCACCTTCAAATATTCTGGAAAACTCCGATCAAAACTCAATGGAGTACATGAGTAATGTCCGAAGAAGCAGTGTGCGCTCTTCGATACAGGTTAATCACCCTGAGCCTGGCGGAAGGCTTAGCTTAAAATTCGTCGAGGCATGAGCCTTGTAGTTCTGTGAATCATTTCAAGAGAGGATAGAGCGTGTGTTATGAGTGAAATCGAAACGGTGGAAGCAGGCGAACCCAAAGTGTCCTCGGAACAGGCATTTCACCTTGCCGGTGTCGAGGCTAAATGGCCGCTAAAAAAAATAATGCTCATCAACGGCATCGTGGTTGCTGTGCTTTTGGCAGCAGGAGCTGTGTTTGCTCTGATTACGATCCGCAATGCTCCAATGCAGGCTCTTGCGGCAGAAAACAAAAAACTTAAGGAAGAGATAAGGCACCTCCAGGAGCTTTCGCCTGCAGACGGCGAGCGGACTGCGGAGGTTATCCGGGTTGAAACCCTTATTTCCCGGCTGCAGCCAAGACTTGGTATAGCTCTGGCTGAGCCCATTGCGGCTGCCGTTGTCCGCGCCAGTCAGCAGTATGACCTTCCGCCGGAATTGATCGTTTCCATTATCTTCTATGAGTCCGGATTTGAAGTTACTGCTGAAAGTGAAGACGGCTCAGCCGGACTGATGCAGATATCACCACGAGTGTATCGCTCTCGACTTGTCGAGATGGGTATCTCTGAACATGAAGCCTTCCATATCAGCAAGAACATCAATCTGGGCTGTAGCTTGCTCAGGGAGTTTTTGAATCAGGGAGAATCTATCGAACTGGCCATTGCCAAGCTGGTGGGGAATGAGAGCAGGGTAGATGAAATCCTGGTGGGTTTCACCAACACCATGATCGCAACTTCACCTAGATTAGAGACCGGAAATGCTGAATAGAATGGGTCTGAAATGCAAGCCGATGAGAGATGGGCGGCATCTTGCTGACACCGATACACGGTGTACTATGGCCTTCACCGGCGCCGGAATAGGGAATTACGATGATGAAACAACTACCGGCACCGGAATTTTCAGCACGTGCCCAGGATGGATGAGTCGAGGATCACGAATTCCGTTTGCTTTTTGGATGTAATTGACTTTGGTTTTGTAGTGACGGGCAATATCGTACAGCGTCTCGCCCGGACGGATACGATGACTCTTATACGAGGTTGAGTTGGTTGAGGAGGAAGCCAAGGAGTTCTTGTTCCGCTCGTAGTTTTGGGCGAAGAGCTGTTTCTGCGCTTCAGGTATTTTGATCCAGTACCCGCCTTTCTGAGCCGGAGTCGATGCGGTGCGCAACTCCGGATTGTACTGCTGTAGTTCTGTTAGCGTTATCCCCGCCATTATCGCGATCTGCTTCAGTTGTGTTGGCCGCGGGATGTTGACGGCGGTCAAGGGAATGGTCTTTGGCGCCGGAGGGTTATGGAAACCGTATGCTTCAGGATTCTTTGCGATGAGAATCGCTGCCATCAGTTTGGGCACGAAATCGCAGGTTTCCTGCCGCAGGTAGCATTGATCTCTCATCTTCCAGAAGTCTGTAGTCTGGTACTGTTTCGAGACATTCAGGATTTTCTGCTCACCGGCATTGTACGCGGCCACGGCTAAATTCCAGTCGTTGAACATGGCGTACAGATCCTTGAGATACTTCACGGCTGCCTGCGTTGCTTTTTCCGGATCTCTTCGCTCATCAACACATCCATCGACGCGTAACCCATATCGCTGTCCGGTGGCTTTCATGAACTGCCACGGACCGCAGGCGCCAGCCGGAGAATAAGCGTGAGGGTTAAAGCCGCTTTCAATCAGAGAGAGATATGCCAGATCTTCCGGCAAGTCATTCTCTCTGAAAATCTCTCGCATGCGAGGCAAATACAGCTGTGAGCGTGTAAGCGCGCTGCCAGTGAAATTTTTCCGTTCCTTGAAATACTGAACGAATTTTTTTACGGTGTCGTTCGCGTGAATGGGAAAATCGGACTGAACCAGTCCCTGATTTGAAAGACGGGCGTAGGTCTGTGCGTATTGAGTGAAATCTTCCAGCGAACCGGGACTGCTGAGACAGTAAAGGTAATCAAAATAAAGCGAAGGCTTGGCAAGAGAAGCATCTGTTGTTACAGGAGGGCGAAGGATTTTTTCACAGGAGGCAGGTTCCGGCAAGGTGGTTGTTGGTTCCGGATAATAGTGCTGAGAAGAGGTGGAACATCCGAACAGGTGACAGGCTGAAAAAATGAGAAAACACAAAAAAGCCGCTAGGTTAGTTTTCGTCATGGACAAATCATACTCCAATTACAGTCGCAGGATGAAAGCAGATACTGACGTTTACCTTAGAAGCAGTCTATAAAATATTATATATGTCCCCCGAAACCTGTTAACTAAGATAGCAAATGGATTTCGAGTGTGTCAACTCGTTTTTTTTGAAAGTTGAAGGTGATTGTTTTTACGCATTTTTGCTCTGCAAGAGCGATGATGCATGGTCGTCCTGAGGAAGAAGACACCGGCACCGGAGCGGTCATGCTCACCTCCAGCCGGATATGTTCTGGCCAAGCACACGCTTTCACGATTATTCTTTTCGCCTTGCAAAAGGAACGCAACTCTTGCTCCGAGACAGCAGGGGTGGTAGAGTCGTGCCGATGAGATGATCCCTGCTGTTTCGGTGGTGAGTTTATCCGTCCTTTAGGAATCCTGCCTGACATGAATAAAGTCGTTAATCGGCATATCAAAGGCCGATGATGGCTTTGTGGGTACATAGATGTTCTGCCGTCGACAGGGTATCATGCTGCTTGGGCGGTCCTAGACCTGAGAGGAGGACATTGCAATGGGGGGGACGTGTTTCCGCAATGCACGAGGTGTTACGCTCATCGAAGTTATGACTGTTGTGATAATTCTCGCGCTCATAGTGGCTATCGCTGTTCCCAGTCTGCGATCCGTGAAGCCTCGGTACCAGCTGGCCATGGCGAAGCGCGAGATCATTTCGGTCATGCAGCTTGCGCGGATGAAAGCAGTAAGTTCCGGTCATTGCTGCTATATTGATTTTTCCGGAACCGACACATATACCTGCTTTCTTGATACGAACGACAACACTGTTGGTGAGATTGACAACCACGATCCAGGCCTGCCCAAGTTTCTTCAGCACGAGTATTCTGCGAGCGGTGTAACGTTTAACGCCAGGAAGGGAAATACTCCTTGTGTCCAGCTTCCTTCTGGAATTGCCTTCGGCACTGAAGCCGATCTGGATATCAATGGAACCGGGATCCCTCCTGCAGACGGCATCAGCTTCTCCGGCAATCCCCACCGTGCGATTTTCTATCCAAACAGCCGCGGCAAACTCGGCACCGTATACCTCGGTAATGTTCGTGGTGACAGTTATGCTATCTCGGTTAATATCGTCGGTCGGGTCTTTCTGCGGCAGTGGGATGCACCCTCCGGTGCATGGGAAGATCGCTAAAGCTCATTAACCGGTATGCAGTGATTGCATACTATGCAAGATATTTCAACGAAAATTTACGTAATCCGCGTAGCAAAATTGAGCAATTTCGCCATGCGGAATGTGACGATTATGTTGGCATAATTGTCGCAGTTTGAATAAAGAAACTCCGTACGCACTTGATCTGAAAGGTTGGTTCCTGGTGGCTGCCGAGCTGTTACTCGATATAACAGAGAGCTCTTTTGCCTTGAAGGAAGCAGTACGCCCGGGGATGTTGAATGATGCAGACCCAAGAACTGAGGTTCGAAAGCAGGGGTTCATCCTTCTTGAGGTGCTTATCGCAGCAGTGGTGATGGCGATTGGGCTACTGGCTCTGGCTCAGTTACAGGTGATTGCTATTCGTATGAATGCGTATAACCGGGCAGTGTCAGAAGCAACGCTGTTGGCAGCAGCTCACCTGGAGTATCTGCAGAGGTTGCCGTCCTTATCTGCTGACGAGTTTTCTGTCCCTGAACAAAACCCTCTTCTCGATACCGATGATGACCCTTCCGATCTCGAAGAGATTTCCGGCAGTCCTGACCATGTTCACCCTGACTATCCGATCGATAAGAATGGATGTCCTGCTGACCCTCAGACTAAGCGCTACGGTATATTCTGGAATGTTGCCGACGATACGCCGAATGTGCCTGAGCATACTGCGAAGACAGTTGCCGTGACCGTAACCTGGGTCAATGGTTCCGAGAGAATACGAAAGCATGTAACAGTTGCAACAGTTATTCATGAATAACGGGGGTATGGTCCTGATGAGAAAATGGGTCGATAAGGATGCTGCGAGGAATGGATTTACACTGATCGAGGTTCTTGTTGGCTTAGCTGTGTCCGGTATTCTTATTGTGGGCGTGTATGAGATCATGGTGAACCAGAACCGGATTTACATAGTAGAAGAACTATCTATTGCCATGCAGCAAGATGCTCGGGCGGCTTTGGATTTTGTCAGCCGGGAGTTGCGTCTGGCCGGATTCGGGGTAGGTGACGGCAGTGATGCACGGAGCACGGTTTTTACCAGTCTCGTGAATAACGCGTCAGGTGTGGACGGTGTTGATGGTGGAACTGATTCCATCGAGTTTGTTGCTGACACCAAATACGGCAGTCTGGTGGCACGGCCGGCTGCTGCGGATTCGGATGAAGTACTGGTGTATCCGGCTCCTCAGAAGCAGCATGAGTTTGAAGGCGGCAAGAACGGTGACCGGGTTGATATCATCGTGTTTCATAGAGGCAGAAAGGTGCGACTCAACACCGAGCCGTTGTCCATCAAAACGGTGGCTTACCGCGCGAGCAGCGATAATCCGCCGCTGACCCGGGTCGTGTTTTCCAAAAGGCTGAATGCTGTGCTCACGAGTGAAGCGAAAGGCAAAGGATTGATCGAAGGTGATCACATCGTTGTCTGCCCGATATCAATTCGTTATCGGGTACGCCGTGGAACACTTGAAAGGACGATCCGAGATGCGGATGGAACCGCAACAACGCAGCCACTCATTGATAACGTTGACGATTTGCAGCTGGCATATGCTTTTGATGGTGGCGATCCGGATACCGAGGCAGATCTCGATTGGGGGACACATGCAAGCCACACTCCTCGTGTTCTGTGGGCGGTCGATGTTGGCAATACCGGTATGCTGAATACCGCAATCGACGCCGGGCGGATTATGTTCGCGGGTGCAGATACTGCGTATCGTTCAGGGGTAGCAAATGATATTGCTGACGAGCCGGTAGGGGATTCATACCATACTCCGCTCCGCAGCGTTAAGGTGAGCCTTCTGCTGCGATCGAGCCGACAGAATCCGGATCACCGTTTGCGCAATGTCCAGATGCAGCCTTCGGTGCAGGATCACGATCCCACGATGACCAAGAAAGATGGTTTCCGCCGGCGTCTGTATGAGACCGAGATCACCTTTCGAAATCTTGGCCTCAATCCGCCGCGAGACCGCACTGGCGGCATGGCTGCACGAGGCGGCTACTTGCCTGAAGAGAATGCCGAAGGGTAAGCCTTGGCATGGGAGTACGGAGCAAAAGATATCCTGATCAGGGGGACGTAAAGGAGCGATGAAACCGTATCGCACGGAAGCACCACTGGGAAGCGCTTTGATAGTATGCCTGATGATTTTGTCTATAGTAACAGTGCTTGGTACCGCTGCGATCCTTACCTGCAGCACCGAAACCAAGATTGCGCATACGACTCGGATCTCTGAAGAAGCCTTCTATGCTGCTGAGGCCGGCATCGAGCACATTCTTTGTATATCCGATCCCGTTTCGCTATCCGCCGACACGGTAATCCGGAGCAATCCATTGGTTTCAAAGGCAGCCTCTGGTCCGGCATACGAGGTCACTGTTCTTGATCAGATCGAGCAGCCTTGGGATGTCTATGTTATCCACGTCGAATCAGTAGGTTATGACAATCGCAGGAAAGCACGAAGGGTGCTCCGCTGTGATATCCAGCTGGTTCCTTCAGCTGAAGAAGGAGGACTGATACGGGATCCTGGCCGTTATCCGTATGAGTATTACGGCAGACGTCCGGTGGGCAGTGAGAAGACGAGAGCCGGGAGTGAGGAGTGAAAAGTGAAAAGATTCCTCTTTTCGCGTGAGTCGTTGAGACTTCGTGCTGCATCACGAAGTCGAAATCACGCCGCAGGCGTGACTGCCTGCTCCTGATCTCGCGCCGGAGAGCTTGTCCTGAGTCCCGCTTCGCAGGACCGAAAGGCAGAGCACGCGGAGAAAAAGTGTTTAGGAGATTACCACGTCGGCCCGCTTGTTCGCCAGTAAACGGATGATCTTAGCGAGCGATCCCGCTGTAAGCGGGAGAGCGCGGCAGTCTCAGGTGTGGGGTGGTCCTCCTCGCAATGACACTTCTTCCTTCCCTGCGGCCTCTGCGCTTCAGCGCAAGATGGAGGGTGGACACCAGAGACGGAGTTGTTTACTTCTTACTCCGCACTCCTCACTATTTACAGTTTATTGGAGAGGGGGAATCCATGAGACAGAGCGTGGGTATGCGGATCAGTGCGGCGGCGGTACTGCTGCTGTTAGCGGCAGCGTCACCAGGATGGTGCCAAGGAGAAGAGGACATCATGATTTCCGATGTACCTATTTTCCCCAATGCACTCATCATCCTGGACACATCAGGCTCCATGGCGGAGACACCCTACCGTACCGAGAGTGGAGACCCCGTTCCGGTGGGAACCCGGCCTGGAAAGCTTGATATCAAGGTCGATTCATGCGGCCGTCCGTTCTTTGACAGTTCCGGAAGTCCGAAGTGGATCGAGGTGGATCGCTCAGCATACGATCCTTTCGCTAAAGAAGTAAATCCCGATACCTTTCTCACGGGCGGCAATCATCCGGCCAGCAAGTTCTACCGGGCCAAACTCGCTCTCAGTACGGTTTTGCCTGAGGTTACTTCAGTCGGACTCGGCTTTGCCACATTTCTGCAGATGAGGATTCCTCGGGTACAGGCGCTCTATTATCGGACAAAACCTGCGGAGGAGGACGGCGACACGGGCAGCTATGAATTTCGATGGATTATTACCCCTGGAGATGGTCGAATAAAAGCCTCTGCATATGCTGCTTCCCGGGATAGCTCCCAGCCTTCGTCTTCGGGTAACCAGCAGCCAGCCCAGTATATCGATCCGATTACATTCCAGGTTACTCCATTCAACGCTCTCAGCAATGGTGCTCCGTATGTTGTTACTGATGAAGCTCTTGCCTTTTTGAGTGCAGGCGAGCCGTTTTTCGAATCCGAAGCACCGGAGGCACAATACGAACCGCTGCCTCTCAATGACAAGATTTTTCCCATGCTGCCGCGGACTCCTCATGCAGAAGGGGACGAATGGATTCGGGTCACTGAACCGATGAACGTACGGCTGAGCAATGGAAAAACCGTTACAGCCCGCCCCCGTTCGTTCGATTATACCGCGATCGTGTACCCCAACACCGTTTGTGAAACAGATCAGCTTCACCCTCATACCTGGAGCTATGTCCATATGGTACCGGGCTCGGAAGCGTGGCATGGAAAACAGTGGCCTGAGCAGATTCAGGATGATCCACGGTTTCCTCTCGAGGCTGAAGATCCTGATGAGAATTATCTGGGTATGGAATTCCTTCCAAACGGCGGTCCGGAATTGACGAATTTTTGCGGATGCGAATCTTCTGCAAGCAGTATGCAAGACATTCACACAAATGATCCGTCTGCAGGCGATGATCATCTCTTTTTTATCCATCTTCCTGATCCGAGCTATGATGATGATCCAGACATTGTTAGAACACACCGAGATGCGATTTTGGCCAGAGTTTCTCTCGAACGAGTGACTGATCCGTTTTTTGACTGTTATGTTGCAGCGGAAAATGAAGAGGATATGTTTTGCGAATTCTGTCCAAATGGGAAGAAAGGCAGACCTTACCGCCAGTTCACCTGTATGCCCTATACGAGCTCGATTGCTTGCGGCGGGCGAAGCCCCCTGGCCGCCAGTCTTCAGACCGCCTGCAGCTACTTCCTCAGCTATTTTGACCAAGACAAAAGAGGCCGCGATCACTGTCGCGACAATTTCATTATTCTCCTGACCGATGGGCGAGAGACCTGCGAGGAGCAGCATAATACAGTTAAGGCGGCTCAACAGCTCTACAACCTGGTCTGGGAAAAAGATGGTCAAACACAAAAGATCCCAGTCCGAACCTATGTACTTGGGTTTGGATTAGATGAAGAGAGCAAACGATTCTGTAATGCTATCGCTAAGGCGGGGGGTACTCGGGAAGCGTACTTCGCTACCTCGGCCAAGACAGCTGCCGACGCACTCCGCAGCATCCTTGGCCAAGGCCCACAAGGATTGTGTACGCGTTCCAATCCGGTGATCGTGGGATCAGAAGCGGTATACACTGGATTTTTTGAACTCCCCGCATGGAAGGGCCATTTGAAGAAGTATCGCCTTTTGGAACAATGGTGGAGGCAGGAATCCAATCAATGGTATGTTGAAGATCTGAACTGGTATGAAGGCAAAGGAAACAGGCCGCGCGGTGACCTGCTGGACGGTGATGCAGCCGGCCGGCTTAGCGAACAATCGGCAAATCTTCGCACGCTGTACACGATGGATAGTGCTTCTCAGCGTACAGGGAAAAGGATTGAGTTTGCTGAAAGCAACAGCGCTGAACTCGTGGCTGCCGGCATGACAATCACCGGCTTCAGCGATGCGGCAGCACTGATTTCTTTTGTTCGTGATGGTGGCCGCTTTAAGACGGACCACCATGGAAACAGTGATTCCTGGAAGATGGGTGATCTGTATCATGCCACTCCAGCCATTGTGGCTGAGCCGATGTGCGAAGAGCTGCGTACCAGCGATAAGGTAAGCAAGCGCCTGCCAGTCGTACTGGCGGGTGCCAATGATGGAATGATTCATGCTTTTAGCGACATCGATGGCACCGAAGTATGGGGTTATATACCCCGGTGTGTTCTCGGGAATCTCTGCAAGCTGAAAAACGGACACCACTATTTCATCGATCTGGATATCAAAGCAGCGGACGTACTGCTGGCAGGAGCCTGGAAGACCATGCTGCTCGGAGGATTGAGACAGGGAGGACATTACTACTTCGCTCTGGACATAACTGATACTACTCAGCCGCTGCCGCTCTGGGAGGTGACGGATCCGTGTCTTGGCCAGACATGGTCTGCGCCTTCATTCGGCCGGCTTCCCGGGGACAGGTACGTTGCTGTTGTTGGGGGTGGATTCGATCCAGCGGACACGGTAGGCAATTCCCTGTATGTCATTGACCTTGAAACCGGGACGATACCGTATGCATTTACTCATGTAGGAGATACGGATGAGGATTTTCCTGCTCAGGTTCAGGCAGTGGATCTCGATGAAGATGGCTTTGTCGAGCGGGTATACTGTGTCAGCACGAAGGGAAAGCTCTATCGCCTGCTCATTGACCGGGACAATGGGGTCGATGATTCGGTGAGCATGATTTTCGATCCGGCTGTGTATGACTATTCTCAGACTGAAAAGATAGAAGGGATGAAAGATGTATTAGCAGTTACCAGAATTGTTCCAGAGGGCGCGGTGCTGCCGGACAGCAGCGCATTGCAGCGGCCCGTGTTTTATGCTCCGTCAGTAATGAAAACCCAATACGCGCCTCACAATTACCTGGTTCACTATGGGACCGGAGATGAACGAGCGGTGCTTGCTTCAGACAGTCAGGACTTCTTTTTTGAAATCGAAGACCGAGTGGCATTGCATGGCGAGAATCAAAACGCGGTGTGCCGCTGGGTCTATGTATTTGCGCCGGGCGAAAAATGTTTGAGCCGGCCGATTACTTTTAATGACATTGTCTATTGCACTACCTTCACGCCCACAAGTACCTGCGGCAGCGGAGAAGGATGCGTTTATGGAATTACCATAACCAACCGGGTGGAACCTCGCGGTGAGCCCGGTCTTCATTATGATTTTAACGGAGCACCCTTAGAAGAGGCAGTGTATCGTATCGGCGGGATTTCTGGCATTCCATCCTCTCCCATGGTTGCAAATGGATCGGTGATTGGCAATTCCTCGCTCAATCCGACACGGTTGTGGCGGCTTGCGATTGATGAGATACCGAATCGAATTCGATCCTGGCAGGAACTATACTAGCAGTATTTATAGAGAGTTGAAGGTCCAAGAGTGATGAAGTCACAGAAGTGCTTCTTTTCAATAACCGAGCTTCAGCATCTTTGTACACTATTGAAATCCTAGATTCCCGCCTGCGCGGGAATGACAGAACCTCGCGGACACTGACTTATTGCGAACTCATCAAGGTTGACGACATCGTAAAAAGCGCCAGTAAGCCGCGTGGCGGCAACCTATGAGCAACGAAGTGATGCCCACTTCGTTGGAAGTCCCGCCTTCGGCGGGCCAGAAGAGCTGATGGGTAACCCGCCTTCGGCGGGCCAGAAGAGCTGATGGGTAACCCGCCTTCGGCGGGGGATAATCACGCCAACGGCGTGACTGAGGCGCAACTCGCGCAGGCGGGAATCTAGAATATACGGGCACTTCTGCTCTTGCCTTGTGCTCCTTGATACGAGAAGAATGCTCTTTGTAAAGTAATCACGGTTTGAATTCGAGAGTAACAGTTTGAGAACAAAGTGGATAACTGCGGCGTGGAGCAGGGCAGGGTTTTACGGGATCACACTTGCAAAACATTCTGACACTGGTATATAATCGCTCAAAAACTATCGACAGGAGGATGTAAGCACGATGATACAAAGGATTGCAGTGCTTATGGCAGCAAGCGTCATGCTTCTTGCTGTGGTCAGTGGCTGTGGGAGTGAGCAAGAAGACAAAGAGACTGTGCGCTTGAAGCATAATGGCAAGTCAGAAACAACTGCTGAGCAGAAACAGGCGAGTGATCAGGCTCTAGCAGGAGAAGCATCTTCCGAATCGCCGGAGAAGACAGAAACGCCTGCAGCTCGTTCCGCGAACACGCCTCCGAGAGTCAGGAGCGCGAAAATACTTCCTACTCTTGTTTATACTGATACTGATGCGAAGGTCGAGGTGGAAGCAGAGGATCCGGATGGCGATTGGGTCAACTATGCCTACCAGTGGATGAAGATCAATGCCGGAGAAGCGGTCGAAAACGCGCAAGAACTGGAAGGTGAGACCGAAGCCTCCCTTTCTCATGAAAATTTTGGCAGGGATGATGCCATTGCGGTGAGGATTACTCCATCGGATTGGTATTCCAAGGGCGAGACCTATCAGAGCAAATATGTAGTAATTTCCAATTCAGCTCCTTCGATACTATCCAAGCCGCCGGCTGCCGCATCCGAAACATATACTTACCAGGTTGAGGCAAAGGATGTTGACGATGACGCGATTCGGTTTGCACTGGCTCCAGAGGCTCCTTCGGGAATGACTATCGATGCAGACACCGGCCTCCTGACCTGGACCATGAAGGCGAGTGATGCTGGAACGTATCAGGTTGTGGTGCAGGCCCACGATGGTCATGGCGGAAGCGCCTTTCAGCGTTTCAGTCTGACTGTAGGTGTGACTTCGGAGTCTGAAGACACTGCTTCGCACGAAAAAGACACTGCGGAGGAGTCGGAAAGCGAAAGTGAAGAATAGGCAGAGTGCGGCTGGTATGAACGAACGAATCAAGTCCCGACAGGATCTGCGTGATATTTTGGACCGGCATCGAGCTGAAGGCAGGAAAATAGTTCTTACTAACGGCTGCTTCGATCTTCTTCATGTTGGTCATCTTCATACCTTCAGAGAAGCCAGGAAGCTTGGGGACATTTTTGTTGTTGCTCTTAACAGTGATGATTCGGTTAGGGCGCTCAAGGGGGCTGACCGCCCCTTTGTTTCCGAAGATCAACGGGCAGAACTTATTGCGGAGCTTCGCAGTGTTGATTACGTCGTGATCTTCAACGAACTCGATCCTCTTGCTATTGTTACCGAACTGCAGCCTGACGTACTGGTTAAAGGAGAAGATTGGAAGGAAGGAACGATCATTGGCCAGAATGTAGTGGAGGCACGAGGAGGAAAAGTAGTACGGATTCCGTTGGTGAAAGGTGTTTCTACCACCGCCCTTATGAATAGACTCAGATTGACGCCTAAGTGCTCCTCCACGCCCTCCATTTCCTGAAGTTCTAACGGTACGAGAACCACAATCTAAAATTCCTCGGATGAATTGGTAGGACCGTATATCGAGCTTTTAGTTGTCGACCGCAGGTATCTTGCCGAAAACAACACAGAATTCCTTTGTGAGCTGCAGAAAAGCCGGCCGCTTCGAAAGATGCATGAACTTTCTTGGTGCTGGTTGGTCTTGATAACTCAGAGGCAACTGTAACCCATTGAAATCAAAATTTTTATTAATTCTTCTCAATACTAATACGCTGTTCTTTTGCCGCCTGCCATCGTTGGCCGCTGTATCCTGCTATGCCGGTATATTCGTATAAAGCCACCAATAATACAGGAGAAGTCGTAGAAGGTTCTCTGGATGCTGCCGAAGAGCAGGTGGTAGTAGAAAAACTCCATGATCTCGGGTTAATTCCTATTCGGATCCATCTTCCCCAGGAGGCACGGTCCTCTTCGTTCAACGTTTCTCTGGAAGCACTGTGGGATCGGATATCTTTTCGCGATGTTCTCGTGTTTACGCATGAAATGGACACTCTTGTGAGTGCCGGACTTCCGTTGGATAGAAGTCTTCAGATCGCGGTGCAACTGACCGAGAACAAGAAATTAAGAGCAGTGATAGAAAGTGTGCTCAGAAGCGTCGAAGAGGGACACTCGCTTGCTGATGCTCTTGGACGTCACCCCAAGGTGTTCTCTCGGCTCTATACAAATATGATTAGAGCCGGCGAAGCAGGCGGCGTCATTGAACTGATTCTGAAACGGCTGGCAGAATACCTCGAAAGTATGCGCGAAACGCGGGACTATGTGGTTTCGGCGTTGATCTATCCGATCATTCTCATTATTGCCGGTGCCCTGATGGTGGTTTTTATGCTTGTATGGGTAGTGCCTCGATTCGCGGTCATGTTTGAAGGATCGGGCCAGGTACTGCCGCTGCCCACCCGTATTCTGCTGGGAGTGAGCAACGGCATCGTTTCCTACTGGTGGTTGATTGCTCCTCTTATCGCAGCTGCCATCTTTGGGGTAAAACGGTTTGTGGCGACTGAGGATGGGCGTTCCAAGTGGGACCATTTCAAGTTTCGTTTCAAATTAATGCGCCGATTTATTCAGAAAAGTGAAGTGGCACGCTTTTCCCGCACTCTTGGGACACTCATTCGTAGCGGTGTTCCCATTCTCGAGGCATTCACTATTGTAAAAGAAACCATGGCCAATACGGTGTTTATTCAGGCAATCGCCGAGGTGCGGACCAAAATGAAAGAAGGCGAAAGTATCGCCAAGCCTCTGGGACAAAGTGGTGTGTTTCCTGCTTTGGCCATCCATATGATCACCGTAGGCGAAGAGACCGGCAGATTGGACGAAATGCTGCTTCAGGTTGCTGATAATTACGACAAGGAAGTTAAGAACAGCGTCCGCAGAATGATAGCGCTTCTAGAGCCGCTGCTGATCTTATTCATGGGAGTAGCGGTCGGATTTATTGTGCTGTCGATTTTGCTGGCTGTTATCAGTGTCAACGATATCACCTTTTAGCAGGGTGTTAAAAAAGCCCATCCGTCTGTTGGCGGGATTGATCACCTGGCGAAGGGCGGATTTTTTAGTAGCTTGTTAGTATTAACCACCCTATCCCGGTGAACCTATCAGTGGAGAGCCGGATAGCGAATACGACATTCATTGAGTCAAAGGAGGTGCAGAAGTAATGAAGGATGACAGACACAAGAAGAGGAACAGCGGTTTTACCCTGATCGAGCTCTTGATGGTTATGGCTATTATCGGCTTGCTGGCTGCGCTGGTAGGTCCGCGGCTGATGAATAAGTTTAGTGGAGCAAAGCAGCAGGCAGCTCAGGCTCAGATTAGCAATCTATCCTCAGCCTTGGACGCATATCGGCTGGATATGGGCCGGTATCCAGCAAGCGATGAAGGACTTCAGGCCCTTCGAATGGCGCCCGAAGGGTCGGATGCATGGGATGGACCTTACCTGCAGAAACAGATTCCTCTCGATCCGTGGAGGCATGAGTATTTATACCGATGCCCCGGAGATCATGGTGAATTCGATATCATTTCATTTGGGGCAGATGGAAAAGAAGGCGGCGAAGGTGAGGATCAGGATGTAGTGAGCTGGAAAGGACTCAACGAGATCGATGAGGGAAGCTGATCCTCTCTGGCATCGAGGGTTTTCTTTGGTCGAGATTCTTATTGTTCTCGGCCTGGTAGGGCTGCTGGTCGCTCTCATTGCCCCTCAAATGTCAAAAAGTCTGAAAAGCGCCCACCTGAAGGCTGCTACTCAAAAAACAGCTGTTTTTCTTCGTTATGCGCGCAATCAAGCAGTTGCAGCAAAAAGACCATACTGGGTAGTGTTTGATCGAGAAGAAAGCTGGGTTGCGGTTATCAACCGGCCATTGAACGTCGCTGAAGGAGAAAATCGCTACGAAAAGACAGCCGCCGTTTCCTCCTCTGGCGTGTATCTTTACGAGTATCCTGAAGACGTCGAGCTTGCCGAGGTAATTATTGGGGAAGAGGAGAACATCGATATACAGGGGGCGGTTATATTCTTTCCGAACGGTAGCTGCAGTGGCGGCACGATTCTGCTGCAGCTCGATGAGATGCATGCACTAGGCATCGCGCTGGATTTTGCCACAGGTATGGTGACCATTGAGAAAGGTACCGATACGACAGACTGACCGGGGATTCACCCTTATGGAGATCATGGTCGCTATGGCTATTTTGGCTATAGCTATCACGGTGCTCATCGAAGTGTTTTCCGGTGCCTTGCGCCTGGCCGGAAAATCTCAGGAGTATTCACGGGCAGTCTTTTACGGCCGTCAGCTGATCGAAGAACTCTCCCTCCGGGAGAATATTGCCGAGCAGTCAGAGGAGGGAGTGTTTGAGGGTGACTACACGTGGCGCTATGAAATAGCATTAAACGACATTCTGATCGGCGAAGATGATGAGAACGTAAATGCAGACTTTACTCTCATGGTGTACACGATATCAGTCACTGTTTTATGGCCAAGTGGTGCAGCGCAAAAGAAACTTACTTTTGAAACATTGAAAACGGTCGTAGAGCCTAAAGAGGATGGCGGCACAAATCCGAAACGATTGTGACAAGGGGTTCACCCTTCTTGAGCTTCTTCTTACCATGGCTATTCTTGTGCTCATTGTGGGCATTATGGGGACTACCTTTCAGCTTGCGGTCCGATCATGGGAAAAAGGAGATAAGCATGCGGAAGAGTTCCGCCGCACGAGAATCGTCATGGATTTGATTGCCCAGCAAGTCAAATCCTTTTATCCGTACGTGGCTAAAGAAGACGATCACTATCGCATTGCGTTTGAGGGCACAAACACCAGTTTGCAGTTTGTCTCCGTACAGTCTCTGCGCATCCATCTGATTACTGGACTCAAGTGGGTACATTACTATCTCGATGATGGCGGCGAAAGCGGAAACAGCCTTTTTGTCCAGGAAACGGCTGTGACCGGAGAAGATTTCCTCGAGCAGATCGAAGAAGGCAGTGCCGAACAAGGTGAGGCGGTGCGTCTGTTGCCTGGTGTCGAAAACATCGCTTTTGAATACTATGTCGTTCCGAAAGAAACGGAAGAGGAAGACGACAACACTGAGAGCGCGCTCCAGGGAGAGTGGATGGATGCATGGTCATGGGAAGAGACTGAAGAAGAGAGGATCGAAACGGCTGGTGAAAGAAACCGGGAAGAAGATAGTAAAGAGGAGCTGCTGTTGAAAGCCATTCGCATCACTATTACCCAGGCAGCTCCAGAAGAGGAAGGCTCCGAGCCGATCACCACCGCGATGACGATACCGCTGGTGGCAGATTCGGAGAGAGGTACAGGTCTTCAAGAGACACCCTTTGGCCCTGCAGGCGGCGGCATTCCCCGTTATCCCTCACCGTCTGGTGGTTCGCCGCCTGGAAATCCATTTTTCCCGCGTTGAGGGCCTGATGAAATGCCTAAGTAATGCCGTCGGGTGCAATCGTCGTATTTGAGAAAGCTGACCGGGCCTGAACGGCCGACAAGGCTAATAGAATATGAAGCACACACAGACTGATGGTTTCGCACTCATACTCGTTTTGTGGATTCTTGCGCTGCTCATGGTTATTGCGCTGGAGTTTTCGTTTGCGATGCGTCAGGAAGCAACTGCCACACGGAACTATAAAGATGAAATTGACTGTTATTTTTATGCGCTCAGCGGCTTTCAGCAGGCGCTCGGTGAGTTGATCAGAGAAGCACATATCCAGCCCGAGCCGGAGGCAGCCGGATTAAAAGACGATCGTTTTGCTGGCGGTAGCAGCCGGAAGAGCGAGTCAGTCGAAGGGGGCGAAGAGCAGGATTGGCGTGCTGATCAGAGAGTTATCACGGTGAAAGTGGGGCAAGGCACCGCGGAAGTGATGATCGGCAATGAAAATGGAAAGTGGAACCTGAATGCCATCCCTGAAGATCTGCTCAGAAATCTCATTGGCACGCTGGTTGAAGATGTCGTAGAGCGTGATACAATCACGGATTCGATTCTGGACTGGATCGATGATAATCAGGATCACCGTGCCAATGGTGCGGAGGATGACTACTATGAATCACTCGCACAGCCGTATTCATGTAAGGACGCTCCGTTCGACACCGTGGAAGAACTCCTGCAGGTAAGGGGGGTTACTCCACAACTTCTCTACGGCTGCTCAGAGAGTTCGCCATCGGACGATGGAACCATGGAAAGCCAGCTGCAAAAAGGACTTGTCGACCTGATCTCAGTTCAGGGGAGCACAAATCTTGATATTAACACGGCTCAGAAAGAAGCTCTTATCAGTGCAGGAATGACCGAAGAAGAAGCAGAGGCGATCATTGATGCTCGCCAGGAAGGGCCGATAACGAATATGAGCGAGGTAGTGAGTCACTCTGGCCAGCTGGTTCATGCATCTGCCGGCAGGAATGCGGGCGGAACATTTTCTATTGTGGCCACCGGTTCGATACCGGACAGCACCGTGCTCAGACGGATTAAGGCGGTTGTGAAAGTTGCCCCTTTCGGTACAAGACAATACCAGGTGCTTTATTGGGCTGATAATTATCCTGTCGCTGAGAACCTCGTGGCCATAGGGAAAAACCTCTGGGAATAGGAAGGGAAACAATCTCGATGATGATTTCGCTTGAATCGAGCTTGGGTATACAGTTTGGCCATGGCTGCGTTTCGCTGGTTTACCTGAAAAAGCTTTTGCGGAAGATCGTGCTCGATCATCAGGAGATCATTTTTCTGCCGGAAGAGCTTCCGAGTGAAGAGATAGATCCGTTCTTGACGAAAGAGATAGCTCGTGTTATCAGGCAAAAAAACATCAGTACAGAGAATGCGTGGATTGGTTTGCCCCGGCAGGATATCGTGCTGCGCTTCTTCAGCCTTCCTGCGTCCGCGGAGGAGAATCTGAGCGAGGTGATCCGTTATGAAGCCGGGAAATACATTTCGCTCCCGATCGAAGAAACTGTTTACGACTACACGATTCTGGAAAGAGAAACCCATGCCCCTACTCTGAAGCTTCTGCTTGCATTAGTAAAGAGGAAGGTGTTTGACCGCTACTATGCCATTCTTGAAGAGGCTGGTATTCAACCGATCGGTGTGGAACTGAGTACGACGGCACTGGTGAACGGGCTTTTCTCGGGAAAGAATGGTAGCATCCCCCGGGATGCCGTGGCATTTCTTTCAGTCGATAGCCGGTGTTTCGAAACGGCCTGGATCCACAACAGCACGCTGCGTTATTCGCATGTGATTGCCTTCGACGGAAAGCCAGATGAGAATCGCGCCGTCAAGGTAGAAAAGGAGATCCGTAACAGTTTCCGGATAGCATTTCCCGCCCAACCGGGGAATACGGCTGAAGAGAATGCCAGCGAGCCGGTGGTCTATTTGCTGGGAACGGATTTGCCGGATACGCTTATTGCCGATACGGTACAGAATTCAGACTGCACGGTGCAGGTCCTTCCGATGGAAGCCTTCACCAGCCAGGTAAAATCCACACCTCCAGTGCCTCATAGCCTGGCTGTAGCTTTAGGGCTGGCTCTGCGGGGAATGAAAAAGATGCCCTGCGAGTTGAATTTGCTGCCGCACCCGTTGCGGAAAAAGACCAGGAAAATGGGGGTATATCTGTCGATTATTCTTTTCCTGGTTATGATAGTATTAACCATAACGTGGGGGGTGAGCAGCGTTGCCAAGAAGAGACTAGTTCTTCATACCATAGAGCAAGAAATTGCGGCACTCAAAGATGATGTCGAGGCGATTCAGAAAATTCAGGAACAGGCACGGTTTTTCCAGGACAAGATCAAGAGCGTTGAAAGAGTGCAGAGCTTTGAGGACAGCAATCTGAAGATCCTGAAAGAGCTTTCGATGATTGTTCCTCCTTCAGTATGGCTGACGAATCTGCGTTACTATCGGAATGAAGTGCAGTTGTCTGGATATGCGCAATCATCATCGGAGCTTATAGCCATTCTTGACGGGTCGCCGCTCTTTTGTTCCAGTGAGTTTACCGCTCCGATTACTCGAGATCCTCAGGGGCAGGAAAGTTTCAAGATAACAACACGGATCGAGAAGAAAACGGAGTCCGGGAGCCAATGATTTTTTCAAAGAAAAATAATGTTGCAGCGATTTCATCAAAAGTCCGGCAGCTGAAGTTTCGTTCTCGGCGCGAGCGCATCATTGTGCTGACTGCGGTTTTGATTGCTGTGGTTTTTGTTCTGTTTCAATACATCATCGATCCGTTCATGGAAAGTCAAAGCCGGATCGAAGAAGAAATTCCAACAAAACGCATGCAGCTGGAAAAGTATCGTCAGTTCGTAGCTGGCAAGGCTAAAGCAGAACAGGACCTCCAGCGAATTGAGAATCTGGCCAAACGATCCTCCAATAAACTGCTGTCAGGCAACACCTCTCCGCTGGCAGCAGCCAACCTGCAGGAGATCCTCAAGACACTTTCAGCAAAAAATATGATCAAGATACGAAGCGAGAAAGTGCTTGATTCAAAACAGTATGATTACTATGTGCAGATTCCCGTCCAGATCGAATTTATGAGCACCATTACCGATCTGACTAACTTCCTGTACGACATTGAGACATATCAGAAGATACTAACCATCGTGGATTTAAATATCAGAGTAGCTAATCGACGCGATCCCCGTGATGTACACGCTACGATTGTCGTGGCCGGTCTTATGCAAAGCGAGACCAAGAGTGATAAATGACAGGATAGTGCGTCGGGCTGAAATGCTAAACAGTAACTACGTGATGGTGTGCACGCAGTAGACCTCACAATGATCAGGAAAGGCTTACCTAACGGTGAATAAGGTTATAAGGATCATGAAGACTAGGCAAACGCACTGTGCTCTTGTGTTACTAGTTACCCTTCTGATGTTCGCCTGCGCGAGCGATCAGGCAGCGGTAAAGCAGGACCAGACGGATTCTTCTCATTATAAGGTTAAGGTCTCCTCAGAATCTCCGACAGATCAGACGGCAGTTCCGGAAGGATCCGCTCCCTCATCGGCTGAGGTTTCGGCTGGTTCGAAAACCTTGCCTTCATCCATTAGGATCGAGATGGAGGATGAAGCAAAGGAGAAAGAAAAGGCTGAAGCTGATGCCAAGAAAAAAGACTCTGCCCAGCAAGTCAATCCCTTTGTATCGAGCTCGCCAGAACGGACCATCGAGTCGCTGCGGGAGAAGATTGCCACCGAGCCTTCAGAAGAGGAGGTGAAGAAAGAATTTGAAGCTCCGGTACACCGGTTTACTGCTTCGAAGACAGCTTCAGTGTCGAACACGCTTGCTGATGCAGAAGATGAAGCGTTATCGGGTGGGGGTGGAAACGGTGAGGCCGCCTCACCTTCATTGTCCCAGGATGAGGCATTCATGCTCAACTTCGATGATATGGACCTCCATGAAGTTATCGTCATGATCAGCGAAATACTGGGAATGAACTATATTGTTGATCCTCAGGTGACCGGTAAGGTCAACATTCATACTAAGGACAAAGTTTCAAAGAAAGAACTGATGCCTATTTTTGAAGCTCTGCTGAAGGTTAATAATGCTGCCATCATCAAGAAAGACAACCTGTATCACATTGTTCCCGTGGCATCCCTTAAACAGGACTACATGCCCACTTTCCTGGCAAATAAAGAGGACCTTCCTACCACTGACAAAGTGATTTTTCAGATCGTTCCCTTGAAGTACATTGCTGCCGAGGAAATCGTCAAGATCGTGAAGCCGTTTATGACACCGCAGGGCAGCGAGACGATCGCCAAAGACACCATACTGATTATGCTCGATTACAGTGCCAATATAAAGAAGATCATGTCACTGATCGAACTTTTCGATGTGGATGTCTTCGATCGGCTCCATGTCAACCTCTACGAAGCGAAGTACTCCGATGTTGAGGAGATGACGAAAGAACTTGATGAGGTTTTTAAGTCGTTTGAGCTTCCGTCGGAAACTGCCCGGGGCGGAGGGATTACGTTCGTTCCCGTTACCCGGCTTAACATGATTCTTGCCGTGAGTGCTAATCAGGCGCTGGTAGACAAAGCGGTTCAGTGGGCTGAGCGGATGGATACCGAGGTGAGCGATGCAGCGACGAGGATCTTTGTCTACTACGTTCAGAACGGCAGGGCACAGGAGATATACGATGTTCTTGCGCAGGTATTCATGGGTGAAGCAGCCGGTCCGACCACGCAGACGCAGTTTCAGAGCAAAATGAGGGAAAGAACTTCTCTTTCGGAGCGGAACACCAATAGGAATTCAAGCAGATATAACGATCGGAACCGGGAACGGGAAACTCAAAAGAAAACGCCGCAATCAACAGCGTTGCCCCGCAGAACCACCCAGGGTGAGGAACAAGAAAGGCGCGGAGGTCTCACCGGCAATGTGGCCTTCGTGGTGGATGAACGAAACAATGCTCTGATTACCGAAGCTTCAGAGCGGGATTACCGTATCATCGAACGAACTATCAAGCAGCTCGATATCTATCCCAAACAGGTGCTGATTGAAGTATATATCGCCGAGATCCGGCTGGATGATGATCTCAGGCTGGGAGTGGAGTGGTGGTATCAGAATGAGGTGGGAGACGGTACCTACCGGATAGATTCGACCGGCATAGCTACTCCCCCCGCTACCGATAAAGACGGCGACGGTATTGTCGATGCAGTGACCACCGGACTGGCATCGGAAATTCCGGCCGGTCTGAAATGGGTTATCGGCGATACGGATCGCTACTATGCGGAACTCCGGGCCTTTGCCGCTAAGGGGAAAGCCAATATCATCTCTTCACCGCATGTGATCGCTACAGACAACCATGAGGCCACAATCGAAATCACCGAAGAAGTTCCCATTCAGACGGCAAGCCTTTATCCTACCAGCGACAATGACTATTATACCAGTGAAACCGAATATCGGGATACAGGCATTATTCTGACTGTTACCCCCCACATCAATGACAAAGGGCTGGTGTCTCTTGAAGTGAGCCAGGAGGTCAGTGAGATAAGCGAAAAGACGCTCCAGCAGGGAACCGGCAATCCGATCTTCCTCAAGAGGCTTGCTGAAACAACCATGACTGTTCAGGACGGCCAAACGGTCATCATCGGCGGTCTGATTACAGAACAGAAGAACAAGCGGAAAGCCGGAATTCCCTATCTGAGTAGTATTCCAGTCATCGGTTGGCTCTTTGGATTCAACAACGATACGGCAAACCGCTCCGAATTGATGCTCATGCTTACCCCACATGTGATTACGAGTATTCAGGATGCAGACGACATTACCAAGGAATTCCGCAGCAAGCTGAGCGTTATTGAAGATGGGGAGAAGACTGGTACTCTTCAAAAGGAAGTCGGTTCGGTCGGTTCCAAAAACAGTAAGGGAAATCGATAACCTTATAGAAAGTTAAAAGCGATACAGCCCATAAGACCATTTCATTCGTTTCAATCGTGTAAAGAGTAAGCGAAAGCCTCTGGGCGCCCTCGGGTTCAGGTTGATCGCAGAAGAAACGTTCCCATCGTCATTCCTCACTTCGTTCAGTCGATAAAGAGCTGAGGCGCCGCCTCACTTCGTTCGGTGGATAA
>JAGOGO010000188.1 GCA_017996625.1 Deltaproteobacteria bacterium | reverse complement strand
CTCCCAGATGTTCTCCGACAATAATGAGGGCTCCACTCACACCGGGGATCGACTGTGCCTTTTCGAGAGCCCGGGGAATGTCTTGTTTTCCGTGAATGACGTTGCCAACTGCGGTCGCCGCTGCATCGGCAAGCGTTGCGCAGGGTGAAAGAATGGTTGCTGCATCTGCCTGACCGAAACTGAGCGAAGGGCCGACTGTGCCGGATGAAGTGCACACACCGAGAGGCATCTGGGAAGCCTTTATGGAGAGTGCAAGCTTCTGAGAAAGCGGTGATGCCCCGGCAAAGATTTCGATCAGTGCGGTCTCGTTAGTCTGAATGAAGATATCACCGCCGTTCTCGACAATCACTTCCGGAGACAGTTCAAGGAGTCCTTTGCCGACATGTTCAGCTATTGCTCCGGCTACGGCTGCCATAGGGCCGACGCCGCAGAAAGCGGCTGCCTGGAGCATGGTTTGTACCATTGGCGAAGCCAGAAGGTCTTGGGGAAGCGGAGTAAGACTGGTTTTAAAAACAGGATGGTGGTAAATGTAGCGTTCAACTTCCCGGCGAGCTGTTTTCAGCAGGTGCAGCGCTTCCTGTTCGAGGCGGGTGCGGGCTTTGATGTACAGATCAGTTTCCCGAAGCACGACGCAAAAAGGAACGAGCGTCTGATTGGTGTCAAAGTTGCGATAACTGCGCTGAACATACATCAGGATGGCTCACAGGAGGCTGATCGCCGTCGATCCGAAAAGGCTTTCCACTTCTCTGACCAAGCCCTCCGACGGCTCGAGGTAAAACTCCTCGGGCAGCGATATGATCGTCTCAGAACGTTCTGGTATAAGAAGATGGAGATAGGCAGCACAGGTTCCCGGATGATTTCGGAGAATGCTGCGGAGCCGCTCCAGCTGCAGCCTGGTAAGCTGGGAGAGATCGAGACGAACGTGGACCGCTTTGGTGAGAATCGTGCTCGCCTGAGAAAGCGGAAGTATCTCATCAGCTCTCAGTTTGGCTTTCTGTGTTCGTTCATCCATCGTCACTTTGCCGCGAATCAGCAGAGGCTGTTCACTCTTCAGCAGTGGGCTGCTGTTACGAAACAGTTCAGAGAACACCACCACTTCGATAGACCCGTGCAGGTCCTCTATGGTAACGAAGGCCATGCGCTCCCCTTTGCGAGTCAGGATCTCATTGATGCTGACCGGGACTCCGGCGAGAGAGACGTCTTCGCCATCACGGCGGTTCTGCATCTCACCGGTGCCCGTGCAGCGTAGTCGTTTGAGATCCTTTTGGTAGCTTGCCAGAGGGTGGCTGGAAATAAAGAAGCCAAGAGTCTCTTTTTCATAAGCGAGGACTTCATGTTCAGGCCATTCCTCACATGCCGGATACCCTGGGGTCGAGCGCTCACGGCTGTCGGCGCTTTCAATGATTCCGAAGAGGGACTTTTGACGACCGTTCTTCTCCTGTTGCCTTTCCTGCCCACGCTCTACAGCCAATTCATAGACTGCAAAAAGCTGCGAGCGCCGGGCACCGGTAGTATCAAAGGCTCCACACTTGATAAGGCTTTCCACCACCTTCTTGTTTGCCTTACGTAAGTCGATGCGTTCACAGAAATCAAAGATATCAAGAAACCGGCCTCCCTCCTCACGGGACTTGAGAATCGATTCGAGAGCGGCGCTGCCGACATTTTTGACTGCTGCCAAGCCGAATCGGATCTTGTTTCCGCTCACGGTGAAATCCCGGGAACTCTCATTGACGTGCGGCGGCAGCACCTCGATGCCGCGATCACGGCACTCGCTGATGTGACGGATCACCTTATCGCTGTTGTCCATCTCGCAGGTGAGCAGGGCGGCCATAAATTCAACCGGATAGTGAGCTTTGAGGTATGCGGTCTGATACGCGATAACAGCATAGGCAACACTGTGAGACTTGTTGAACCCATAGCCGGCAAAGTTGGCCATGAGGTTGAAGATCTCCTCGGCTTTCTTGGGATCGATTTTGTTCTTCTTGGTACCGAGGAGAAATTTTTCTTTTTGTTTTTCCATCTCTTCGAACTTCTTTTTGCCCATCGCGCGGCGCAGGAGATCGGCTTCACCCAGAGAATATCCCGCGAGCACTTGGGCGATTTTCATCACCTGCTCCTGATAAAGAATAACTCCATAGGTGTCTTCGAGGATATCCTTGAGCTGGGGTACGAGGTACGGAATCGATTCCTCTTTTTTCCGGCGCCGAATGAAATCGTTCACCATGCCCGACTGAAGCGGCCCCGGGCGGTAAAGAGCGAGCAGTGCTACGATGTCATCCATGCTTTCCGGTTTCATCTTGATGATGAGCTCCTTCATGCCCGAGCCTTCCAGCTGGAACACGCCCTCGGTTTCCCCGGAAGCAAGAAGGTCATAGGTAGCTGGGTCATCAAGCGGAATGGCGTTTATGTCCTCAACAGGTTCGTTTCCTTGTTTGATCAGGGCCAATGCTTTGTCGATGACCGTAAGTGTTTTGAGCCCGAGGAAGTCGAACTTGATCAGACCGATGTCGGCTACCTCATTCATAGAAAACTGGGTAGCCAGAGTACCATTCTTCGGATCCTGATACAGTGGCAGATATTCATCAAGCGGACGGTCGGCAATAACCACACCGGCAGCATGGGTGGATGCATGCCGGGGAAGTCCTTCGAGAACAAGAGAAAAGGAAATGAGCTGGTCGACTTGACTGTCTTCCTCTCTCAACTTCTTCAAAGCAGGTTCCTGATCAAGTGCGGCAGTAAGCGTAATATTGAGAGTGTTGGGAACCAGCTTGGCGATTTTGTCAACATCCTTATACGGCATGTTCAGGACACGGCCGACATCCCGGATCACTGCTTTGGCCTGCATTTTTCCAAAGGTGATGATCTGGGCAACGTTGTTCTCACCGTACTTGTTGCGCACATATCTAATAACCTCATCTCGTCGTTCCATGCAGAAATCAACGTCGATATCCGGCGGCGAGATCCGTTCCGGGTTGAGAAACCGCTCGAAAAGCAGACCGTATTTGATGGGATCAATCTCTGTTATTTTCAATGCAAAAGCGACAAGACTCCCGGCGGCTGAACCGCGACCTGGTCCTACCGGAATACGATTGTCTTTGGCAAACTGGATAAAATCGGCCACAATGAGAAAATAGCTCGAAAATCCTTCCGAATTGATGACATTCAACTCTTCTTCAAGACGCTGGCAGTAGACTTTCTCGACAGAGGCAAAATCTGGAGTATCACGCAGCTCATGGTGACTCAGCCGTTTTTGCAATCCCTCGATCGCCTTGGAGCGAATGCAATTGGCCGGTGTTTCCGTCTCGGGAAGCGGGAAAACGGGGAAACGGTATGCACCGAATTTCATTTCCACATTGCAGCGCTCAGCGATCTCGATCGTATTTCTTATTGCTTCCGGATAGTCCTGGAACAGTGCTTTCATTTCCTCCGGCGACCGGAAATAGAGATCTTCAGTGCTGAAACGCAGCCGATCAGAATCGGAAAGCGTTTTCCCGGTATTGACCGCCACGAGGACTTCATGAGCGTTGACGTCCTTCTTATCCAGATAATGACAGTCGTTTGTGGCTACTACGGGAAGACCAAGCTGTTTGCCGATCTGCAGGAGACCCTGGTTAGCAGTCCTCTGCTCGGGAATTCCATTTTCCTGAAGCTCGAGATAAAAGCAGCCATCAGAAAAAATGGAGGCATACTCCTGAGCAGCGCGGATGGCCTCGTCAAACCGCTCCTGATTGATCAGCTGGGGTATTTCGCCCTGCAGGCAGGCGCTGAGAGCGATGAGCCCGTCGCGATGTTCCCGGAGAAGGCTCTTGTCGACACGGGGCCTGCGGTAGAAGCCTTGACGGTAAGAACGGCTCACGAGTTTGATTAGGTTCCGGTAGCCGGATGGAGTCCGGGCAAGGAGAATCAAGTGGTAGGGAGAATCGGATCCGGTTCGGCTGCTTTTGTCGGAGCAGCTTCCTGGCGCCACATAGACTTCGCATCCGAGGATCGGTTTGATTCCATGCGCCTCGGCCTTTTTGTAAAAGTCGACTGCTCCGAACATATTGCCATGATCGGTTATAGCCAAAGCGCTCATTGAGAACGATTTCGCTCGTTGAAAGAGCTCGCCTAGGCGGATTGCACCGTCGAGAAGACTGTATTGGGTATGCAGATGAAGATGGACGAAATCAACGTGCTTCATAGTATGGATTCTGGCTCGGATTCAGAGCGGTTTCCGGTCGGGGTGAATAGCCGATTCTCATGAAGGAATAAATAGTTACCGAATAAAGACAACTATAGCATAAAAGCGGCGGAGGCACAATGCCGAAGGTGAGATAGAAAGCGCGGTTTGCTCGAGGCAAGAGGAAAAAGGCGCTGTTTCACTGATGCGTCGCCTGCGGCTGAGTCCCGCGGCTCGCGGGATTACTTCGTCGTCTCCAAGACGAATTTTTACGACTCCATCAAATTTGATTTTTAGAGGTCACTGTGGTAAGTGAAACCAACGGTCTGATATCGTTGCTTGTGATCGAAGGTATCGAAAGAACAACTACTTGGAATGCGTTATGCGTTTCCTGAAACTCTGAATGGCAGCAAACTGAATCGTTTTTCGGCCAGGCGAGTTCTCAAGACAGTGAGAAGGCATGACGCTGGAACGGAAGGTGTGATGGGCGGTATATTCGGAGTTGTCTCACAAA
>JAGOGO010000001.1 GCA_017996625.1 Deltaproteobacteria bacterium | reverse complement strand
CAAAGGAATATCGCTGAGACAGCGGATGGATGCTGGTAATGAGGTTTGATGGTAAGGAGGTGGATAGAAGAGAATTCGTATGCTTCCACCTTGTGGAGATGTGATCGCGGTTCAGTCGGTTCACGGCGGGCTTCTCCTCCCGAGAGATATCCGGGGAAGAATAAATATAGATTTCAGGCGATTGTATTATATGGTCGGGACGATGTAAAGGGCTTTTTGATTCAAAGGATAGTGAATGAAGGGATTAAGGGATGGAGGGAGGAAGGAAAATGGATTCCCGCCTTCGCGGGAATGACAGTAGATCTTAATCAGCTCGTGGGTGGAATGACGGGTTTCATCTATTCGGGACATTTTACGATTTCATCAACTATAGCAATGTCTATACTAGGAACCTAAGAAGGCTACAGTTTCTCAAACACGATATCAAAGGTAGCTACTTTTGCTTTCGCCATCAGGCCTGACTTCCAGAGCAGGTCGGTAACCAGGCGCTGGTTTTTCTTAGCTACTAAAATGGCGAAGGGAACCCCCAGACCGGCGAGCTTTTCCCAGTGCGCAGTGCGGTCTTTGGTGAGAGTGCTGTCGGTTTCCACCTCCACGATCTGAACAATCTGCCCATATCCGCCAAAGACGATATCAGGAAAGATCCCCTGGATGTCGAAATTCTTTTCCTGTCCGGGATTGATATAGACCGTCTTGTGAATCATGGCATACTTTTCTTTTACCGCATGGATAATCAGATCATGCAGCAGCTGTTCGTTCACTGCGGAAGCGCTTGATTCAGCACTCATCATATGCTCACCTCCCGTCAGGAAATGGTGTCATGCCTGCAGCACATCGTATGGCCGCAGCAGGAGTTGCTCCTCAATCAAAGATGATGTCTAAGATTTCATATTCGATTATGCCCCGGGGTGCGTGCACCGTGGCGGTATCATCCACCCGTTTGCCCAGTAGAGCATTACCCAATGGTGAAAAGACGGATATCTTCTGCTGCTCCACATTCGACTCGTCCGGCCCTACGAGCTGGTACAGCTCCTCTTCTTCGGTATCGATATTGTACAACCGCACCTTGGCTCCGAAAGCCACTTTGTCCCGCGGAAGCGTGGCCAGATCAATGATCTCCGCCATCGACAGGCGAGATTCCAGGTCACTGATTTTCCCTTCGATATACGCCTGCCGCTCCTTGGCAGCATCGTATTCGGCATTTTCACTGAGATCGCCGTGAGCCCGCGCAGCTGCAAGGTCCTGAATAACTTTGGGCCGTTCGCGCAGCTTGAGGTGTTTCAATTCTTTTATGAGTACCTCGTACCCTTCCTTGGTTATTGGTCTGCGGGACATACTACTCTTCCTTCATCATAAACAATTAACGAGCGGCATTGTTCAAAGACAGAAACTGTTCCAGAATGCGCGCAGTTGCTCCCCATATGATGTGATCACCATAGAGGTATTGCGGATCATCCGGCAGTGTCGGAGCATCCACTATAGTTACCGACGATGGAGCAGCCTTCTGCAAGCCGGCTATCGGTACCTCCAGCACTTCTTCTACTTCATCTGGACTAATCCTCACGGCGGGGATATAGGAAATAAATCCCACCACTGGGGTAATCAAATAGTTTGTGCTCGCCGTAGGGCAATCATCCAAGTAGCCCAGCACCTCCACAGTACGACTATCCACCCCCACCTCTTCACAAGCTTCCCTTAGTGCCGTCGCAATCAGACTTCTGTCTGTCGCTTCACGTACCCCCCCGGGGAAAGAAATCTGTCCTTTGTGTGCTGCTACTTTGTTCGTCCGTTTTGTAAGAAGAATATGCGGCTCACCTTTTTTCTCATAGAGCAGAAGCAGTACAGCCGATGGAATAAGGCTCTGATCTTCGATGACCGTGCGGCGACGATGCGCAAGCAGCGTTCGATACTGATCAGGCAGAAGAGCCATGGATGATCTCCCGTAAAACCCTAAAAAAAATAACCGTTCAGTATTCACCCATGCCCCTGCTGACTGCAGGAGACACGTAACGGTCAATGTGCAACGGTCGTATTCGGTTTTGTAATTCTAATACTATACTCAAATCGTACTATTTATCAAGCTGCCATTCACCGAATAAGCTTCCTATCCTTCGCGGCTGCGTGACCTCACCTGGATTCGACAGGGATGCCGCATGATCGTGAGCTTCATACGAGAAGTTCTGGACATCCGCATCAATCAGCGTTGTCCTGATGATCTTTCTCCAACCATACTTGCGGTCTCGACAGGCATCTGGCTCAGAAAATCATTGGTAGCCCTGACCAGAGCACGGACGATCGAGTTTTGAAAATTTCCATCGGCCAGTTTCTTCTCTTCACGCGGATGAGTGATATATCCCAGCTCAACCAGCACCGAAGGTATATCCGGTGCCTTTAGTACCGCAAACCCGGCCTGCAAAGGACAGGGAAAGTTAACCCGCGTCACAGCAGTCAGCTCCTGCAGGATTCCACGGCCGAAAAGAAGGCTTTCGTTTATAGTGCGGGTTTGGGCCAGATTCACAATCAGGGAACCAGCCTCGCTCGGGCAGGACGCCAGACTGACACCGCCGATCAAATCAGAAGCATTTTCCTGAGAAGCAAGAATCCGGGCCGCCTCCTGACTCGCACCACTGGCGGAAAGGCAGTACACTTCTGCACCCTGTTTGTTCCGGTTAAAGCTTCCATTAGTATGGATACTGATAAAGAGGTCAGCGTTGTAGTCCTTGGCAATTTGCCAGCGATTGCGCAAAGGCACGAAGTAGTCTTTTTCCCGTGTGAGAAACGCTTTTAGTCCCTTCTGCTGATTCAGGGCAGCACAGAGCTTCTTCGCGACACCAAGCACAACAGTCTTCTCTTGTAAGCCGCTGGCACCCAACGCACCCGGGTCCTCTCCGCCATGTCCCGGATCGATGACGATAATGCGGGTTCCCGGCGCTTTTTCTCTGGAAACACTACGCTTCTGCTGCTCCTGGTTTTGCAGGTCCGGGCGAACCACATCGATCACCAGCCGGTCGGGCTTATCCTGAAGTCTCTTGAGCATAAATACGGTGGAATTTGTCGAATGGATGAGATCGACCACCACCCGCAGAGTCGTGGGAGTAAAATATCCCCAGCGCACCGTGGAGATCACCTGATCATTGATCGTGTATTCCTTGCCCGAAAGGCGACAGCGAGCTTCGTGCAGCTGTATCACGAGCCGGTCAGGTCCCGTGAGCTCAAAAACGTCATACGCGGCCGGCCGGTTTAAGTCAAACACGATACGGGTATGGTCTGGAGCCGACCAGTGACGGATGCTCAGCACCTCGACAGATGATCCCGCTGCCGACAGCCTGCCGAAAACGAACAACACTAAACAGACAACTAGAAAACAGTGAGCTCCCTTCCGCACCAGTATCACCTGTCCAGGTGGAAGATAAACTAATCAACTCGACACAGTCCGCTGCTGCTGAATAGCCTCTCTCAGCACCGGTTCGACTTATTGTACCACTTCCGATGCAAAAACCAGGGCGATTTCTTCTTCGTGAAATCGTGACTCCATTTCCTGGATCGCCTGCAGCGTGGTCCTTCGGCTGTGACCGATTGCGATCGCCGATCCTTGTTTCTTTACCGTACTAATCGCTTTTTCAATATATGTCTTGCATGAGGCAACGTCATGATCATTGTCCAAAAAAACCGTATTCCTGCCGGCGGGAACTCCCATCGCGTGAGCTACCGCGTAGGCCACTGACTGAGAACTGGTCCTGCTGTCCACAAAATAAAGTCCTTTCGGCCGGATCGCTTCAATGACCCAGGTAAGGATCTCTTCATCCCGGGTGACCCGTGATCCCATGTGATTGTTGACTCCATTGACATGGGTAAACGCTTTCAGATGATGCTCAATGATGCCCTGAACCTCAGCCTTATTCATGTCATGGTAAATGGCCATGGGTCCAGGATTAGAACAGGCAAGGTTCACCGGTTCCATCGGGAGGTGGAGCATAACCTCGTAGCCGGCCTCGTATGCCAACCGTTCCGACTCTTGAGAGTATGAAAGATCAGGCAATATGGCAAGAGTGAGGGGGACACCTGAATTCAGGAACTGACGGGTGAGCGCGATGTCTTCGCCTATGTCATCAATGATGATCGCAAGGGAAAAAGGCCTGCTCACAATGGTACAGCTGTGAGTCGGCAAACCATGAAGACGAATCAACAGACGGCCGGATCGATGCCCCTGTTCCGCCCACTCGCTTGAAAAGGACGAAATGTCATCAATTGCACTCACCAGCCGTTGTGCAGTCTCGCCGGGTGGTGCCGCAGACGGCACGATGATTGTGGCTTCGGTGTAGAGCCATTTCTTGTCGTCCTCGCACCGTGGAAATTGCTTCAGGATACGAAAATTTCTTGCCGGCACACCGTTCTTCTGGCAGAAATCTTGAATCCTGAGGGTAAGCAGACCGCATTTTTGTGTATGATCCTCAGCCACACTTCCGGGTGGCGAAGAGAGTACTGGCGCTTGACCTGCAGCAGGCGTCGTTACAGCCGATGGCGTCTTCTTTGAGTCTATTCGTTGGCGAAACGATATGAAACAAAAAGCGTAAACACAGAAAGCGACAACAGCCAACAAAAAAAGCACCAGTCCGAGGGAAATAATCGGCGATCTTCTTCGTTTACCTCGGCCGGACATGCTACAATGCTTTCTCAATTACCCCCACAATCTTATCCTTGGACTGCATTCCGACCATTTGATTCACTACCGTTCCCCCTTTGAAGAAAAGCAAGGTGGGAATGCTCCGAACAGCGTAGTTGGCCGCGAGCTTCTGATTATCGTCGACATTCAGTTTCCCCACCTTGATCCTGCCGGCATACTGATTCGCCAACTCACTCACCACCGGACCAATCATACGACACGGCCCGCACCACTCAGCCCAAAAATCAACGATCACTAGCGTATCAGACTTCAATACCTCCTGGTCAAAATTTGTTTCAGTCAAAGTGATTTCATGTGCCATACATCAACTCCTACAGAGAGCACTACGGTGCAGAATTGTAATCGAGAATTTTCTCTTCGAGAAACGCCTTAAATTCTTCAAGTCCTGGCAACGTTTGGAGAATATAGGACATAACTGACTGAAAATCATTCGTAAAAATAAGGATTCCGACTGCAGCCAAAAAAGCGCCGCTTACGAATTCAAAATATCTCAACCACGAAGATGCAAACCAAGATTTTTTGGCAGTGCTCATGAGAAAAGCAGTCCCTACAAAAGGAGTTGCCATTCCCAGGGCAAAAAGAGCCAAGAGCACAATACCCTGAGCCAGTGTCTCTTTAGTGGCCGCCAGAACCAGCACCCCTGCTAAGATCGGTCCTACGCAAGGAGTCCAGCCAAACGAAAACGCCACTCCGCCCAAAAATGATGACCAGCCTCCCACTGAGCGAGGATTGAAGTTAATCCTTTTTTCATAATAGAGATACCGTATTCGCAGCACGCCGGCAATGTGCAGGCCAAGCAAAATAATAATGATACCGGCAACCTTGCTGATTATATAAAAATGCGCCTGAAGAAACGATCCGATCGAGGTGGCGGCAGCTCCGAGCAGGATAAACACTAAAGAAAATCCTGCCGAAAAAGAAAGGGCATTCACGAGAAGCACTCTTTGCACTACCCATTTGTTTTCGCGCCATTTGCTCATCTCTTCTACTGAAATGCCGGAAATGAGCGACATATAGGCGGGTACGAGGGGAAGCACACAGGGTGAAAAAAATGCAATCACACCGCCGAAAAAGGCAGCTATCAGTGAAAAAGGCTCCATAGTACTATGCCCGAAAGCTCTCCAGATATTTTTCTGCTGCAACAGCAGCAGTTGCGCCGTCTCCTACCGCTGTGGAAACCTGTCGCACCAGTTTCTTGCGGGAGTCGCCAGCCGCAAAGATCCCTGGCACCGAGGTCTCCATGGAATCATTGGTGATGATAAATCCACCTTCATCAAGGCGCACTACGCCCTCCAAAAATCCCGTGTTTGGACTAGTCCCGACAAAAACAAAAATACCATCGGTCTTTTTTTCTGTCACCGCTCCGGTCCTGAGATTTTTGAGTGTAACCAGCTCTACTGCCTGAGTGCCCGAAATTCTTTCCAGCACCGTATCCCAGAGGAAATCAATTTTCTTGTTGGCAAATGCCCGCTCCTGCAGAATCTTGGTGGCCCGCAAGGTGTCACGACGGTGCACCACCGTCACCGTGTTTACAAAGCGGGTCAAAAAAAGCGCTTCTTCAATAGCTGCGTCACCGCCTCCTACAAGAAGCACATTTTTGTCTTTGAAAAAAAATCCATCACAGGTGGCGCAGTACGATACGCCGCGTCCAATGAATGCATCTTCTCCTTCGATGCCCAGCCGATTGAGCGAGGCGCCGCTGGCTACAATGACTGCCTGGGAAGCATGCTGTTCACCAGTGCCGGTTATCACGTATCGCCAATCGTCATCCAGTTGTAGAGCGGCAACATCTGCGGTCTCAATTGCCAGGCCGAATTCACGTGCCTGGTTTTCCATATTTGCCATAAGCTCCGGACCCGCAACTCCTCCGGGAAAGCCAGGATAGTTCTCGACTCTCCAGGCATTGATGATCTGGCCACCGAGGAGCGGCATTTTTTCCACCAGCAGACACTTCAGCTTAGCCCGGGCAGCATAGAGACCGGCAGTCAGGCCTGCCGGGCCTCCTCCAATAATAATTACCTCGTGTTCCTTATTCATCATTGTTCCGGCTTCTCCGGCGGTAATTTCGAGGATGTGAGAAGCGCCTTGATATCTTCTTCAAGAACCTGCTTCTCCTGATAACCCAAATAGGTCCTGCAGATCTGACTTTCCTGATTCACAAGTATGGTAGTGGGAACAGCCCGAATGCCACCGAACATGGTTCGGACTTCATAGTCTCCATTCACTACCGGATAGGTAATACCAAGCTCCTTGGCAGTATTTCTTACTTTGTCATCACTTCCGGAATCAACAGCAACACCGATCACAACCAGCTGGGATGCATATGTCTTGGCAAGTTCCTGAATGCTGGGGATTTCAAGCTTGCAGGGCGGGCACCATACAGCCCAGAAATTGATCAGCACCACTTTTCCTTGGAAGTCGGATATGCGGAAAGAATTATCCTGCAGGTCCTTAAGCTCGGATTTTGGGGCGGGTTCAAATTCCTCTGCGGATATAGTCTTCTGAAACAGTTCAGTACCAGCCAGCAACACCACTGCTGCGATCAAGTACATCACGACACTTTTAGGCATCTTTCTCATACTTTATCCCCTCGTACGGTTGCGTGCATTTGCCTTTGTTCTGTCGAATGGCCGCCTCGCGATCCGCGAAGTATACACCTTGGAAGTATGGCGTGTACTTCTTTGTAGAAATGTATGAGCCGTCATCTCGGTTTTTTTGATTCCCCCAAGTCGAAACAAGCCGGTGCTTGACTGGCTTCATGTCTCAACTGCAATGACGGTGTATCGAAATACTCCCGAAACACTTCGCTAGCAATACCGCGGCGGCATCCTCCCCTGCTTTAGTGCCTCAGTAAGTACATCAGGGAAAAAGCGGTCACACTCGTACAGGTACTTCAGGACCGACAAACTCCAATATTTTTCATCAGGAGTCTCAATGATGGCGATATTTTTCGGTTGAAATTCTTCCAGAATCATATCCCGAACTGTCGGAGCAGACGGAAGTTTTCTTTTTTCGTAAATCTTCAGCGGCCGTACTGGGTCAATATGAAAAATCTCCAGATCTCGAAGCTCGTCAGGAATATCTCCACGGGCAAATTCCTCGATGGGCATGCCGCGCATGCCAAGCATTTCAGGATCTCCGAGAGTGGCAATATAAACCAAAGCATCATCCACAGCCAGGTGCATGGCACAGCCTTCCCGCAGAATCATTCCCTCATTTCCCTGCCGTCCAAAGACCACAAAACGCCATCGACCAAGCTCCAGTTCCATCTCGCGCTTGATTATCTGTGTTTCGCTGAAGACTTTTCCGATCAGTTCAAAGGTCTCCGCGTGTTCCGCCCTGAGCCGAAATTGAGGCATACGACCTTACTCCACCTCAAAAGCATGTGTCATGACAATTTTGCACTTGGCCTGAAACGATTGCTGTCGCTGCCGTACAATGCTCCACAGATTCGCCTGTCTCCAGGAACCATCACAAGAATAAACTGATTCCGGCAAAAATCAAGATTGATGATACCCGAAAAGTCCCACCATTTTGGACTGACCGGAAATCACATCGCATCGGGGATGAGTTCCCGCAGGCACCCTCTTCCTGAACAACCATGAGGGTTATCCCTTCTTGGCCCTGTAATCATTGACGTATTACGAATTTGCCAAGACGCACTCGACACGTCCCATTCGCGAGATTTCGGGCATTCTCAACTGTTCCACTTCAGCAAGCTGATTACGTTGAGACTCATTCTCTTCTATACAATTTTGGGCAAGAGTGCAAGACTATTCTCTGCGACGCGGCACGTATCCTTTTTATTCAGCAAGCTTTTCAGGATCAGAGGAATGCTGATCCGGCGGGATTTCCGAACAGGTATTCTCTTTTCGATTGCTTTGCGGGTTCAGGGAGTCATACCCGCGGCGGGGAGACGTGAAACTGAAATGGTAATCGTGGTCAATCTTTTCGGTAACGTCGGGAAGTTTTTCCAGATAATGGTTGACCTGCTCACGGCTTAGCTTGTCAACGGGAAAATGTTTTTCCAATATTCTAATATCAAAACTTTTTTCTTCATCTTGATACATAGACGTCCTTTCCTTAGCAGCTGATTATTATCATCCCCCTAATTCTAAGGCTTTTGCTCAGAACCCTAACACATCTTGCATAGTATACACCCCCGCGGGTTGATCCACAATCCATAACGCTGCTCTCACCGCACCGCGGGCAAAGGTGTCTCGACTGTGGGCTTGATGGCGTATTTCACATCGTTCTCCCAGTCCGGCAAAGAGAACCGTATGATCGCCGACAATATCGCCTCCCCGAACAGCGTGAATGCCGATCTGTTCAAAATTGCGCTCGCCGACAATTCCTTTTCTTCCATACGTACCAACATCATCAAGATTACGGCCCAAAGCTGCAGCAATGAGCTGAGCGGCTCGAAGCGCAGTACCGCTGGGAGCATCTTTTTTCATCCGGTGATGGGCTTCGATGATCTCAACATCAAAATCATTCCCCAGAATATGCGCAGCCATTTCTACCAGCTTGAACATGAGGTTTACGCCGATACTCATATTCGGCGACACGACTGCAGGAACATGTACAAGACTTCTTTTCAGGCCCTCAAATTCGGAGCCAGAAAATCCGGTCGTTCCGATCACCACCGCCTTTTTACCTGCTCCGATACGCTGAGCAGCTGCGAGGGTAGATTCTACGTCGGTAAAATCGATGACTACATCGACGCAGGAAAGAGCGCTATCCAGATCGTCAGTCAACCTTATCGCTCCTGCCGTATTCTCATTCAGCGATCCGATAGTTTCTCCCAGGAGAGGATGGCCGGATCGCTCGATAGCCGCGCCCAAGGAAATTCCCTCAGTGGCACCAATGTAATGAATGATACGCTGGCCCATTCGGCCGGCGGCACCAAGAACAGCCGCTTTAATGGGTAGGTTTCCGGCACGTTCCATGATCCAGGCTCTGATCCTTTCCCTGTTTGTTTTTTCTTTGCCTCGAGTTGACTGCAGCCGAGTATTCAACTCCAGCCACGCGTTTTTCCCGGAGGACATCTGATGAAGTCGTAAGAAGTGGATAACCCGTTACTCCCGCGAAGTCCCGCTTGGAGCGGGATTTCGTGGGCTTCGCTCCAACTCATTATCCCTCACCGTAGGCGAGAATGAAAGACCATTGTTGCAGGCGCTTTTCACGAGTCAATCACAACTGGTTGAATTCCCAAAATTGTCGGTACGATTACATTGCCGACACGAGACTTGGTGTTGAAAGAAACGAGAAGCACTCACTGACCGAATAAAGGCTTTGTCACAGCTATCGCCACGAGCACGCTGCCGAATTCGCACGATCAGTTGCTCGACACGGCACTCATTCTTGCTTTCGGTCGATTCCGTTCGTCGACAAAAACGAGCTTCGGCTGATGCCGCTTTGCCTCTTCAGCGTCCATGGAAACATAGCTGGCAATAATAATCAAATCGCCTTTGGCTACCTTGCGCGCAGCAGCACCATTGATGCAGATAGTTCCCGAATTCCGGGGGCCGGTAATCACGTATGTTTGAAACCGCTCTCCGTTTGACACATCATAAATATGAACTTGTTCATACTCGATCAGTCCAGCTTTTTCCATGAGAGCTGAATCGACAGTGATACTTCCTTCATAATGGAGATCAGCACCGGTAACGGTAGCGCGGTGAATTTTTGATTGTAGCATAACCTTTTCCACGAACCAAACCTCCTTTTAAAGTGATCGAGTTAAAATTCGGTTATCTATCAGGCGGGTTGTACCTATCCTCACGGCCAGCGCCATAACAGCCGTATCTTCTATGGTTGCACTGTCTTGAATGGTGAGCGGATCACAGATTTTTACATAGTCGATAGTGGCTAGCGGCTCTGCGTTGATAAGCGTTACCGCTTCCTGAATGAGCTTCTGACTGTTAGTTTCGCCGCTTCGGACAAGCCCCTCGACATGAGCAAGCGCATGGGACAAACAGCGCGCAGCTACCCGCTCATTCGGGTTGAGATACTTGTTACGGGAACTCATTGCCACGCCGTCGTTTTCACGCACAGTCGGGCAACCGATAACGTCGATATTGAAATTCAGGTCTCTCGCCATCTGGCGAATGGTGACAAGCTGCTGAAAGTCTTTCTGGCCGAAGATGGCTATATGAGGCTGCACAATATTGAACAGTTTGGCCACAACCGTGGTTACACCCTGAAAATGGGTTGGCCGGGACATGCCGCACAGGTTCCGGGTAACGGATTCCACAGCAACAAAAGTCTGATAGCCTGAGGGATACATGTCACCTGCGGAAGGCGCAAAGATGATATCTACACCCGCCCCTGCTGCTTTTTGGGCATCCCCCTCAAGATCGCGCGGATACTGTTCGTAATCTTCACCAACGCCAAACTGAGTCGGGTTGACGAAAATACTGATGACCAGAAGATCGCCGCGCTTTCTGCCTTCATGCATCAGAAAAACGTGTCCGTCATGCAGGAATCCCATAGTCGGAACAAAGGCGATCGTTTTGTTAGACGTGCGGGCTTGTCGTGCCCGGCTATGCATTTCCTGAACAGAACGAACAATATCCATCCTGTTTCCCTCTTTCATTACTTCTTTGAAGTAAAACTGTGCTCAGGTCCGGGGAAGGTGTTGTTTCGCACATCGAGAACAAAGGCTCTCACTGCCTGTAATATTACTGGTTCCAAGTCGGCATAGCGTTTGACGAAACGGGGACGGAATTCGCCGGTGAGCCCTAACAGATCGTTGATCACCAAGACTTGACCGTCACAGTCAACACCGGCACCAATGCCAATGGTTGGAATTTTCACCTCAGCAGTAATCTCGCGAGCGACATCAGCATTCATAAGTTCCAGCACGACAGCGAAAGCGCCGGCATCTTCCACTGCCAGCGCATCAGCCAGCAGCTTGTCCCGTTGTTTTTTTTCCTGTCCCTGGACCTTGTATCCACCCAGTCGATGAATGGACTGCGGAGTTAGCCCAACATGTCCCATGACTGGAATATCTATATCGGTAAGAGCCTTGATAGTGTCAGTCATGGTAATGCCTCCTTCCAGCTTTACCGCCTCGGCAAAACCTTCCTTGATCATTCTTCCGGCATTTCGTTTTGCGTCCTCGATACTCGTCTGGTAGGACATAAAAGGCATGTCCGCCACCAGTAACGCTCGTGAACGTCCGCGCGCCACTGCTCGGCAGTGATAAATGATTTCATCTACGGTTACTGGCAGCGTATTGTCATATCCCGCCAGCACCGAGCCCACTGAATCACCCACCAGAAGCACGTCTACATCACAAGCATCAAGAATGCGGGCGGTCTGGTAGTCATAAGCGGTGAGCATTGTAATTTTGGAACCTTCACGCTTCATTCGCGGCAAATCGAGGATTGTAGTCTTTTTTGTGGTCATGCTCACTCACACTTAAAGGGACAAACTAAAAAAGGCCCCCGAACCGGATTCCGGAAGGCCTTTTATCCCACTTTGAACAGATTATTACCTGCTTCGCGGCCTCGCGGCAAACGTCCTCGGGCCAAAGGAGTATAAAAAGGTTATTCTTCCGTCTCGGTCCTTCTTTGGGATCCAAGCAGACAGCACAATATAAGCCATAAAGTTTGCTGTTCGTCAAGGATTTTTTGACCAAAAAGTGCAAAAAACCCGAACTAAACCATTTCATTTTCTCTCTTCACACGCTTACCACCCAGCCATGCCGGTGCGCCTGCCAAAGAAACCCGCATTTTTTCTAAGTGCTCCAACGGAATGCCGGCAGCTGCTCGCATTTCCAGCTTCCACACGCCGCCAGGATAAAGCTGAAAATGGAAAAAAGATTTTGAGCGCAGCATGATCTGTGGTAATCATAGCGAGAAATATATCGGTCCTGTATTCGGAATGCTATCCAACCACTTGGATTATTTTAATACCGTTAAGAAAGGAGAAGCATCATGGTCAAACACTTGACTCGATACCTTCAGATTTTGCTCATCGGTACGCTCTGTATTACGCTTATAAGTTGTGCAGGAAAGCGTCGCGGAGCCGGCGAACCATCTGCTGTACCAGGGGCAACAGAACCCGCTCCTTCGGCAGTTACTGAAGAGCAAATCGGTGGACCGGTATCGCTTGACCCGGACCGGCTCAAAGCCTTTGAGGCTCTGAAAGCTGCTGCCCTTCAGGAAGGTGCTTTGGAGAATGTCTATTTTGAATACGACAGCTTTACGCTGACCGCAGAAAGCGAGCAGAAGCTGCAGCGCACTGCCTCATGGCTCGATAAACATCCCAGCGTTACTGTACTCGTGGCTGGCCACTGCGATGAACGAGGCATGCAGGAATATAACCTTGCTCTGGGTGAACGCCGTGCAGTGGCTGTACAAAGCTACCTGAGCACCTTAGGAGTCAGGCCGACAACCACGGAGGCAATCAGTTACGGCGAAGAGCGACCCGCTGTGCCGGGAAGCAGTGAGGAAGCCTGGGCAAAAAACCGCCGCGTGGAGTTCACGATCACTAATCAATAAAACACATGCCGTCAGGTGCAGACAATTCCACGAACCTGCACACCTTCCGGGAGCTATACTACCATCTGCGCCAAGGCTGATGATGGTATGGCTTCCGCCCCGTCTGATGTTGCATCAAGGAAAAAAACTTCGATTCGCTCCGCCAGAGGCAGCAGCGTTGCAGGATCCAGCGCTGAAACAGCAACCGCGTTGTACAGACGGCACAGATTCTTCAGGAGATCCTTATCAGGAAATGCATCCTGTTTATTAAAAACACGCAGAACCGGCACGTGACTTAAGCCTAAGCTGTCCAGAAGCCGTTCGCAAGCTTCCATCTGATGCTCAAACTGAGGATTCCCGACGTCAGTTACATGGAGAAGCAGGTCGGCCTGGCTCAATTCTTCTAATGTCGCCCTAAACGCATTGATCAGCTCCCGCGGAAGGTCGCTGATGAAGCCGACGGTGTCAGTGATGATCGCTTCAGTGTCCCGGGGGAAACGCAATCGCCGACTAGTAGGATCGAGAGTGGCAAAAAGCCGATCCTCGGTATGAACACTACTGCGAGTGAGCGCATTCAGGAGTGTTGATTTTCCCACATTGGTGTAACCCACTATTGAGATAATGGGCAGATGCCCTTTCTCCCGCTTTTTGCTCCGCGTTGAGCGGTCTTTTTGGAGAGCTTGGATTTCCTTCTCCAGCCGGTGAATCCTCTCTCGTACCCTCCGGCGGTTAATCTCAAGCTTTGTTTCGCCCGGACCTCTGCCGCCGATTCCTCCCGTCAGTCTAGACATGGCCGTATTTTTCGTAACGAGTCGAGGAAGCAGGTATTTGAGTTGAGCCAATTCGACTTGAATCTTTCCACCTTTGCTATGAGCCCGCTGAGCAAAGATATCCAGAATGAGCTGCGTGCGGTCGATGACCTTGAGCTCAGTTACATCAGTAATTGATTTCACCTGAGCAGGAGTCAGCTCACCATCAAAAATCAACACCGTTGCCCCGAGCTGAAGGCTCCGGATAACCAGTTCTTGAATCTTACCCTTGCCAAGCAGATACGGACGATCATGAGTGCGGTGTTGAATAACCTGATCGAGCACGAGGATATTGCAGGAGCGTGCAAGTTCCTGCAATTCTTGAAGAGATTCCTCAATTCCGGTCTTTGATTGCTGCGAAGCGCTGATGAGAATCGCCCGCTCTCCGTTGCTGTCAACGGCAAAGGACTTCTGCTGCCTGGTGAATTCTTCTTCAAGAGAATCAACCAGCTCGAGTGCATCGATATCCGCATCGGTATAATGGGCAAATTCATTGACACGCCACTGCTGATGCTCAGGGTTGCTGGGGAGGAGATGGGCAACAAACATCTTTCCTGGGAAGCCCTCTCGATCCAATCCCAGAGCAGCGATCATATCGAGACGCAGCAGCGCAAGGTCAGTAAGGTCATCCTGTGTCAGTGGTTCGCTTCTCAAATGGACGTGAAGAAGACGCAATCCGCTAAGACGGATCCCGGCCAAGCGAAATCCAGAAAGGTCCGGAATGAGCAGTCCATGATAGGTACCGACAATTACATGGGTAATTATTCCTTTACGGTTTACGAGAACGCCGATTTGGCGGTTGGTATCGGCTGCAAGCGCAGCGAGCTGACGAGCGAATTCAGGAGTGATAATGCTGTGGGGAGAGATCCTGCGCTGATAAAAGCGTTCTAGCTGCTTGAGCTGGCTCCCCTTGAGGCCATTTGTGTTACCGTATACTTTGCTTATAGGTATTCTCCTTGATTGAGACGCGTAGTGCAGCAGCTTTATTCCTGCTTCCCGCCTCAGTTTTATGGTAAATGACTTGGTTTCCTTGTTTCCAGCAAAACCGCATTCTGATAGAATACTGCCTAATTGTAAATAACTCGCCCTCCGATGTCAAAATCATCCCTGAGGAGCTGAAGCCGAATTGATGATTAGTGAACAGCCTCGAAAAGACACTCGCATCAGCAGGACGCCGGCTCGCGTCAATCAAAAGCTGACACTCCAGTGGTGCCTCGTTGCCGGGTATGTGGCGGTCATGTTTGCGCTTGTTCCTTTCGCCCTTACGTTGTGGACATGGTTGTATCAGCGATTTGGACTCCTGTTTCTTTATCTGATTCCCGGAATTGGACTCATGCTCTTTATTCTGCTCTGCTCCTTGATCCTGAGCGGAGAGAAAACCCGTCGCATGCATAAGCTCACACTACTCACGGCCATTTTTGCCGGCTATGGCTTCCTGTTTCATTTCTTTATTCAGGCTCCGCTCGAGCATTTCCACCTCCTGGAGTACGGGCTGCTCAGTTATATACTTTACCAACCGCTTTCCGCGAATTCTTCATGTGAAAGGATCCTGGTCCGGGTAATACTCCTGCTTATGATAGTAGGCGTGGCAGATGAAATCATTCAGTGGATTTTGCCATATCGCTGTTTTGACATGAGAGATATCTTTTTGAACAGCGTCTCCGGCATCCTCGGCTTCTTTCTTACCTGCCTGGTCGATCAGCCTCGCCCAGGCGAAGGTACATAGCACAACTCTCGTCTCGGTTTGACAGAAATCCTCCCCGCCCGTACATTATTTTTGAGACATCCTTTTGTCCAAAGGAGGAAAATTATGAAACGCCAGACGATGTTCCTTGCAGCTAGTTTTTTCCTAACGATGTTGATTGCTTTACCAGGATGGGCCGAATCGTTTGAGGATGAAGAAATCGTTCATCATCATCTGCACAAGCTCTCTCGTGGGGTTATCAATATTTTCACCTCACCGCTTGAAGTACCCAAACAGATGATCAGACAAGCTCAAAAAGAGGAATCCTCTGCCGGCCAGGCTGCAGGATATCTTACCGGCACTGTTACCGGCATCGGATGGATGCTGTGGCGGTGCACGTCAGGCGTCGTGGACATTCTGAGCACCCCATTTTGCGGAAACACGGATGGGCTGATCCAGCCGGAGTTCATTACTGATGAAAATCCGTCGGAAGAAGCATGACGCGTAAGTAACAGACACAAATCAGCACTCATGCCTGCTATACTATATACTACCACGGGCACGTTCGTCATTCCGGGGTGACAAAACGCTCTGGAATTATCGTGCCCGGGGCTAGCTTTCTTTTTATGGACCGATTCCTATTCATCACCTGCCTCCGACCTTTCTTCCGTGCGCTACATTTTTTATCGTCGCACGTATCTGCTGTGCCAGCCGAGCCGGCCACTCAGTGTTCATGCATGGTCGCTCGATAGCTCGATAATATCCTGCCCCTGCCAGAACAACCGCACCGCCGAAAAACAGTACTGCCAGGAGAAATCCGGTCACGGGGGACCTGCCAACGAGCATGGACTCAATCACGGGGCTAAGCACTTTGATGACTCCCAGGTGAATCAAATAGAGTGAATAGCACATGCTTCCAACCAGGACTATCCAGGAGAAAGAAAAGAGCCGGCGAAGCACAACACCTCTAAGAACCCCGTAGCACAGCAAGACCATCAGAAACGGTGTCAGGAATCTTGATGTTGGAGTCTTCCATCCAAAATAGAAAATGAGGGGAATTACAGCACAGCCAACACCGTCAATGATCAGCTTCTGCCTGCTCGTACCTGGCGCCCCTCGAGTGAGATACAAATCGGCAATCAACAAACCGGCAGCAAAGTACTGGAGATTTCCCACAACCGTAAGCGGGCTAAAAACCCATGTGCTGCTGCAGCACTGTAGAAGCGCCGCAACCAGCATAGCTCCGATAAACAATCCTCTCCTGAGCATCCGTCCGAGAGCGAAACTCATGCAGAGAACCGGTGCCAGGACATAGAATTGGACTTCCACTTCCAGCGACCACACCACTTCATTGATAATACTCATGCTTCCACCATAGAGCACGCTGTTCAAATACAGCAGGCCTGCGCCCATTCGATGCAGAACCTCCACCATGGGATAGGTTCCCGTCAGCGCTAGAACGCTGGCAAATATCACCATGCAAAGGGCATAGGGGGCTTCGATACGGGTCAGGCGGCGACAGAAGTAATAGGTGAGGTCTGGCGGCGAGGTTCTGCAGATGCTATGAGACGCAAACGGCAGAGAAATAGTAAAGCCGCTGATAACGAAGAAGAGGGGGACTCCGGCACCTCCATTTCTCAAAAAACGCTGGAGCAGATCATACTCCGCAGCGGTACCAGAAAAAATGTTCTGGTGCGCTGTGAGGTAGGCGTACACGTGGAACAGAAAAACCGAGGCAATGGCAAGAAAACGCAGCCCGTCAAGTTCCGGCAGATAGAAACCATTGCTGGTAATTCGCACAAAGTTTTTCGGTATTCCGTCATGTTCCAGCATAGCTTTTTCACTAAAGATAAAGCACGTTATGCCGACTTATACAAAAAGAACCGCCGGCTGTTCATCGTACCCAGCTGTATCTGACTTGAGAATCGTTTGGCTTCTCAGATTAGCGTGAGTTGACGTCACTCAGCGGAAATTTATTCAGCCTGAGCATATATCTCTTTCCCGCGAGTGAACAACTGTTTTCTCGAAGGAGGCCCGGAAGTGCAAATCGACAAACCGACCTCAAAAAACCTCGTTTTACTCTCCGTTTTCATTTTGACAGGTTTCTTCCCTCTTGTGCCCACAGAGGTGTACGGATTTCTCTATGATCTTTCCGTAAACATTTCCGGGTCCGGTTCGGTTCGGGACACGGGCATGTATATTGCCTGTCCGGGAGACTGCAATGAAGCATTTGTTTCACCAACGTCGGTCACGCTCAGGGCTTATCCAGAATCGGGGCAACGGTTCAGTCACTGGAGCGGCAGCCTGAATTCCACCTCCAATCCGGCAACGCTGCTGGTGGATGGCGTTTATTCGGTTATGGCATATTTCAGCGCAAACACACCACCCGCCATAGATTCCCTTGGCAGCTGCACAGTGAATGAAAACGAGAGAATCCGCCGTACCATTTCCGCTTCTGACGCCGACGGAGACATCCTGCATTTCTCGGCGTCTAATCTTCCTGAGGGCGCAACGTTCGTTGGTCAGACGTTTTCCTGGACACCCACATACGCTCAAGCCGGCACCTACATCATCACTTTTGTGGTCAGCGACGGAGATGCAGTTGCTTCCAAGACCATGACCGTCACGGTTGTCAACGTAAACCATCCGCCACTCCTTACCATGGCTGAACACTACCAGGCTACCGAGACTGTGCTGCTGACGATACCAGTTGTCGGCCAGGATCCGGACAGCGATCCTCTCACCTATGGAGCTACAAGTCTGCCTACCGGCGCTTCATTCGATACATTCACGACACCGCCTCTGTTTTCATGGACGCCAACGTTTGATCAGGCCGGAACCTATGAGGCAGCTTTTTTCGTTTCGGATGGTACAAGCATGGCCTATGCATCAACTACCATCACCGTGAATAATCTCAATCAACCTCCGATGCTTAACCCAATAGGAAATCACCGGATCATGTCAAGCGCCACGCTCAGTTTTTCGGTCACCGCCACAGATCCGGATATGGATCCACTAATGTTTCGAGCCGAAAGCCTTCCATCCGGGGCATCCTTTTCTGCTGAAAGTGCCGTATTCCAATGGACTCCTCACTTGGAACAGGTCGGATCCCATTTCATCACCTTTGAAGTGAGTGACGGATCTCTGATGGACCAGGAAACGGCTACCGTTTTCGTTTACCCCTCATTGCCCCTGATTCCCGATCCCTTGCCCGCACAACAGCTCTATCCGGGACAGGGGGCTGTCGGAATAGGCCCTGATGACCTCTGTTTCTCATGGCCAGCTGCACAAAACGCTACTCTCTACGATCTCTATGTAAGTCGCGATCCTCTTCTTGCTTCTGTCGAGCATACCATACGTGATCTCAACGAGCCACTCTTCTGTGTCGACGCAAGCTCTGGACCCCGGCCGGAGGAAATATTTCTTGCTCCTTATCAATGCTATTTTTGGACGGTAGTTGCCCGTAACGTATATGGTGCAGCAGCCTATCCGGTTTTCGGATTTGTTACTGATGCTCAGGGCGAAGTATGTTGCATGACCCCCACGCCTTTTCCTGACATGGTATACGATATGATTTCCTTCCCGCTGTATCCTTCCAACCCTGATCCGGTGGCGGTGCTGAAGGATGAACTAGGACCATATGATCCTTCACGTTGGAGGCTTTTCTGGTATTCACCAAAGGATACAGCGTACCATGAATATCCCGATGTCCCTGACGTCACTCCTGACATAGGGTATTGGCTTATTACCACCTGGGACACGCCCCTGAGCGCAAACGGCTTTCCTGTAAGCATGGAAAAGAATTTCGTTCTCTCTATCCCCCCAGGATATGTCCAGATCGGATGCCCTTTCCCTTTTCCGGTTGCCTGGCGTGAAGTATGGGTACGCAATGGAGCATTCACAACACTTGTGACCGCACCGCAGAATATCTGGACTACTCCGGTGCTCTGGAAATATGAAAACAACACCTATGTTCCTTCAGATCTTCTGGAGCCATGGAGAGGATATTGGATACAGAACGTGAGCGATCAGACCGTGGAGCTCCTTATTCCTGCCCGGATGTTTATGCCCGGCGAAATCGAAGCTCCTGCCAACACTGATGCCGGATGGTTTTCCCGTGCGGCTTGCAAGTAGTGTACTTTTTCCGTTGCGGCTCAGTATCGACCTCGGAGGACTGCGATCCGCACGAGCAAATTGCAGGGAGGGAGGAACGCACCAGCTCTCTCATCCCTTATTGCATCACCTCCTGGTTCGGTCGAAGCCTGAAAATACCGTTGCCGTCGATCTACAATTGACTTCTGGCCCTTCGGAGAAACTTCCACATGCGCTCGTTTAGGCTCTCAAGACGCTTCATCGTCAGCCACCTGCCGACAGTTACCCCTTTTCGAATTGGGATCATCATAACGATCTGCTGCCTCATGGTACGTTTTCTGCAAATTGGTTTCTTGGATCAGTTCGAAAGAAATCTCTACGATCTGCGTCTGAGAACACAAGCGAAAACCAAGCCTCTCGACCGAGTTGTTATAGTAGCCATTGATGAAAAGAGTGTGGATGAGATAGGCCGCTGGCCGTGGCCGCGCAACCGCATTGCCGAATTGATCAGCATCCTGAGCAGCTACGGAGCCGGGGTTGTCGGGTTTGATATCGTTTTTTCCGAACCGGATGAAAACAGCATTGTGCAGCAGGTACAAGCGATCCGGCAGGAAATCGGCAAACTAGCTGTGAAGAATGCTGCTCTTGCGACATATCTGAAACAGATACAAGAAAAAGCTGATACAGATCACGTGCTGGCTGAAAGCATCGCTCGATCAGGGCGGGTGATTCTGGGATATTTTTTTCACACCGACGCTCAGGAGGCGCGACATATTGCTCCGGGACGACAGCATCTGAACTTCGAAAGCGTTATTGGATCAGCGTATGCTGTAAAGTACGGTTCTTCTGCCGCCACAAAGATACGTTTTCCTGAAGCCTATGCTGCCGAAGCCAATCTCTCATACTTCTGCGCCGCTGCCCAGGGTTCAGGCTACTTCAACATCTGTCCCGACACCGACGGCGTCGTCCGTCAGGTTCCACTCGTAATGATATGCGGAGGCGAATTCTTTCCTCCTCTCGCTCTCCGGATGCTGCATCGCTACTTTGGCGAAGAGCCGATCCTCACGATCGAGGAACAGGGCATCCGCGGGGTCTGGATCAGAGGCCAAGAGATTCCTACTGATGAAAATGGTTTCATGCTGGTACACTATCGCGGGCCAAGCCGCACCTTTCCTTCATACTCATGCGCGGATGTAATCAACCAGCGAATTGATCCGCAAACGTTTCAAGATAAGATGGTTATTATTGGGGCCACTGCAAAAGGAATCACCGACTGGTGTTCGACTCCCTTGGACGGTGTTTTTCCTGGGCCGGAAATCCACGCCACCATCATTGACACTGTCCTGCAGGGAGACTTCCTCCGCCGTCCAGCCTGGTGTTCGCTAATCGAATACGGAATAATCATCATTCTGGGGCTGGCGTACTCGCTTATTCTGCCTCGTATTCGCGCACTCTACGGCATACTGGGGACAGGTGCATTTATAGCGCTGTACCTTTTTCTTGATCACATTATTTTTCATACGCTCCGCATCTGGCTCAATCTTGTCTATCCGATGATGACCATTGCTTCGGTATACACCGGAATAACCCTCTTTTGCTACCGCACTGAAGAGCGAGAGAAAGCAAAGATTCGCGATACCTTCAGTGTATATGTTCCACCAACCGTAGTGGCAGAGATGCTCAGACACCCGGAAAAACTGCAGCTCGGCGGCGAAAAAAAAGAGTTGAGCGTACTCTTTGCGGATATTCGGGGCTTCACGACCATCTCGGAACAGCTTTCTCCCGACGAACTGGTGCGGCTGCTGAACGACTATTTCACCGCTATGACCAGAATCATTTTTCAACAGGAGGGAACACTGGATAAGTATATCGGCGACGCAATCATGGCTATCTTTGGTGCTCCGATTGAGCAGCATGATCACGCGCTCCGATGCTGTCGTGCAGCACTCGACATGGTCACGAAGCTCCATATGCTTCAGGGAAAGTGGGCAGCCGAAGGAAGCCTTTCGTTCGATATCGGGATTGGTATCAACACTGGCATAATGGCAGTGGGCAACATGGGTTCGGCACTGCGTTTCGACTATACCGTACTAGGTGACGCGGTCAACCTCGGCTCTCGGCTGGAAGGACTAAACAAGCTGTATGGCACACACATCATTATCAGTGAATATACCTATGAGCAGGTAAAAAATCATTTTTCCTGTCGAGAACTCGATGACGTGCTGGTTACTGGGAAAAAGCTTCCGCTCCGGATCTACGAACTGATGGGATACCTCGATATGCCTGAACGTGTTTGCCGGATGGTGCGGCGCTTTCATCAGGGACTTAGTTTCTATCGCAATCAGGAATGGAGACAGGCAGAAGACTCGTTTCGGCAGGTATTGGAAATAAATCCGCACGACCAGCCGGCGCGTGTTTACCTCTCCCGATGCCAAGCGTGCCGGCAAACATCGGTGCCGGAAAATTGGGATGGTATATTCACGTGCAAAACAAAATGAAAGGCAGGATACGCTGAAACATGGCTGAATCGCCATTAGCTTCAAATGGAATGCCTTCTAGGCAGGTATCCGAAAGAACTGTGGCGCAGAGGCAGTATTATTTCCGAAGGTCGGCAGGAGAGTGTCGTTTCGAAGTATTCACGCGGGACGACTGAGAAATCTCAGGAGAAGAGAGATTTCTCGCTACGCTCGAAATGACACTGGAAAGCACTCGACATGACAAACGTCACAATGAAGAAGGCTGCTGTCAAATGACTTCCGCATACCTGCTTGGAGGAAAACCTTCTGTACGCTCCCGGCTTGCACAGGCAAGATGCTCGCGTTGCTACTGCTTGTGCCAGCGCAGGCGGCTCACTTCCGCATACAGGTCCTCGAATTCAAACGCTGATTCACTCTGGGGTGCGAACTGAAAAATGTTCTTGCCTGCCATCAACGCCTTCGCCAGAGATACGCGTTGGGTAATCTCTGTCTCGAGGACAGGAATATCATATCGACTTAGAGCTTCACGAATCGATTCCCCCAGGGTAGTCTGAACGATCTTCCGAGAAATGATGAACCGGGCTTTGAGCTGCGGGTTTTCCTGCTGCGCCTCACGCACCATATCTACCGTCCCTTGGCTGCTCCAGAGATCAAGTGGCGATGGCGTAACGGGAATCAGCACCAGTCTGATTTCCTCGAGAGCCAGCTGAGATATTCTGTTTAAGGTGGGAGGGCAATCAATGACAATGTGCAGGCGCTTCTCGTCAAATCCAGGAACCCCTTTGAATCGATCTGATTCTGCAATAGCGAGAACGCTGAACGGCTGCTCCACAGTAACCGATTGATGCCAGAGCTTCACAGATTCCTGAGGATCGCCGTCGACGAGCAGCACATCTTTACCATGCTGAGCAATTGCTGCAGCCAAATTGATGGCAATAGTTGTCTTGCCGACGCCTCCTTTCTGGTTTATCACTGCAATGCTTAACGGAGTCTTTCCTGCTTTTTCGGCATGGAGATGTTCCTGCCACGGATCAAGGAAGTTTTCTCTGAATTTTCTCGAAAGGCTGCTTGGGATCACCAGACACCTCCTTTGAGTTTACGAAGCTAAACATCCTTGGATTGAGGCGCACTTCTACAAAGTAAATTCTAGCGCCTTAAAAATCAACAGATTTTTTTCTGTCAGCAGGTGTAGTATAGGCCGTCCGGGTCTTATCGGACCTATATATCATATTTTAATTGTCAACCACGTTTCTTTTAGTCGTTGACTTTTTGCTGCCATGGTGCAATCTATAGATGCCTTTGCACGCTCCCGACTAGTCGCCGGATGTTTGTCGGCTGCCGGCCGGGCCTGCTATGCGACAGCCACGCACGGTGTATTACAATCATACTGTTCCTGATGGGGAATGTCTTGAAGACGGATCTGAACACATACTTGCAGACGCAGCTTGAACAGATCAGAGAAAAAGGCTTGTATCGTTCCTTGCGAAGCCTTGACTCTGCTGCTGATGCAGTGGTTATGGCTGACGGCCGCAGGCTCATTCAATTTTCATCCAATAACTATCTGGGCTTTGCCAATCATCCTGTACTCAGACAGGCAGCAGCGAATGCTCTCGAGCAGTACGGCGTAGGAGTCGGCGCCTCTCGTCTGATCGCAGGAAACTGCAGCCTCTATCAAAAACTCGAGGAACGCTTGATGCGTTTCAAGGAGACTGAAGCGGCTCTCGTTTTTCCCACCGGCTATCAGGCCAATCTCGGAGTGATTACAGCACTAGCCGGTCCTGAGGACATTATATTCAGTGATGAGCTGAATCATGCCAGCATTGTCGATGGCTGCCGGCTCAGCGGCGCTGCCATCATAATCTACCCTCATCGAAATCTGGATGTGCTGGAAAAAAGAATCCGGACGAGTCCGGCAGGGCGAAATCGGCTGATCATCACTGACGGGGTTTTCAGTATGGACGGTACGATTGCACCGCTTGCAGAATTGAGCGAACTCGCTCGGCATTACGGCTGCTGGATCATGGTGGATGAAGCACATGCTACTGGCGTGCTGGGGAAGCGGGGGAGCGGCACCGCCGAACATTTTCACATGAAGGAAGACATCCATATTCATATGGGTACCTTCAGCAAAGCTCTCGGAAGTCTCGGCGGATACATTGCCGGAAGTCGTACCCTGATCGACTATCTTATCAACAAGAGTCGTAATCTCATGTATACCACCGGTCTTCCTCCAGCAGTGTTGTCCGTGAACTATGCCGCTCTCGAACTGGCGGAGCAGGCTTCCGACTTGCGGAATAGGCTCTGGGACATGACTCACTTTTTCAGAAAGCGACTTGTCGAGGCAGGCTTCAATACCCTGGAGAGCGAAACACCGATTATCCCCCTTGTTATCGGGGATGCAGCAAAAACAGTTCAATTCTCCCGGCGCCTTTTTGAACAAGGAATCAACGCTCATGGGATTCGTCCTCCTACAGTGGCGGAAGGACTATCCCGCTTACGAATCTCTCTTATCGCCACGCATACCTGGGAAGACCTGCACTACGCACTGGACGTAATAGAAAAGGCAGGAAAGGCATTCAACATTATTTAACTTCAGCCATCTTGTGAAAGAGAATCCGATGAGAACTAGTCGACAGTCCTTTCTTACGCAGTCATACTCCGATGAGGAGTATTTGCACAACCTCGCAACTTGCGACAGGGAATACCTCTGGCATCCTTTTACTCAAATGTTCGAGTATGATCGGGAAGAACCGCTCATCATTGCGGAAGGCAAAGGCAGTTATCTCATCGATGTGCATGGCAACCGCTATCTCGACGGAGTCTCCTCACTCTGGGTGACAGTCCACGGCCACCAGCATCCGGTAATAACCGGCGCTATTATTGATCAGGTACAAAAAATCGCCCACACCACGCTTCTCGGCCCGAGCAACATACCGGCCATTCACCTTGCCGAGCGTCTGGTACAGATCAGCCCGCCAGGACTTGCTAAAGTCTTCTATTCAGAATGCGGCTCCGCTGCTGTGGAAATCGGGTTGAAGATTGCCTTTCAGTACTGGCAGCAACGCAGCGATCCGCGGCCGCAAAAAACCACTTTCGCATTCTTGGAGAATTCTTACCACGGAGACACCCTGGGTGCAGTAAGTGTTGGCGGCATTGAGCTCTTTCACAAGATCTACCGACCTCTTCTCACCGAGCACATTCGTGTTCCTTCTCCTTACTGCTACCACTGTGCTCTTTCGCTTGAGCCCAAGACATGCAAGAAAGAATGCTTTGATGAGATGGAACGCGCTATCGCCGCTCACCATGAGAAGCTCGCTGCCTTCATCGTCGAGCCCTTAGTGCAGGGTGCTGCTGGAATGATTGTTTTTCCTGATGGATATCTCCGAAGAGCCCGCGAGGTATGTGACCGCTATGAAGTCCTGCTTATTGCTGATGAAGTAGCGACAGGATTTGGCCGCACCGGGCGAATGTTTGCCTGCGAGCATGAAGGTGTTTCCCCGGATATCATGACCATGGGAAAGGGAATAACGGGCGGGTACCTTCCCCTTGCCGCAACACTTGCCACCAATGAAGTCTATTGCGCATTTCTTGGTGAATACCACAAGCAGAAAACCTTTTTCCACGGCCATACCTATACCGGCAATCCAGTGGCTTGTGCCGCTGCGCTGGCTAGCCTCGATGTTTTTGAACAAGAGAATACGCTCGGCTGTCTTCAGGGAAAAATCATGGTGCTCTCACAACTACTTCATTCCTTGGAAGAGCTCAAACACGTCGGTGAGGTGCGTCAGAAAGGATTTATGGTGGGCATTGAGCTGGTCCGTGATCGGACTACAAAAGAACCCTATCCAGTCGAGGCGAACGTCGGGCGGCGAGTGATCAGGGAAGCCCGGAAGAACGGCCTTGCCATTCGACCACTCGGCGATGTCATTGTTCTTATGCCTCCCTTAAGCATTACCGAATCAGAACTCCGCCGTGCTCTGGAAATCACTTTTGCGGCAATCCATACTGTTACCGAACGGGAGGCATAGCAAACCTCATCGGCAAGCATTGCACCTGCGCATCAACCTTGGTATGGCGGCTACCACTGAGCCGATGATATCCTTCGTGCACTATCCTCAAAAGCCGTGATGCTCGTGGCAGCCGCATAGCTGCCGGGGCATCAACCTGCCTGATCATTAAGACGATCACGCAACTCTTTTCCGGCTCGAAAAAATGGAAGCTTCTTGGCATCAACGTCCACTTTATCTCCGGTTCGAGGATTCCTTCCGGTGTAGCCACTATAATTCCGCACCCGGAAGCTCCCGAAGCCTCTGATCTCTATCGGTTTTCCCCGCTTCAGCTCTTCCACCATACTGTCAAAAATGATATTGACCACTGTTTCAGCCAAGGACTTGCTGATGTTACTGCTTTCTGCCAACTTTTCTATGAGTTCTGATTTAACCATGGTTCCTGCCTTTCGGTTTATACTCACGTTAAGCTTCTACAGTGATTACTGCCGGTGACACAACATTCTTTACCGTTCACACAAGCACGACTCTTACCGCCTGATGACTTCTTTCTCCCGAAGATATCTAAAATAGTTTTTATAAACAAAAACTTGGAAAGCTGCAAGCATCATTTACAGAAAACCAGCTTCCTGAGAAGCAATCGCACCTCCTGAGGCTGTGTACGAAGATAGTAAAACGTAACGAAAAAATCACAAGAGTTCAAGTAAATAATATCATTGTCAACCGACAAAGTGCAGTAAAGAATAATGCGTGCAAATAAAAAACGGCCCGAGAGTAGTAGCGGTTTCACTCTCCGACCGTCTGTTAAGGGATGCTTGGCATCACTCCATACGTAAGAAGTTGATTTCTAGTAACATAGTGGCAGCTCGGCACTGGTGGGAGAACCCACCGGGTACCCATCGAGAAATTGAGGCATCTGACCTAAATATGAGTAGAGCGAAGGATTGGCTGCATACATCGCCCAGAAGGCCCATAGCGTCCGCTTGCCGATATCTTCGGCGGAAAGCGACTGATCGAGGCCGCTGCCGCAATTCTTGTCAAATACCATGAGGGTTAAATAGGTGAACAGGCCATTGCCCAGCGACGACAATTCCATAGAAAGCTGATTGTCGTCGCAGGCAGTGAGAACAATATAGCCGTCATCTTCTTCAAAATCTTTTGCCCCTTGCCGAGGCACCTGAAAATCGGCGGCAAAACCGTCACCACGAAGTATAGTTTCCAACGTACCCGGAAAAGTGCGCGAGCGAGCACCCCCATCGTCTTCGATCTGTCCACCGCTGAAACAGGTGTCCAGCATGACAACCACATGACTTGTATCAAGTGTTCCAAGCCAAGCGCTGAGCTGATCATCACTAATGCCGTCATCATAAGCGCACAGGTACTCGTCTTTCCCATCAACTTCATCAAGTGGAGCTTTATCGGTCTTATTAGTGCCATGTCCTGAGAAGTAAAAGAGTAGAATATCATTACGAGTCATGATCTCAGCCACGTTCTGTATTGCGTCGTAAATCCCTTGCACTGATGCCGAACCATCCAGAAGGAGCTGGATATGGGACGGATTCCAGTTCGAATACTGCAGCAGAGCATCTCGCATATCGAGGGCATCATCATCCGTGTATTCAAGATCATTAAGAGAGCCAGGATAGTCAGCGATGCCAGCTATGATGGCATAGTACGATGCACTATGTGCACTAGCGCCTTCTCCGCTAGTACCGATAACAGCATTATAGCCGGCAATATCACCATCACCGGGCAAATCGCCTCCCTGAGCGTGATTTTCCTCAAGACATATAAGCGATAAGAACATCACTAAAGATATCCAGATCATGATGTCAATTGACCTGCTGAGCTTTTCCATACAAGCGCACCTCCAACGATTCATATCGAGCATGCTCTGCGAATAGCATCTTGTTGGTGGAGTAGAGTATGACTACTGCGGGATTGCAAAGAGATTGGATACGCGGGGAGATCCCATACAACCCCGTTGACTGAAGAAAGGAGAGAGCAGGTCACACCACCTACTGGTAGTATATCATAGGGGGTAGGTCAAAAAAAATAGGCGCCAAGGCGCCTATTTAGCAGAACATTCCCTTAATGCAGTGCCTCCGTTCAGCACCGGACGATTCAAGAGTGGCCTCTTCGGTCACGGCTTGTCAATTTCCGCAGCCTCTTCGATTTTCTTGTTCAGGCTGTCTTTTACCCGTTCGACTGAGGCATGCACAACCTCGCGAGCATCACCCCATTTCCCCCGACCGGTGGCAGCCAGTTCCTCTGCGCGCTCTATGATCGTATCAGCAGCATCCCGGATCCGGACACATGCTTCATCCGCCTGTTCCTTGATCATCTCTCGGGTCTCCAGCCCGCTTCGAGGTGCAAAAAGCACTCCCAAAGCAGCCCCCACGATTCCACCGCTGATAAACGACAACGCCAATGCCGCAAAGCCGAATCCAGAACGATTGTCACTCATAACCGCACCCCCTTTCATTGAAGTACTTAATATAGCGCAAGATTATTCCTTGTGTTATTTTTTCTTAAAAAGCTGCCAACCTCCCCGAAGCGCCCAAAGAAACAGCGTCCTTCCCAGCGAGCCGCCTACGAGAGGCATAGCCGGTAAAACGCGTTCGCTCGGAAAGCGGGCAAGTTTATCTTTTACCCATGGCGGCAAGTCTTCCAATTCCTGTAAAACTTTCTCACCCTGATCAAGCAATTCTCTAAAATCCTGATCGAGTACCTTTTCTAATGTCGCAGCAGTCACCTCGAATTGCTGAGCGGTCTTCCGCACCTGGACAAGCACCGGTATGAGAAACACCAGGAGGACTATTATGCCGATCCCGCCAAGGCTGGCAACAATCACATACACAATTTGAGGGTTCATCGCATATACCTCACAATGCCTTATCGATCTTGGTTGTGGAGCCATTCCCGATCTGCCGAAAGACTTTCCAGCTTTTCAGCAGTTCGACTGCACGATCCAATGGCGGATCACTGTCCGGACCGTCTTCTTTTTTCTGCGATTCCGGAGACAGCGTCGATCCAGCAGGCTTATCACTATTCCGATCATTTGTTCCTTCTTTTGCCGGCTCATTGTTCACACCCTCTTTGCTTTTCTGATCAGAAGTAGCTTCCTCATCTTTTTCTCCCTGCAGATCTTTTTCCCTTATAAACCGCACTCCCGGCATATCCTTCGCAATCTGCTCGATGCTGTCTTCGACAACGATGTCCGGCTCAATCCCTTTGGCGTGAATAAGTCGTCCCTTGGGAGTAAAATACTTGGCTGTTGTCAGCCGCATACCAGCCCCGTTCTCTAGTGGTATCACCGTCTGAACTGAACCTTTCCCAAAGGTAGTAGTTCCCATAATCAACGCCAGTTCGTCATCCTGTAGTGCTCCGGCTACAATCTCCGAACCGCTGGCGGTTCCAGCATTAACCAAAACGATGATCGGATAATCGCGCTTTTTGTCATTTGGCCGCGCGCGGAACTCCATCCGCTGGTCGGGGGTTCGGCCTTCAGTGTATACAATAAGCCCAGAATCAACGAATTCATCGCTCACCTCAACTGCCTGTTCGAGGAGGCCTCCAGGATTGTTACGCAGATCAAGAATGAGGCCTATCGGCTTCGCCACCTGCTGTTCGAAACCTTTCAGTGCCTCGCTGAAGTCTCTGGCGGTGTGTTCCTGAAACTGAGTTATACGAATATATCCGATGCGCTCATCAATAATCTTCGACTTCACGCTCTTGATTTCAATGGTGTCCCGGGTAATCTTGATATCTTTCGGCTCAGTCAAACCCTCACGTATGATTGATATCGTCACCGTCGTACCTTTTTTCCCGCGCAGTTTCTTGACTGCATCCATAATCGTCATGTCCTTAGTCGATGAACCTTCAATTTTGACGATCTGATCTCCGGCCTTAATGCCTGCACGGAAAGCAGGGGTATCTTCAATCGGTGCCACAACGGTAAGCGTACCGTCCTTTACCGTGAGTTCTATGCCGAGTCCACCAAAACTCCCTTTAGTCTCAACCTGCATCTCCTGATACATGTCCGGAGGCATATACGCGGAGTGGGGATCAAGCATGTTCAGCATTCCTTTGATCGCCCCTTCAACCAGGTCATCGACTTTTGTTTCTTCGACATAGTCTTTCTGAATAATATACAGAACGTCGCTAAAAACCTTGAGATTCTCATAGCTCTTGTCGGTAACCGCTGATACGAGCGATCCGCTGTACTCGTTAAGTAGGAAACCGAGAAGAAAAACGGCGATCAAGAGAATCCAGGACGATTGCTGTTTTCGTTCGTTCACGCTTGAGCTCCTTGTTCTACAAAAAGATTGCTGATACTGTTATTTAATGTTTGAGCCAGTCGAGGGGATTGAGCGGCTTGCCTTGGTGCCTGATTTCAAAATAAAGATTAGCACCCTTGAGTGATCCCGTATCCCCAACATACCCTATGGTATCTCCTTCTTTTACTGTTTCGCCGACCTTCTTGGCAAGTGATGATGCATGACCAGAAAGGGAATAGTAGCCTGCTCCGTGGTCAATGATAAGCAGATTGCCGTATCCTTTAAACCAGTTTGCATAAATGACGGCTCCTGAGAAAATTGCCTTGATTGGACTGCCCTGGGGAGCCCTGATTTCGATCCCATTATTGAAGGAAATGGTAGAAAAGTCTTTGTCTTCCTGTTTTCCAAAGTAAGTTATGATATCACCATCAACCGGAAAATTGAATTTCCTTTTGCCAGAGGCGAAACCTTTTGTGCTTGAAGGCACTGAGATCGATCCACTCTTTTCCAGCCGATCAATCAGCGCCTGAAGCTGCCGGGAAGCTTTCTCGAGTTCCCGAATTGCACTGGCGTGAGCTTCTTTTTCAGACTTCACCTTCGCCAACAGAGTGGCTTTGCCTTGTTTGTGTCGCAGAATCTCTTCCTGCGTCGAGCGAACCTCATCAGCCAGGACAGCAAGCTTTGAGCTATCTTCCTTCAACATCTGTCGATCACGCTCGATCTCTTTCAGGACATGCGTATAATGATCAACACAACCAGCATTATAATCAATAACCTTTGTCAGGTACGTGTGCTGGCGAACCGCGTCAGAAAAGCTTGACCCCGAGAAGAACACCCTGGCCATGGTGGTACGGCTCAGTTGATAAAGTGCTCGGGCAGCGAGAGACAGGGTATTCTCATCCTCTTTCACCCTCATTTGCAGGTCGCGCAAGCGAATAGCAAGCAGGTCAATCTGTGATTTCTTCTTCTTTGCCTGCTGCTCGTAGGTGCGAAGTGATTGCTCCTTTTGCACCAGTTCTTTTTCGATGCGGTTTAGTTCCGAGACGACTTTTTTTTCTTTTACCCGGGACTCCTTAAGCTGAGCTTGCTCGCTGCGAAGCTTCTTCTGTAAGCCCTGCAGCTCACTTTTTCCCCGGCCCAGACGAGTGGCGGTATCAGCTGTCTTATCCTCCCCACTCCAGCAGGGAACGATCAGCTGCGTAACGAGAAGGAAAGTAAATGAGAAAAACAAACAAACGGGATACTGCATAGTAACCTGATGGCGGCTGCCGGACGGTCAGCCTGCTTTCCTAATGAATCCGGACGCGTTCCCCACAATAACACTCGGCTGCCTCTTCAACCATCTGCTACATGCGTAAATATCTCCCCAGTGAACACCAGCTTCCCAGCAAACCAGTCAGCATTCCTCCCACAATGACCAGCAGCAGATACGAAGACGAAAGGAAAGAGAATTGCATGAGGTGAACAGGAAAAGGAGAAGACTGACTAATCCAATTCGTGAAAAGGCAGAAACAGCCATAAACCAGTGCCAAAGCAATCAGGCTGCCGGCTAGACCCTGAAGAATTCCCTCAACATAGAAAGGTACTCTGATAAAGGAATTAGCAGCTCCGACAAAGCGCAGGACTTCGATTTCTTCCTTGCGGGCATATATTGTGAGGCGGATTGTATTGGAGATAATAAATACGGTGGCTAAAATGACCACTGCTCCGACAACAAACGCTGCCATCACGAAGAAGTCGAGCATTTGTGCATACCCTTCCAGCCATGCAGCACCATATTCGACTTCTTCAACACCTGAGAGGTTCCGGATCCTTTCGGCAAGTTCCTTAATTGTATTTAAATTATCGTAGCTCTCATTAAGCTGAATGTCAATGGAGGCCGGAAGGGGATTCTTCTGCATGCTTTCGAGGGCAATAGCCTGATGAGGGAAGCTACGCTTCAAAAACTGAAGGGCATCATCTTTGGAGATGATAGTGATGTTCTTCACCTCAGGAAAATTCAGGAGCGAGTCCCCTAACGAGGACAACGACGTTGGATCCAGGGCATCGTCAGCCAAGTATGCGCTGATTTGAATCTGACCTCGCCAGGTATCCAGGTAGGTACGAAGATTTAAGAACACTATCAGGAACACACTTACGACCACAAGCGAGAGGCTGATGATCCCTACGGTAATGAGATTGATAAGCAGAAAGTGCCTGCTGTTCTGTAGGGCTTTCCCGATAAAGTAGAAAAGGTATCTAAATGCCACGGTTACTCACCACCGGATGGAAGACTGGTATCCTCCGAGTTCGCCATCCTGCTGGAAACAAACACTTCCTGAATAGCCCCTTTCTTAAGGGCGATCACTTTGGTCGGACGGTACTCAAGGAGCGCCTTGTTATGGGTCGCTATTACAATCGTGGTTCCCCAGGAATTAATGATCTTGAAAAGCTTCATAATGTCTCTGGTGATATCCAGATCCAGATTTCCCGTAGGCTCATCAGCCAGTAAAATCAATGGATCCTTGACCACAGCCCGGGCAATGGCCACCCGCTGCTGTTCCCCTCCCGATAGGATCAGCGGTATGGCATCAGCACGATTCAGAAGGCCCACGTGCTTGAGAACCTGTTGAACGCGGCGTTTGACCAGCCTCCTTTTCATCATCAGCACTTCCAGGCTTATTGCAACATTGTCATATACCGATCGGTGAGGGAGCAGCTTGAAGTCTTGGAACACAAATCCGATTTTGCGGCGCAGGAGTGAAATCTGCGGTCCAGTGATCTTCCGGGTGTCCATTCCATTGATCACAACGCGCCCGCGGGAAGGCATTTCTGAGAGAAACATTAGCTTGAGAAGCGTCGTCTTCCCAGCTCCGCTTGGCCCGACAATCAGAACGAATTCTCCCTTACCGATATCCAGATTGATGTCACTGAGCGCCGGGTACCGGGAGGAATACGTTTTGTCGACATTGTACAACTGAATCATGGCATGCTTTTTTGAAACGTTGTTCCAGCGGGAACTCTCTTTGAGAATGCTGTGTTGATAGTATCTACAGATCAATATCCTGCGAGTCCGCAGCTGCTTTCACTATACCATATTTCAACAGGAGCAGATAACAGCCGGCTGTCGGTGAGGGAATCATACCGACTTATACTGGTGGAAATCTCCTATGCTGGAGAAGAGGAGAACATCATGATTCGAGCCGTGGAACAAGATCCTGAGCAAAACAAGCGGACAACAATATTGAGAAAAGCAGATACTGGCGGCAGGTGCAAGCACGTGGCGTTTCTAGAGGTACAAGCGTCACCAACTGAGTGGTCAGCGCATTGCCATAGTCATCATGGTGCGTTCGCCTCGGTGCATCCCCAGGGTCTGCTTTGCCGCCATGACGATACTCCGGGATGACAGCCCAAAAAGATCGAGTAATTCGTCAGCCGTTCCTGAGTGCCCAAAGGAGTCCCGGACACCGATCCGCACGAGTGGAGCAGGAAGCTTTTCACCGAGGACTTCAGCCACTGCACTTCCCAGCCCTCCGATAATGGAGTGCTCTTCAGCAGTGACGATACCTTGCGTCTGCGCCGCGCAATCAATCACCAGTTCTTCATCGAGAGGTTTGATTGTAGACATGTTTACCACTCGAGTTGAAATCCCTTCCTGGTCCAAGACCTCGGCAGCCTCCAGACATTTTGACACCATCAATCCGGTCCCAATCAAAGTTACATCTCGACCGTCGCGCAGCACGACTCCTTTTCCCAGCTGAAAGCGGTAATTTTCCCCCACGAGAGCGGGAAACTTCACTCGGGATCCACGTACATAGAATGGTCCGGGAATCTCGGCGACCGCCTTGATGACCTCTCTCATCTCGATTCCATCGCCGGGAACAATCACCCGCATCGAGGGAAGAACCCTCATGATGGCGATATCTTCCGCACACTGGTGTGATCCTCCGTCAGGGCCTACGGTGATGCCGCCGTGGCTGGCCACGATTTTTACGTTGAGGCGATTGTAGGCAACGCTGTATCGTATCTGTTCCCAGGCTCGTCCAGAGGCGAACACGGCGAAAGTGCTGGCAAACGCAATTTTGCCCGCAGCTGCCAACCCGGCAGCAGTACTGATCATGTTCTGCTCGGCTACTCCCATATTGAAAAAACGATGAGGAAATTTCTTCCCAAAAACACTCGTCTTGGTGGATCCCGAAAGGTCCGCATCAAGGACCACAATGTTTTCGTTCTCCTCGCCAAGTTGAGCAAGTGTTTTTCCGTAAGCCTCGCGCAGGTCTGTTAGGTTTGACAAAACGATCACCTTCCTTTAGCAAGCTGTTGAAAGAGCCCGCTGTCGGCGGCGTATTTTTTTCAACACCCTGTTAGCACTCACAGCCAAGCTCCTTCAGGGCACATTCCAGCTCCTCAGCTGAGGGAGCTACGCCATGGTATTCTACTTTGCCTTCACAAAAGGAGCACCCCTTACCTTTGAGCGTCCTGGCGACAATGACCGACGGCTGCTCTTTGACCGACTTAGTCTGATCCAGCGCACCGATAAGATCCGGAAAACTGTGGCCGTCCACACAGAACACCTTCCATCCGAAAGAAGCCCACTTATCGGCAATCGAGCCCAGGCTCATGATCTTTTCTACCGGTCCGTCTATCTGGAGTCCGTTATTGTCAATAATGGCACACAGATTATCCAGGCGGTAATGAGCAGCAGCCATGGCGGCTTCCCAGACTTGTCCTTCCTGAATTTCTCCATCTCCCAGCACAGCGTAGACCCGGGATGGCCGATTGTCCAGGCGTAGCGCCAGAGCCATGCCATTGGCTAGGGAGAGTCCTTGACCAAGGGATCCAGTGGATATATCCACACCAGGAGTAGACTTCATATCTGGATGGCCCTGCAGGATGCTTCCCAGTTCCCGCAGTGTAGTGAGAACAGCCCGGTCAAAGTAGCCGCAACGGGCAAGAGCCGCATAGAGAACGGGAGCTCCGTGCCCTTTGGACAGAACAAACCGGTCGCGATCCGGCCAGGAAGGATTCTTCGGATCGTGCCGAAGCGTATGAAAGTAGAGTGCGGTAAGGATCTCCACTGCTGAAAGGGATCCGCCAGTGTGACCCGAACAGGCTTTCGTGAGCATCCTCAGAATATCACCGCGTAAATCGCGAGCAACGCCCTCCAGTTCTGTAACTTTCTCTGCGCTAATCATGGGTGCATCAGTTCCGTCAATTCAATAAGAATAAAGGCTCGTTCTCAGCCGTCTAAGAAAAGGTTTTTTTATCACCAACGAGTGTTGTTTGCAAGCACTTTCCGGCTTTCCAACCAAAACTGGTTAGCCTGGGCATCGGCAAAACATACGATGCAAGGCACCGAGTTCGTGACGATGATTCCCGTTTCGCGGGACAACACGGCAGATGGTGTCTTGCTGGTGCTCAGGGTTGGCCGCAGAGCAAACGATTTCACCGTATGACGGTCAAGAACCTGGAAGCCGATAGCGAAGAAAAGTATCATTACAGCCGCAACACTGAGCGTCACGCGAGGGGATAACCGTCGGTATGAGGTTTGAGGTGGATTGTCTTTCAACCAGGTTCTCTTCCCACGGAAGAGCGAAATAAAATTGTACATCACGTAGCACTCAACCGCAAAGGGAGGAAATCCGAGAAACCCCGCAAGCGGCATTTCAAAAATCTTGAGTTCGTCGAAGAATGGAACCGTGTAGATCCATTTAGCGCCGGCCCAGAAGTTCCAGAGCTCCCATAGCCCTCCGCAGACAAGTCCCGCAGTGAGCAGAAGCAGCAGATTTTTCGGCTTCCCCAACTCCCAGTCGCGCAGCAACGATAAGCCGCCATGTGTATAGTTTAGCGGTTCCAGCAGAAAAATGAACGCCAGCCAGATCAGGGGAAAGCAGAAGCGGGGAGCTGCCAGGCTCAAAGCAAGAAAAAGAATTCCGGTCCCATAGAACGCAAAAAACCGCACTGGAGCGATCACCCGCTGCCGGCACCGCACCCTGTGATACAATCCGAGGCAACCAAGCACTTCTGCGGTCTCAAAAATACCCGGAAGCACTGTGGCATAGGCGAGAAAATAGCCCGGCCAGCGGACCCAGATGTTGCTGGCGACATTGATGTAGTGCCAGTTATCTAGGCGCAGGTTCACCATCTCAAATAGCAGCCAGAACGCAACCGACCAGGGCAGCATGATCAGGAATTCTCTGGTCCTGCTGATAATAAGCGAGTTGTTTTGAATGAGATAAGTGACTGCATCGATAGCAATAATATAGGACCACCAGATAAAGAGGTAGAACTCGGACGCAAAAGGTTCCACCCTTTGGAAAAGAAGGATTCCTGAAACAACGGCCAGCAGGAGGCCGGTTGCCAATTGAGCCCAGGCCCACGGTCGTCTGCTTCGCTGACTGGATGACAGAGGTGAGAGTGTACTATGGTTCATCATTCCGGATTCACGCCCTTTCTTGAACAGTCCAACAAAACTACTCTATCCAGTTGTGTCTTGTTTTTCAAGGGCATGATCACCAAAGTCTAGGGACTGTATGACAATAGGTCATGAAGGCACATTCTGATAAAGCCGAGGAGAAATAGTCCAAGGAATGTCATGCTGATAATCACCAATTGGTGCATTCCCTCGATCTATTTTTAACCCATTAGGGCATTATCATACAGTCCCTAGATCCTTGACCTTTCATCCTTTCCAGCGTAATGCTATTATCTTTTGGCATACATGGAACGCACGTTCGCGGCACAACAACGCGATTCTCGCACTCTGGCGACAACACCGAGTCGGCTTCTCGTTAATCCGTATGGCGGATCGACGCTGCCCTGGACAAACAGTGTCACTTACCAGTAGTACTACCCGAAGGGAGCATCATCGTTGCTAAAGAAGAACGCCATCTATCTGCTCATGAAAATTGTGGGCAAAGAAAACGTCCTCACTGATTCCGAATCTCTGGTCTGCTATTCCTATGACGCAGTAAACCGGAAATTTCTTCCCGATGCAGTTGTGTTTCCCGGGACCGCTCAAGAGATAGCCGAGATTCTCCGGCTTGCAAACAGGATGCAGTTTGCCGTGATTCCCCGGGGCGCAGGAAGCGGATTTACCGGTGGCGCCTTGGCCATCCTCAGTGGCGTTGTCCTGGTGACTACTCGCTTGAACCGCATTGTGGAAATTGACGCCGACAATCTCACCGCGATCGTTGAACCAGGTGTGCTCTGTGGGGATTTTCAGAATGAAGTAAAAAAACGTGGACTTTTTTATCCCCCGGATCCTTCAAGTCTGGCCTTTTCGAGCTTGGGAGGTAACGCAGCTGAGAATGCCGGCGGTCCACACGGCCTGAAATACGGAGTCACTCGCGATTATGTAACTGGCCTGGAAGTGGTCTTGCCGACCGGTGAAATAATCACCACCGGTGTGCGTACCATGAAAGGGGTGGTAGGATATGACATCACCCGTCTTATTGTAGGATCTGAAGGGACTCTGGGAATTATTACAAAAATATACGTTCGCCTCATCCCCAAGCCGGAAGCCACGCGTACGCTCATAGCCGCTTTCAGCAGCATCGAAGCCTGTTCGCATACGGTATCCGATATCATTCGAAGCGGTATTATCCCCGCAAAACTTGAGCTGATCGACCAGGCTTCAATCCGTTGCGTCAGCACGTATCGACCATTGAACCTGCCAGCCGGTACTGAGGCCGTCCTGCTCATCGAACTGGATGGCGATCCTCTGACGATGAAAAAACAGACTGACAGGATAGAAGAATTGTGCAGAAACCGGGAAGCGTTTTACATTAAACAAGCGCAAACGGATCAGGAGGCCGAAACGCTCTGGCAGATTCGGCAGGCCATCTCTCCAGCGCTGATGCAGCTCAAGCTAACTAAGATCAATGAGGATATCGTGGTTCCGCGCAGTCGAATCCCGGACTTGTTCCACCGGCTGGAACAGATCAAAAAGAAATTTCAGCTCCCGGTTATCAGCTTTGGCCATGCCGGTGACGGGAATCTGCATGTGAATGTCATGTATGACAAATCGCGAAAAGGCGAACCAGAGAAAGCTGAAAGAGTAGTAAAAGAGCTTTTTCAAACAGTCATTGAATTGGGAGGAACCATTTCCGGCGAGCACGGCATCGGGATCACGAAAGCAGCCTATCTTGGGATGGAGCTTACCGATACTGAAATTGCTTTAATGAAGAGAATCAAACGAGCTTTTGATCCCAATGACATTCTCAATCCCGGGAAAATCTTTTACGGAAATCCGGCTGAAGAATACTGACCGCTAATGGAAGGGAAACCCAATCACAACCTCACTATCGAATCCGTCGATAGCTTGGCCAGCGAAGCCGCCGCGTGCGTCAAGTGTGGTCGTTGCCTGAGCGTCTGTCCGATTTATCGAGAAACCGGACGCGAACCGCAAACCGCCCGGGGCAAGATCGCTCTCATTGAGGCTGCCGCCTCCGGGTCGTTATCAGAAGCAAACATAAACGATATCTTATCATGCTGCCTCCTTTGTGGCGCCTGCACGGAAATCTGTCCGAATATGGTGCCAGCATACGAGCTTATCCGCAAGGCCCGCACCATATTCACCTCTCGAAGGAATTCAGCTTTAGCGTATAAAACCTTTCTATCACGCATTCTGCCCTTTCCGCAGCGGCTTGACCGGCTCTATCAAGCGGGAAAAGCACTTGAGCCGCTGCTTTTGAAAAAGGTTCCGCTTGAAAGCGGCCTCTACTATCGCCTGCCCAGAGGAAGAGAAAAATCGGCGCGGATTATTCCAGCTCTGGCACAGCAGTCTTTTCTCGATGTCCGGCGAAAACGATCTCAACCACATCACCCGGGAGCGCTGCTCTTTATCGGCTGTGTTGCAAACTATATACTTCCCGGTATTGCCGAAGCTGCCCTGGCTCTGCTGGAACACCTCGGTATTCCGGTTGTAATCCCTCCGGAACAAAGCTGCTGTGGACTAATGGCATCAGGAGCAGGGGAGATCGAAGCCGCCCGCCAGATCGCCAGACGAACAATCGACGCCTTCGCAGGAGAAGAATCTGTCCCGATAGTTGCATTCTGCTCTTCCTGCAGTGCTCACCTCAAGCAGTATCCTGCATTGTTTGAGGACAAAAGTTCAAGGCAGAAGGCCTTAGCGTTTTCTCAGCGAGTAAAGGATCTATCCGAACTTCTTGTGGACGCGGGTTTGCCTGCGATGAAGAATTTTCAGGCCGAAGAACAGGTTCGTTTTACTTTCCATGATCCCTGCCACCTGCGGCGGGCGCAGGGCATCATCATGCAACCGCGAGAGCTGCTCCGTGCAATACGAGGAGCGGAATTCGTTGAGACCGGCCAGGAAAACCTTTGCTGTGGCTCCGGAGGCAGCTTTGACGTGAGTCATTATGATCTATCCTTGCAGATCTTCCGCAGGCGAGTACGATCGATTGAAGAGGCAGGTATAGATACGGTGGTTACCTCGTGCATGGGATGTCTGATGCAGTTTCAGGATGGTTTTCATGCCATGAATAAGCAGCAAGCAGTGAAGCACCTTGCAGAAGTATTGAAACAGGCGCTGGTGGAGTGAGCTGATCGAGGAAGTGGTCCGGGGATTTAGAGACAGAGAGCGCGGAGCACGGTGAGTCCGGAATTGGTTGAATCGTTAAGTGGTTCTTGTTTAAGAAGGAACAGGTACCCTGGTCATGAATGTCTGGTGGCCTTTTCACCATGCAACTCAATCATTCTACCAATTCACTATTTGACCAATTCTCCACTTAACTAATCCCTATCCCGCCTGGTCGTAATGAGAAAACTGCATGGTAAATGTGCCGCGGCCCTGGCTGGCTGATCGCAGGCTCGTGGAATAACCGAAGGTTTCTTTGAGCGGTACCATTGCCTTGATCACCGATACCTTTCCTTTAGGTGTAATATTGCCAAGTCTGCCTCGCCGCGCATTGAGATCACCGATAACCTCGCCCATGAATTCCTCCGGTACTACGACATCAAGGGCCATAATCGGCTCAAGGAGAACCGGGCCGGCTTTTTCGCATCCTTCTTTTACCGCCATTGATGCGGCAATCTTATAGGCTAGTTCAGTAGAGGCACTATCCTGGAGCAGGGCATTGATCAGACTGATCTTCACATCGACAACCGGATAACCAGCCGCCACGCCGGATAGAAGCCTTTCATGGATTCCCATTTCGATGGCACTGAGGATATTCGCAGGGAGACTACCTTCTGCCAGCGTATTTGCATATTCAACGCCGCTTCCGCGTTTCAGAGCCTCAAGCCTAACCCGTACGTTACCGTAGTTGCGCGTTCCCCCGATTTCCCGGTCAAAGGTTGCTTCGTGTTCAACAGATCTCGTGATCGTCTCACGATACACGACCTGGGGCTTGCCCACGTTAACGTTGATATTGAAATCTTGCAGCAGCCTGGTAACCAGCACATCCAGATGCAGCTCTCCCATGCCTGAAATAATAGTCTGATCAGAGTCTTCATCATGCTTGACGGTAAACGTCGGATCTTCATCCACCAGCTTGTTTAACGCGCCCTCCAGCTTTTCCATGTCACTGCGGGTCTTCGGCTCTATAGCGACAGACATCACCGGGCGGTAAGAATCAAGGGGCTCGAGAAGAATTGGATGTTGAGGATCACAGAGGGTATCACCGGTAATTGTATCCTTGAGGCCCACGGCAGCGACAATGTCTCCCGCGCGAGCCTCAGGTAATCGCTCCCGCTTATTAGAATACATTCGAAACAGGCGGGCCAGTCGCTCGGTTTTGTTCTTGGAAGCATTGTAGACAGCAGTTTCAGCCTGGATCACGCCAGAATAAATACGTAGAAACACTAGCTTTCGCTTTTCCTCATCGGTCAGAACCTTAAAGGCGAATGCAGTTAGCGGAGCATCATCGCTGCTGAGTCTCTCCTCCTTGTCATTGGTTCGGGGATTAATGCCCATCACTGCGGGCACATCCTGCGGTGACGGAAGATATCGGACAACAGCATCCAGCACTGGTTGAATACCCTTATTCCGCAATGCTGATCCACAAAGAACCGGTGTTACCGCATAACTCAGGGTGAGGCTTCGCACTGCCTGGTGAGCCTCATCGGCAGTAATCTCTGCCCCGGAAAGGTACTTTTCTAAAAGAAGGTCATCACCTTCGGCGAGTGTCTCCATAAGACGGTCGCGATACTCAGCTGCCTCATCACGATACGCTTCTGGTATCGGCATGGAAGTAAAAGACACACCAAGCGTATCGTCATCCCAAACCAGCGCCTGATTGGCAATAAGGTCAATAACTCCTTTGAAGTCTGATTCAGATCCCAGCGGCAGCTGAAGAACGAGCGGCCGGGCACCCAACTTGTCTTTCATCTGCTGGATGACGCCGCGAAAATCCGATCCAATACGGTCCATCTTGTTGATGAATGCCAGCCGCGGAACCCGATACCTGTCTGCCTGGTGCCATACCGTCTCCGATTGAGGTTCCACGCCTCCCACTGCGCAGAACACGACGACCGCGCCATCCAGAACTCTCAGAGACCGCTCCACCTCAATCGTGAAGTCCACGTGCCCGGGTGTATCAATCAGATGGATGTCCGTGCCTTGCCACACGCACGTGGTCGCTGCTGAAGTGATGGTGATGCCTCGTTCCTGCTCCTGAATGAGGTAGTCCATAGCTGCCTGTCCATCATGTACCTCGCCCATCTTATGAATCCTTCCGGTATAGAAAAGAATTCGCTCGGTCACCGTAGTCTTGCCGGCATCGATATGGGCGATGATACCAATGTTGCGGATTCTGTCCAAACGGCTCTTCTTGGCCACTGCTAACTCGCTTTGATAAGGGAAAAGTTTGGAGCCAATGGTGAACGGCAGTCAATGTGCCCTTTCAATGTTTCCACAGTCTTGCCTTCAATGAGGATCTGAACTTTTTTGACGGATGCGATGTTCAAGGTCACAGAATTGACAATAGCATAAATGGTATGCATTTCAGCAAGACTTCCTCCGGGATGATGATCCCGTAATTCTCTGCTGAAATCCAGGACCGCCATATCGCCCTGGAAAGAGATATCGCGTACTTGTGCAAGAGCCGGCATCGGATTGAGCAGGTTCTGTTTCGATCCTTTCTGCAGGTCATAAAGAATAGCTCGAACCTGACTCTTCAGATCTGCAGGATTCCAGACAATTGAGCGCTTTTCACGGATTAACAGACCACTGTCTGGATCGGAAAAGAAAAGCGTTACACTGGCACTTTTTAGTTGTATCGAGGAACCCTCCGGAGAATGAATCGACGAGGGAATATACGTTGTGGTACAACCAGAGCCTGCCACCCAGATGGGGTTCTTAACAATATACAATGAAAGTGCCGTAATCGCAGCCAGAGCAACGAAAGCAAGCAGTGCAAGAATGCGAGATCGTGATCTCCGAAACCGATCCCCTTGCGCAGACTTCTTGCTATATGCAAGCTTCAAAGCTCCTCTGGGTTTCTTTTGTACCATGGAACGCAGTGTGATTCTCTTTGATTTCGCTCACCCGCTTGACACACAGACGCTGCTTTGATGAATGGGCGATACCCGTTCTCAGGATCAAACAGAAACTCTATCTCATTTCCGAACCAAGTCAAGAGGTTTCTCCACGGCCGTGATACTGCGGTTATCTGCCGCGTGTTCACCGCTTAGAGGCTTACGCGTTCACCGTTGTCCGTTCACCGTTCACCGACTGAGGAGCGGAATGGTGGGAGATTGGAAAAATGGAGAATGGGAGAATTCGTTTGGTTTAGGACCTTAGAGCCTTTGGATTTGGAATTTGTTTAGTGCTGAGAGATTCGCATTTAGGATTTTCTTCCGCGATCCTCGCTCACTTCAAGAGGTCATCCATTATTCCAGTATCTTTCCCGCTCCGAGTTCCTGCTAACCTTCGACCCGTGAACTTGTATCCCCAAAGGGATCCTCTTTGGTAAAATCAGGCAAAAAAAGGCAACGGCTTTCTAACTCCTGGATCCAGCATTCAGCCAGACCACACTCCTCCAGAACTTCCCGGGCTCGTCCGTACTCGCTTTCAGTGAGAGGACGATCGAGACCCGGGTGCAATTCACTCTGATAGCAAGGCACATACTGCGACATGAGACTCACTCGGATGCTGTCTGGAAACAGCTCAGCAATCCGCCTGAGGATACGTTCAGTGTTATCAAGAGAACCGGGAAGGACAAGATGTCGAACAATCAGCCCCCTGCGGGCTAGTCCGTTTGGGTCTTCAACAAGATCTCCCACCTGATAGTACATTTCCCGCACCGCCTCCTCACATACCGAAGGATAGTCCGGAGCATGAGAGAACTCCTCAGCCAGATCTGAGGTGCTGTATTTCCAATCAGGAAGAAAAATATCCACGATGTCGTCGAGAAGATGCAGTGTCTCCAGGGATTCATACCCGCTGCTGTTATATACCAGAGGGATAATCAGGCCATTCTCTGCCGCGAGGCGAACCGCATCCAAAATAAAAGGAAGATACTGAGTCGGAGTTACCAGATCAATATTGGCGCACCCTTGTTCCTGAAGCTCACACATGATCCGTGCAAGAGCAACGACCGTTGTTTCCTGCCCCAAGCTCTGATGACTAATCTGATAATTCTGACAGTAACAGCATTTCAGACTACAGTGCGAGAAGAAGATGGTTCCGGCCCCTTGCATTCCGATCAAGGGCGGCTCCTCACCAAAGTGAGGGAGGAAGCGTGCTATTTTCACACAGTCACCAGCTCCGCAATAGCCTCGCTCACCGTGATACCGATTAACCCGGCACTGTCGGGGACAGAGTGTGCAGCAGGAAAGCCGCTCGTACGCCTGGCGAATCCGTTCGGCAAGCTCCCCGGATCGCCGCAGGCGCTGATAGCCCGGTATGAAATCTTTATCTGTTTGATCATACGTCATGAACGGTACCGAAATCCTATGCTTGCAGGCTCTTGGGAGGCTCGTGTGTCGCCAGAGTCTTATAAAGTGTCCTGCTGAGAACGGATTCCTTTACTCCTCGTATGAAACTTCACGACAGTCCGTCATTGCCGGCTAGGCGGGCTGCGCCTCAGCTCTTTATCCACCGAACGAAGTGAGGAATCACAGCTAAAGAAGAGTTTCTTCTGCGATCTACCGGGGACCGAAGCCGCCCAGAGGCTTTCGCTTAATGCTCCACTTTGAACCCTTAACCACTGAGGTCTTCTTTAACCCCCTGCTCTGCGACTTTGCTAATCGCTTTCGTTTTACATACCTGCTGACACATACCGCAGCCAATGCAAAGCAGAGGATCGAGGGAGGCAAATCCTTTGCGTTTTTTTCGTGTCGCGGTGCCGTCTCCAGTGGCCCTGGAAGCAGCTTCTGCATTCCAACCGAGGGCTGGGCATCCCAGCCGAATGCAGGTTCCGCAGCCGATGCACTGCTCCTGATCAATTTCAAACCGATCAGTAAAAGGTGTATACTCCCGGCGATTCAGTATGCATGGAGCCTCGGAAATCACGAGAGAAAGTTCCGGCCGACTGGCTTCTTCTTTTAATACGGAATAGGTCTTCTGAAGATTATACGGATTGATTGTCCGTATATGTCGTACTCCTAAAGCTTCTCCGAGATGCATATAGTCTACCCGAAATGTCGGTTCTCCGGCCATTGTAAATCCGGTTCCCGGATGCTCCTGTCCTCCGGTCATGGCGGTAAAACGGTTGTCCAAGAGCACCACCGTTCCTTTCCCCCGATTGTATGCCATGTTCATTAATCCGGTGATACCGGAATGCAGGAAGGTTGAATCGCCTATAACTGCGACAACCTTCCCCTGAGCATCAGGTCCGAGAGCCCGCTCGATGCCATGAGCTTGGCCGATGCCAGCTCCCATGCATAGTGCCGTATCCAGGGAATTGAGCGGAGGCATATGTGCCAGGGTGTAACACCCGATATCGCCGGTGACAAAGACGTTCAATCGATTCAGGCTGTAAAAAACGCCCCGGTGAGGACAACCAGCACAGAGATTCGGCGGTCGAGCCGGAACCGAGGACACAGCGACATCCGTTTTGCGGAGTTTTACTTTCTTGGCGCTCAGTCCTTGTTCGACGATGTCCGGATTCAGCTCTCCGCAGCGCGGCAAACGGGATTTCCCGTGTACCACAACGCCTAAACTACGGATGTGATCTTCCAGATACGGCTCCAGCTCTTCAACCACATACAATTTCTTTACCCGTGCTGCAAACTGACTGATCATTCGATCAGGCAAGGGATGGGTCATGCCCAGCTTTAGCACTGAGAAATTAGGATAGACTTCTTTGACGTACTGATAGCTGATTCCGCTGGTTATCATTCCTACATCCTTCGAGCCCCACTCGATCCGGTTCAGAGAAGATATTTCGGCAAGGGCAGCTAGGTTTCCCATTCTCTTTTCAATCAGAGGATGCCGCCTGCGGGCAAAAGCCGGAACCATAACGTACTTCGCAACGTCTTTACTGATCCGCAGAGAGACTTTGGGCCGGCGCACCTGCCCGAGGGAAACAACCGAATCAGAATGGGCAATGCGCGTGGTTGTACGCAGCATTACCAGCGTATCGAATTTTTCGCTCAGATCAAATGCTGTCTTAACAAGGTCCTTGGCTTCCTGACTGTCACTTGGCTCCAAAAGCGGCACCTTGGCAAACGAGGCATAGGCGCGGTTGTCTTGTTCGTTTTGTGAGCTGTGCATATCCGGGTCATCTGCGGTCACAAGCACGAGACCGCCTCGGACCCCAATATAGGGAAGCGTGAGAAGCGGATCGGCAGCAACATTGAGTCCCACATGTTTCATGGTCACCAGAGTTCGTGCCCCGCCAAGAGATGCACCGCTGCCGACTTCCAGCGCCACTTTTTCGTTTGGAGACCATTCCACCGTAATCCGGTCGAAGCGTATCAGATTTTCGAGGATCTCCGTACTTGGTGTTCCCGGATATCCAGTCGCAAAAGACACGCCAGCTTCGTAGGCACCCCGGGCGATTGCCTCATTTCCAGAAAGCACTCGTTTCATTGATGCTCCTTAAGAATAGAACTAAGACATGTCAGAATACTGGGAAAGAGGATTGCAAGAAGTTTAAGACAGCGATCAGCAATCATAGTGCAAAGCATAGTCCCTGTCAACCAGGCTGCATTCCCCCGAATCACCATCAAAACATGATCTGCTGGGTTGTCCCGCTTCGCGGGCCAGAAGAGCTGACGGGTAACCCGCTTCGCGGGCCAGAAGAGCTGACGGGTAACCCGCTTCGCGGGATCGCTCCTTGGCGCCTTGCCTCTCGTACTTTCCTGGTGATCAGGGACAGTAGCTAACCATCCGGCTCACAACAGCAATCATGTTTGAGGCGGTGGATTTGGGGTTTTGTCTTGACAATACGGTAGCCTGGTCGTTAAGCTGATGAAAAACATCCACCTTTATCTCGCCAGCACCTATGGATCTTTTTTCAACACCGCCTCAGACAAAGGAGAACGTGACAGCTCCTCTAGCTGACCGGATGCGGCCACGAACTCTCGATGAATTCATTGGACAGGAGCATCTCCTTGGCGAAGGACGGGTTCTCCGCCAAGCCATACATACAAAAAATATCCCTTCCATGGTCCTCTGGGGTCCTCCAGGATCAGGTAAGACTACCCTCGCTCACCTCATCGCCCGTGAGTCCGGCGAGTTCTTTGTTGCCTTCAGCGCCGTTACCTCGGGACTCAAAGAACTAAAGGAAGTTATTGCTGATGCAAAGCGGCAGTGGACATTTCACAAGAAACGCACCATCCTTTTTGTTGATGAGATTCATCGCTTCAACAAGGCACAGCAGGACGCTTTTCTTCCTCACATTGAAAACGGCACCGTAATTCTCATTGGTGCCACGACAGAAAATCCATCCTTTGAAGTTATTGCACCGCTGCTTTCCCGAAGCAGGGTCTTCACGCTCAACCAACTAAGCGATGAAGCAATACAGCAGATCGTGCAAAATGCGCTAAAAGACCCGGAACGCGGCTTAGGGTCGCTGCCGGTCACCATGAGCCCGGAGGCTCTGGACACAATCGTCCACTTCTCTGACGGCGACGCCCGCACCGCTCTGAATACTCTTGAGCTGGTCGTTCTCAGCACACCCCCAGGACCTGATACCATTCGCAAGATTGCGCCAGAAGATATCATCGCTTCCCTTCAGCGCAAGGCGCTGCTCTATGACAAGAAAGGGGAGGAACACTATAATCTTATTTCAGCGCTGCACAAGAGCTTGCGCGACAGCGACCCGGATGCTGCTCTGTACTGGCTGGCACGGATGATTGAAGCTGGCGAGGACCCTCTCTACCTTGCCCGGCGTATGGTCCGCTTTGCTTCGGAAGATATCGGCAATGCCGATTCTCAGGCTCTTCAAATTGCTCTCGCTGCCTATCAGGCTTATCAATTCCTCGGTTCTCCCGAGGGTGAGCTCTCTCTTGCACAAGCAGCCGTATACCTGGCTTGTGCACCAAAAAGTAACGCAGTATACCTGGCCTTTAGCGAAGCACGAAGAGATGCCCGAGAACAAGGCGCCTTGCCAGTCCCTTTTCACCTTCGCAATGCACCAACCAAGCTGATGAAAGAACTCGGATACGGTAAGGACTACCAATACGCTCACAATTTTCCAGAAGCGCAGGTGGAGCAGGAGCATCTTCCCTCAAAATTGGCAGGGCGGAGGTATTATCGTCCTGTTGATCGCGGTTGGGAGCGGGAAATAAAAAGAGAACTGGACCGCAGGAGGCGGCAGAAAGACCATTCCGGGAAATGAACTTGCTGCGGTTTCACGCGGTAAAAGAAAAGCTGGGGTACTGAAAAGGTGGAATATTCCTTAAGTGGCAGAATGGGAAAATGGTTAAATAGTTCTGGGCTTAAGGACAACAAAGGAAAAATTCACTATTCTCCATTTTTCCCTTTCTCCATTCTCCAAGCCACCTACAAATAGCTCTTTTCGAACTTCTCGGTCAAAAAGTCGACAGCGTCACGGATACTGCGATTAGTGCGCAGGCTCGATTCGAACTTATTCAGAGCCCGTACCACTGATGAGTGATTCCGGTTGAAGCACTTCCCGATTTCCGCCAATGTACTGTTGGTATATTTCCGACAAAAATAATATGACATCTGCCGGGGATAGGTAACAGTCCTACTGCGGGATTTGGAGCGAAGCTGATCCAACGAAATCTTGAAGTATTGGGCGATAAAGCTGTTTATTTCATTGATACCGATCACTTTGGCCTTTTCTATAAAACCCTTCAAACTCTCCTTTACCACATCCATGGTGATATCTTGGCCAAGCAGAGATGAAGTGGCAATTACATGGATCAAGGCACTCTTCAAGTCCCGAATGTTGCTTGTTATCGATCGGGCGATAAAATCGGCAGCATCATCTGAGATTTCAACCTTCTCCTCAGTACATTTCTTGGTAATAATTTCGCGCCTGGTTTCGTAATCGGGCTGCCGAATATCTACTACCAGCCCGCTTCCCATTTGCGATTTCAGATTAGATTTCAAGTCGCTGAGCTCCCGGGGATTGGCATTCGCAGTAAGCACTACCTGCTTTCCCATCTGAATCAGCGCATTCAGCGTGTAAAAGATTTCTTCCTGGGTTTTTTCTTTCTTCTGAAGAAATTGGATATCCTCGATAAAAAGAACGTCACAGTGTTTCCGATACCTTTCTTTGAATTCCAGGATCCGATTTTTTCGTAGGGCCTGGATCATTTCATGGGTGAACCACTCGGCGGTTGTATAGAAGATTTTGACATCAGCATTGTGATTGAAAATCTTCACTCCCATGGCGCTTGAAAGATGAGTCTTCCCGAGCCCCTCGGATGAGTATATGAAAAAGGGATTGTAACGCCTGAAATCGGGTTCGGTTATCGCCAGGGCCGAAGCATAGGCCAGGTGATTACTCGGGCCGACAACGAAATTGCTGAATGAATATCCCTGATTTACAAATGGCAGGCAATTCAAATAGTTTTCTGTTCCCGGAAGTGAGCGCTGCTGCTGGGTGTTGATCCTTGCACCGTTTTCATCGTAAGGACATTCCTTCACCAGGAGCTCCACCGCCACCGTTTCTCCCAACAACTCTCGGATTGTCTTCACAATGATTGGATAGTAATGAAGTTTGACCCAATCGAGAACAAACGTATTAGGGCATGCAAGAACTGCTTTTCGGTCATCAATCCGTTCGGGCTTGATTTGGGAAAACCAACGATTATAAGATGTTACGCCGATATTCTTTTTGACAAGATCTTCAAACTGCCTCAAGAGTTGTGGCTCCATCTCTCTCCTTCCTGCTCTAAAATGTGGTGGTGGGTTTCTCTCGGCTTAGAAGGATAATAAACGAGGACCAAGGTATGCTGTCAACCGCTGTTTTTGATCGTTTTGCCGAAGGAATGTAAAAAGCGCTACCGAACATATAAGCTTGCAAAAACTAACACTATTTATCAGCAATTCACGGCATTTTCTCATCAGCCAAGGAGGATAGGACCCTTTAGAAAAAAAACGACCTTTTAATCTCTTAGGTGAGTTATGAACAAAATTTTCACATCCAATCAGCGGACGCAAGCTTCTGAAAGCTGGTTTTTCCTTCTTTTTTCTCTTAATTTTAGGTTAAGAGGGTTGTTTTTAAACTTCTTGAATGATTACTTCCACTAGCGCGCCTGGAGTGATGCTACCGCTGCTGCTGGTCGAGCCAATTGTTATACAAGTGCTTATAATGTCACCACTGTTTGTCTTCCAAGACATCGTTAGTGACTGCACTTCTCCTGCTTGCGCCTTATCAATCGCTGTTTCCAGCTTTTCTACCCAGCTAATGCCAGAGGTATGTTCCTCTGACACAATCCGTTCGACGCGGGTTCCCAGAAGATCTTCTTGTGAGTATCCGCTAAGAAGCTCCCATGCTGGATTAGAGCCACGAATGATACCGCGCTCGAGAATCACTATGGCAACAGGTGCGCACTCAAAGATCCTTCGGTACTGTTCCTGGCTCTTGATGAGCATTTTCTGCGATCGCACGTGCTCGGTAATATCGTTGACAGTCACCATCACATATTCAATGTCTCCTGTTTCAGCGAAAAACGGAATGAAGGTTGCCTCGCGCCAAAACACTCGTCCCTCATAATACTGCTCCTCCTGCCACCGTACGTTGAAAACCACTTTTCCTTTGTAGGCTACTGCAAGCGCATTGGCAAGGATGTCCGGATCAGACACAAACAGGATATCAGCGAGGGGACGATGGTGAATATCGTCAAATGTGCACTGATAGACCTTCTCTCCCCACTCGTTAACATATACCACCTGTCCGTGAGCATTGAGCACAATCACGGTAAAGGGCAGTCTTTCGATGAGGTGCTGGACATCGGAGCAGGTGAGTCCGGAAAAAAACGATTGCTTCGAGGTAAAGGTGTCTTTATGTTTCATCACCACCTCCAGGCTGGTGTTATCATAGGTGATTGATAAGAGAAAGGAATTGCGAGAAGCAGCTATGACCGCACTATTCTAGGGCTTTCCAAATCGCAGTTTAGCCAGCTCCTCAACATGCTTATAGATATGGAGACCCTTGGAGGCAGCAACGATTTCACCGTCAGCCACGCCGATTTCCATGGCCATATATTCTTTGAGAAGCTGAAGCGCAGCCAGATTGGCGGGAAACCCTCCCCATAGATCCCAGGAACGGAAGTAGGGAAAAAAGTGGAGCATGCTATCCCGGATGCGCAGGTCAATGTGGCGCAGGCAGGGCGGATCATTCAATAAGAGGTCCGAAGGTTGCCCTACTTGAAGAATAATCTGATTAGTACCAAATCCCTCCGTTCGGAATCGTCGGATTGCTTCTTCGATTTGACTAAAGAAGGTTCCATCAGATCGAGGCGCTTTCGTCAGTCGCTCGCCATACGTATAATCCTCACCTTTCGCTTTGTTGCCACCCATGATGTAGTCGTTGAAATAATTCACCACATAATCATCACTTACCGGCGGGGGGATACGAAGCTGCTCCGGAATTCTGGGAAGTCGCGGCTCATCCGCCGGATTCTTGATCCGAATGACCACGAAATCAAACTCAATTCGCTGGCTCCCGGCATAGCTTCCGCTATCGATAGTATACTTATATCCATGATCAAAAAGATTATATACTGCCTGATGCCAGGCATCATCTAGGGTTGTTGCTTCGATAGATACTACTCTCATAGCACCACCTTCTCTTTCATCCGTCTTGTACCCTGATAAGCCCTAGATCTCGGATTAATTGATTGTCTTCTTCAATACTGCGACCAGGTGTCGTCAAATACCCCCCAACGATCATTCCCGATACCCCAGCCAAAAAAGCTGCACTCTGGAGGTCACGCAGGTTCACTTCCCGTCCTCCGGCAAGCCGAATCTCAGCACGAGGAACGATAAGCCTGGTAATGGCAAGCATCTTTAGTACCGCGTGAGGCGGACGTGGTGTTTCCTGTTCGAGCGGTGTTCCAGGACGTGCATTCAGGATATTGACGGGGATGCAATCCACTTCCAGGTCTCTCAACTGAAACACAAGCTCTAGCCACTGTTCCGGAGTTTCTCCGAGGCCCATAATGCCCCCGCAACATATACTCATACCGGCTTCTTTGACTCGGCTGATAGTGGCCAGCTTTTCACTGAAGGTATGGGTCGTGCAGACTTTCTCAAAAAAGCTTGCTGCAGTCTCGAGATTATGATGGTAACGATCTATGCCTGCTTCTTTTAACGCCTTTGCCTGATCAGCAGAGAGAAATCCGAGGGAACAATCGACCAGCATAGGTGTTTTTTCTCGAATCCGCTCGGAAGCGGTGCAAACAGTTTTTAGATCTTTACGGGAAAGAGTTCTTCCGCTCGTTACAATACTGAACCGTTGAACCTTGCGGCGGCTGGCATCGAGTGCGGCTGCAAGCATATCCTCGACCGGGAGCATAGCATACGTCTCACACGTTCCCGTATAATGAGCGGACTGAGCACAAAACCGGCAGTCTTCAGAGCAACGACCGGACTTGGCATTTATAATAGTACAGAACTCAATTTGATCACCAAGAAACTGGTGCCGCACGCGATTAGCTGCAGCAAAAAGATCGACGAGATCGCACTGATTGACCGCTAACAGCGAAACTGCCTCGGAAAATCCGAGGGATTTCCCGTCCAGGATGGTATCACCAAGTCGTCGAATAAGATTTTTCAAAGCATTCTTCTTTACAGGAATTCTCAGTGATGGACGTAAATAAGTCAGTGATGGAATAAAGGAAAAACCATGCGTACCGGTGTTTCTGACCAAAACTCATGTCTTCAGTCCTTCAGTAATACGTACTCCGTCAGGCTGATCATGCATTTCTGAAAGGCTAGTTTCCTTTTTTACCGTAATCTCCCTCTCAATGCAACACACCAAGCAAAATCTGTCGCAAGAGACGAAACCCACACCTTAACCTCTGTTAATACCATAAACATAGAGCAAACAGATTATTATCCGACCAGAAAAACAAAGCATCTTTTTCTAAAGAACAGTACACCGGGAGGAAAATAGTTTTCTTTTTTTCTTGACAAAATTACACAAGTGTATAATAATTGATCATTTATTATGTCGACCGAACCCGATATCTTAGTCGCTGATAGTCGGGTTGTCTTTTATCTTTCAACATCATCATTCATGTATCGCTGAACAAGGGTCAGTAAGATTGAAGAAAGGCGGTGGTTCTCGTGCTCTGTCAGACACTGAAAAAAGGCGTTGACTGCATGTTTATGAAAAAAACCGGATGTGGCTATAATGGCGGCAAATGCTATACCGTAACAGCAGAATGCGAAGGTTGCACACGGATTGTGGAATATGAAACCGGAAAATTCTGTTCGATTTACGCTGAGCCACAATTAAAGTGGAAGAATGGTTCGTGCAACTTTGCTACTCACGTGAAAAAGGAAGATACAACGCAGAAGAAAGCTCTCAATGCTCTCAAGGCTTCCAAACGTAAGGCAGCAGGTAAAATGTAGTGACTCTCTTGGCTCATGCCTCCGGGTGGGCGGCGGCTAATCCGATTCCTTCTCGTTGCCAGCCGTTCACCCCTTCTTGCACTTTTAGGTCGTTTCCCCCTTTTCGCTACTGAAGCTCAATCAATACCGTTCGTGCCGACTCTCGCAACTTTTCATTGCCTGCAGTGCTCGCCATGATATCCAATTTGGCTCTAAAACCTTGCATCTCGGTCAGACCCTTCTCCGGATAGAGGTCTTTTAGCTTTTCCATTACTTCCCGTACCGTATCGACATCACGATAATCCAGCAAAAGAAAAAGAGTTTCCCAATCATCGGGGAGTCCATACTCCTTGATAAAGGCTTTGACCGTCGTGTGAAATTTCGGAGTTCCATGTCGCTTGTGGATCTCACCCAAAGCTTTTCGGCATTCCTCGGTTCCCTTCTTCCCCATCCACAAGCGCTCTAGCTCCTTACGATACTGCCTGGCAGCCCACGTGTGCAAACGGGATTTTTTTGGTTGAGCTCGCTCCGCAGAAACGTGTCTGCTTTGGTCCTTGCGTTTGTCTATCTCGCTCCACGACGGGCGTTCCCGTTCTTCGTCATCGTAGCTGTTCACTGTTGTATCTCCTCTCAGTTAGGTAGTGGTTCCTTAAGATAAAAGTTATAAACAGCACGAAGGCTTTTCCTCTTCAAACATCGTAACCAGCAAGCGCGCCAAATTGCTTAACGTAGGGTCCCGGGCTCCCATTACGATGACAACGTCCCCAGGCTGTGCAATTTCCAGCACCCGAACTGGCACCTGCTGCCGATCTTGAATTACTTCAGCGTGAGGTTTGTGAATAGCACTGAGAATTTCAGTCGAAGAAATGGATGCTTCCGCTGTCCCACCTGCATAGTAAATATTTAATAATATGAGATAATCAGATGAAGTCAAGTAATTGTTGAAAGTTTCCACCAATTCATCCTTAAAAAACCGCGTCGGTCCATAGCCATGGGGCTGATAAAGCAGGATAATGCGATTATCCTCGTTCCTCAAGGCACTCAGAGAAGCAGCTATTTTTGCCGGATTATGAGCAAAGTCGTCGAACACGGTTATACCACCTGCACAACCTACTCGCTCCAGACGTCTGGCCACGCCACGAAATGAACTGAGCGCCTGACTCATACTTGTCAGAGAAATACCCAACTGTCTTCCCAGTGCGATCGCCGCTAGGGCGTTAGCCACATTGTGCAGCCCAGGTACAGAAAGACGAAACTCAACATCTTCTATTCTGAACGAAGAACCCTGCGCGGTCCGGGTAATGGATGCCGGATGAATGTTGCTTTCGTGCTCCAGTGCAAAGGATACCATATTGACGTCAGGGAATCGAGAACAGAGTTCTCGGACATAAGGACAGTCCATGTTGACGACAGCTGCCGACTTTATATTTTTTAAAAATGCAGAGAATATTTCCTTCAGTTCACATAAGGGCTTATGATCTTTAGAAATGTTTGCCAAGATACCGACCTCGGAATGATACTGCGCCACGGACCCATCACTCTCATCTGTTTCTATCAACAGATAGTCAGAATTACCAAGCTTCAGATTACCCACATTTCCGGTTGTACGATATTCAGGGATAACCGCTCCATTAATCACGGTGGGATCAAGTCCGGCAGCATCCATAATACGCGCTGCCATAGCAGTAATTGTCGATTTGCCGCTACTGCCAGCTACTGCAATTCCTCGAGACTGATTGAAGATCCTGGCCAGGAAGTGGCTGCGAGAAGAAACCGGCAGACCCAGTTCGGCAGCCCTCCTCAGATCCGGATTTCCCTCTTCCACTGCTGCTGAAACCACCACCTCATCCAGGGCTTCGGTGATTCCGCTTCCATCCTGGGGAAAAAGGCTAATGCCTTGATGGCAAAGGCGGCCAAACAACTCGGGATCAACACCACAGTCATAATTTCGATCCGAACCGCTCACCGTTGCCCCCTGCTTGCGGCTCAACTGGGCAAGGGCACTCATGCCGCTGCCGCCAATACCGATGAAAAAGTAACGTTTCATTGACTTATGACTTCCTTGTTTCCAACGCAAGACGTCAGGCTCAGAAAAGCGGGGTTCTGTGCCCGCTCCGTTCAGCCGCTATTTTTGTTAGAGGCAACAACTGTGAGACGACACCGACTTTTACATCGAATCAGCAAGAAAGACGATTCTTACTCCAAAGATGGTGATTCCGTACGGGTAAGCGAGCAAATTTTCTGCAGGTCCGCAGGGGTATTGATATTTGTCAAGGAATGCAGGTCAGGATCAAATGGCTGGATTTCTGCTTTCTTCACTTCGCGTATCTTCATGTGCTTGTACGCTTCAACGATCTTTAGCTCACCATGCTGGAGAAGCCGCTCAAACGGTTTGAGAAAGCTTTGGGAATACACGGCATGAAGGGGTTCCCAGTAACTCTGGCAGTGATAGACTACCAGATCAACGCCTTCGGCTCTGCTGATGAAATATGAGATTACCTTCTTGTTTAGAAAAGGCATGTCGCAACTGACAAAAAATGCTTTGGAAGACGAAGAGAGGTACAGACCAGTATAAAGGCCGCCCAGGGAACCTCGGTGTGGCAGAAGATCAGTGACCACGCGAACTCCCAGGTACGCGTATTCGAGAGGAGCATTGGATACAATCATCACTTCATCAAAAAGATCATTGAAAACACGAACCGTACGATCGATGATTCTTTCACCTTCGATCTCGATAAAAGCCTTGTTGCGGCCCATGCGTTTGCTTGCACCGCCGGACAGGATAACACCGGTCATGGCTTCACAAATCCTTCCTCGTATCCAGGAGAATGGTTACCGGACCATAGTTAATGAGGCGAACATCCATGCTTGCCTGAAACCGGCCGGTTTCCACGCGCAATCCTCGGCTCCGAACCCCGGCAATGAAACGCTGATAGAGATCATTTGCCTGTTCGGGAGCGGCAGCAGCGGTAAAAGAAGGACGTCTACCCTTCTTGCATGCTGCGAGGAGCGTAAATTGTGAAACCACCAGCATTTCCCCCTTCACGTCGAGCAGAGAATGGTTCAGTTTTCCTTCCTGATCTTCGAAAATCCGCAAGTTAACAATTTTGTCTACAAGAAGATCGACATCTTCGTAGTCGTCTTCGGAGCTCACGCCGAGAAGGACAAGAAGGCCATGATCAACATGACTAATCAGTTCACCACTGACCACCACCTCGGCTTCCTTTACACGCTGGATAACGACACGCACTCGTTTTTAACCTATCAAAATGCTGCCCGCATTTGCTGAAAGCAGCATAGTAATCCGGGTTATTCCTGGTCTGATCGTGCCTCAGCCATCATTACCGACGAAGGAATCTTGTCAGATTCGAGGCAGGCGATCATCTGCTTCGATAACTGCAGAAATACCTGTCTGCTGCCTTCCGGAATAGGCATGCCAAATGGAAATTTTTCCTGGAGAGGATTAATGAAAACACCATTCTTTTTCATCCGGTAATCGAGATGGGGCCCGGTCGATAAGCCAGTAGTACCAACATAGCCGATAATATCCTTCTGCCGGACGGACGTGCCTCGGCTGATGTTCTTTCCGTAACGGGAAAGATGGTTGTACATGGTTTCATATCCACCTGGATGGCGAATGGTGACCGTATTCCCATTGCCACTCTTCCACCCCTTGAAGGTTACCACTCCATCGGCCACTGCCCATACGGGAGTTCCAGTCGGAGCCGCAAAGTCAACTCCAAGGTGAGGCCGATACGTCTTGAGGATAGGATGAAAACGCTGCTTAGAATAGCCCGAGCTTATCCTCGTAAAGCGCAACGGTGATCGCAGAAAACAACGGCGTATGGAATAGCCTTCAGGCGTGTAGTAATCTTCGTGGCCGTCGACGTTCCGGAAAAAAATTGCTCGGTGAACCCTTTGCTGAGTCTTAAACTCAACCGCCAAGATATTACCATAACAGACAAGCTCATCATCTTTATAGTATTTTTCAAGTATGATCGTGAACTTATCATCCCTATGGAGATCGTGGCGAAAGTCAATATCCCAGGCAAAGATATCCGCCAGCTTAATAGCAAGCTGTTCTCTTTCTCCGGCATCCAGAACTGCACCGAATACCGAGTCCTTAATCGTCCCTTGAACCTGTACAACCCTCTGCTCGAGAGCAATAGCCTCTTTTGAGGCAACCAAATTCTCTCCATTATGGCACAGGGTGAAGACGTCAACCGGGCCCCTGATAATGGTACAACTGACCAGATTGTCAGTGTCATCAGTTACGATTCGATATTCATCTCCCGTAGAAAGTTTTCCGCAGTTTAACACCTCCTTGAATGCATCAATGTAGTGATGAACTGCAAGAGGAGAGAATCCCTGATCGCACATTATCGAATAGAATGACTGCCCTGATTGCACAATTCCGCACACGGTATTCGTGGAAGGACACTCTGCTGCAACTTCTTCCTTTTCAATCAGGCCGCGCTCAAGTACTTTGGCTCCTTCGAGAATGAAATTTTCGGATTCAGTGAGCTGAGGAGCCGGAGCATATGACTCATTATCTCCAACTGTTACGACCACAAAAACCAAAGCACAGAAAATCAGCAGCGTCCATAGAAAGAGCTTATGCATGCGTCATCTTTCCTTCTTTCTCTCCCGGCCAAAGCCACAATACGTCTTATAAATATTCTTACCACTTCTAACAGCAATACATTTGTTACTGAAATTTTCTCCAGGACAAGGCGATATCTGCAAACAGAACGTATTGCTTACCAACACCTTAACAGTATTTTATGAATGTGCAAATTTTTTTTGCTATATTTTCACACAAGCATGCTTTCTTCAAGCAAAACTTTGTTGTCGAATGAATAGCACCGAGGATTTATGTGACACATTTACACCCTAACTTGCCTTGCTGAGACAATATGTCTCGATTTTCTCTTCAATTAGAAACGAACAGCCAAAAATGAACAAGTCCTTCTTGTTGAATACGTACCATGCTGAAGCTGGTACAATATTTGCAATTGCTGATGGATGCGGATAATCTCCTCCTCTTTATTAGGGTACGACGGGTATATCATTCACTCCATACTCCCCTTGGGTCTTAAACTCACCACAAAAACAATGTGATATACCCGTCTCACCCCTTTTTTGGATCCAATCACGCCAGAGTAAAACATTCCGGTCAGCCTTTATCTTCCTCCAGATCAAGTCGAGTATTTCCGTCCACCTTAGCACAACGCTAAGATCTCAAATTTAGCTAATATTTTTCTAATCTTGCATAAGGCTTGACACTACGTTTCGTTCTTGAAAGAAACTGTGAGGCATTCAAGAAGAGCGGCAAAACTGAATAACACTCTTTCAGGCTTCTGTGTTGTTCAAATTAACAGAGAGCATCATACAAGCGTGAGACATTCTGTCATGCATTTGAATGAGAAGCGGAGTGTATCGTGTCTAGTAGGCGTGCTTGCTCAGCATACCCTTCCAAAGAGTCAGCACAATAATTTTCACGTCAAAAAGAAGAGACCAGTTTTCAATATAATAAATATCGTGCTCTATTCTCTTCTCGATCGATGTGTTTCCCCGCCAACCATTTATCTGGGCCCAACCGGTTATACCGGCCTTGATCTTATGGCGGAGCATATAATGAGGAACAATCTCTTTAAATTGATTAATAAAAAAAGCTCGTTCCGGGCGGGGGCCAACAATGCTCATGTTACCCTTTAAGACGTTAAAGAATTGAGGAAGTTCATCAAGACTGGTTTTTCTCAGAAAAGCTCCAATCCACGTGCGGCGACCGTCGTTTGCGCTCGCCCAAACCGGACCGGTTTCTTTCTCGGCATGTTCGACCATAGTTCGAAACTTAAGCATCGTAAAAAGCTTCCCGTCCAAGCCCATTCGCTCCTGGCGAAAAAAAATCGGTCCGGGAGAGGTGAGCTTGATCAGGCAGGCAATGCCTGCCATAAGGGGAGAAAGCAGTATGAGCAGAAGAAGTGACAACACAACATCGAATACTCGCTTCAGGATACGGTTCCAGCCGTAAAGCGGTGAATCGCGAAGACTGATAATCGGCATGTTATCGAGTTCTGCGATCCCTGCACCCAGGGTCATGTATTCAAAGATATCCGGAATGATCTTCACGTCGACAATTTCATTGTCGATCCTTCGCATCACCTCACGCAATCGGGCGTGTTCTTCCAAAGGCAGAGCGAGGAACACCTGATCGATCGGCTGAGATCGGATGATATTCTGTACATCCTCATACACACCGAGAACAGGAACTCCGTCAATTCTGGTCCTCAGCTTCTTCTGATGTCGAGTGAGGAATCCCACCACCCGCATACCGAGTTCCGGGTGCGCTTTGATACTACGCAGAAGCCTCCTTCCAAGTTCCCCAGCCCCAATAATCAAGATAAAGCGCAGGTTATACCCCTTCCTCCGGAAGAAGCGGAGGATTGTGCGCATGGTGCCGCGGGCAAAAACCAGTCCCACGGTGCTCACGATCCAAAAATAAATAAGTACGCCGCGCGAGTATTTGTATTCACGAAGGTAAAAGACTACTGCCATAAAAACAAGAAACGCAACTAGCGATGCCTTTACGATTCGTGTTGATTCTACGAGCTTGGACACTGTGCGCATAGGACTATACAGGCCAAAAGCCCTGAAGGTTATCGCCCAGATCAAAGCAGCATAGAATGTGACTGAAAAATATATTCGAAAGGGTGGAATTTCTTTATAGATAGGAATGAAGTCGACATAAAATCGAAGATAGTAGGCTGCCAGCCAGCTGCCAGCGACAATCACCATATCCCCGACAAAAAGCATTGTTAAGAAAACCTGACTGTGCCTCTTAACCATTAATGGCCCCATAAAAAGCAAACATCATACGGCGGAGTAAAAAGCTCCAGTCACGCCGCAGGCGGGATTGCTAATGCCGTCAACCATGATGCAGACTCTTTTTCTGATACATGCTGATATACAACTGTTCGGTCAATGAAAGCATCGTATCCATGCTGAACCGCTTTTCTACCGTGCGACGGGCGGCAGTGCTCAGGTGCTTAGCCCGATCAGGATGCTGTAGAAGCCAACAGCATCGTTCAGCTATTTCCAGCGGTGCCTCTGGAGAGACTAAAAGACCGTTTTTCTCGTGTACGACAACGTCCTGATTGCCGGCAACAGCGGTGGCGATGACTGGTATACTAAGGGCCATAGCTTCCAAAAGAATAAACGGTAGCCCCTCAAAAAGAGATGAAACCACAGCAATGTCGCTAAGAGCAAGCAGATCTCGATAATCCCGACGCCACCCTAGTAACTTCATTCTATCATGTAATGGTCCCTGCTGAATTAAATAAATGCACTGCTCAGCCAAAGGACCATCACCCACCAGCAAAAAGGTAACTTGAGGCATGTCGGCTACCAGATGCTCGGCGGCCTGAATGAAGGTTACTGGATCCTTCTGCGTGGCCAGACGGCCGACAAAAATAATAACCGCACTGTCCGGATTAATACCCAGAGAAGCCCTGAGTTGAATCTTGTGCTCTTCGGCCATCCGGGGTTTATAGTCTTCGAGAGGAACTCCTGGAGAGATAACGGTTATATTTTCAGGATCAGCAATCCGATGACCGATTGCCAGATCTCTTTCTCCCTGGGAATCGGCAATGATGATATCCCCGAACCGAGCTGCAATTCGCTCAAAAATAATATACATATGCTGTTCTTTCCCCCATCCGGGAGCAGCAAAAGAAAACGCATGAGGAGAATAAATAACCACCGGCACCCTTGTCCAGCGGGAGGCAATGCGGGCCAGCACCCCTGCCTTCGAGCTATGGGCATGCACGATATCAAAGTGTCGATTTCTGATTTCTCGATATATCGTGCCCAGAGCCAAAAGGTCCTTCAGAGGGCTAATCGAACGTTCCATTGGCACCATGAAATACGGTACCTTTGCTTCCGCAAACGCCAGGGGAAAAGGAACATCACCATTCTCGGCGTCTCTCAGCGACTGCACGGCACAGCAGCCAGTTACTGAAAACCGGCTTCGGTTCAGGTGCTGGCAAAGCTGAACCACATACTTCTGGACACCACCCCCGGAAGACTGGGTTATTTCGAGCACCTTCAAAGGCTTCATAAAAACTCACCCGTACCGTGTTGTAGAAATCCAGCGGCGAATGTATCTGCTATCGCGAACCCGCTCCGACTGGATAATGCGCCGCTTGCGGTACATAGCCGGCAACCGCGTGAGTACGTCCCAGTAAGCGCGCCAGAGATGCGGAGCCCGAAAAACAGTATATGCGACTATCCCTGCCTCGACCAGCAGCAACGCCGGAGCAAAAAGAACAGCATTAACTACCGAAAGGTTTTTGATCAGTACCAGGTATCGATTGCGCATAGTGATGCGCTGCATTGCAGGAATCTTACGAAAAAATGTATCACCCAGACCGCTTCCGCCACGCACGTGATAAGCTCGCGCGAGAGGGGTATACCCGATGTCGTATCCGGCGAGTTGCAGTCGCCATCCCACGTCGAGATCATCATAATAGGCAAAAAACTCCTCATCAAAAAACTCATCTGCTATCTTAATACGCTCCAGGGCTTCCCGGCGAAACAGCACTGCCGCGCCGCACAATGCAAACACCGGCCCTGATGTATCGTGCTGGCCGCGGTCGATCTCCCGATTTCCTCGATCCACCGCTCGCAGTCCCCGGTTCGTGAAGAGGCCGGTAGAATCGATAACATCAGGAACTTGTCCCTCTCGATAGAGAAGCAGCTTTCCCCCCACAGCGCCATATCCTTTACTAGAGGAAAGGAGGTCAACGAGTTCATTCAGAAAGTCCGGCTCCAGGAAGACATCCGGATTAAGGCTGAAAATAAATTCACCGCGGGAAGCCAAGATTCCCTGGTTGCTCGCTTTCGTGAAGCCAACGTTATTCTTGTTGCTGATGAGCTGTGCTTGAGGGGCGTGTTCCTTTACCAAAGCACGCGTGTTGTCACCGGAACCGTTATCGACGATGATCAGTTCTGAATCGGTATATCGTTGTGCTTTGACGCCGGCAAGGCAGCGTGCTATATATTGCTCGCTATTCCAAGTAACGATGACAATAGTAACACGAGGAGCCATTGATCAAGAAAACTGAAGGAGCCATTCCCAGGTACGCAGAATGCCCTCAGCTAGAGAGGTTTGGGGAGTGAAGTCAAAAGCTTGCCGTATCCGGGATATATCCAGCACATTCACCGGTACATCAATTGTTCGCTCTTCTGTGTGGCAAACAGCAATCTTTCGACGAGTGACATCTTTAATAAGAGCAACCAACTCATTCAGCGTTGTCCCTTGTCCACTGCCGAGATTGAGGACCCTCCACGGCGGATTGACATCCACGGCCTTGACGAATATAGGCACGATATCTCTGACATAGATGTAGTCGCGAGTCGTTTCCCCTCTTCCCCAGATCACCAGTGGCTTTTCATCCTTTACCAGCCCGAGGAACACTGCTATTGCTCCTTGAATGGAATGCACATTCTGACGCTCACCGTAAGGATTCGATAAACGAAAGCATAGATAGTGGAGCCCTCTGGTACGGTAGTAAAGCTCCAGATATTTTTCAATGGTGAGCTTGGAAATGCCGTAGGAGCAGGTGGGATTAGTCGAATGATCCTCGGGTATCGGTATGGTCTGGGGAATACCGTACACCGTTCCACCCGATGAGCAAAAGATGACTTTCTTCACCTGTTCCCGTGCAGCCCGATCCAGCAGCTTGAGAGTGCCCACCACATTACTTTCGACATCGTAGACTGGATTATCGGTGGATGTCTTCGGAAGAGTGGTGCCGACAAAGTGATAGAGATAGTCGATCTTCTGAAGCGCTGAGCCGACAGCTTCCTCATCAGTAAAGTCGCCTTCTCGGAGATCAATCTCGCTGATCAGGTGATCGATATTCCGGGTACTTACGTTAATTTTGTCAAAAACTCGCACATGATAGCCGGCCTCTAGCAATCCTTCAGCCACATGCGATCCGATGAATCCGCATCCTCCAAGTATCAAACAGCTTCCTCTATTCCGAGTCGTGGTCCTGATCATAGCTATTTCCGTATTCATGCAGAGAAAAATGGATCCACAGCAGGTTCGCTTAGCCAACGAGCGAGATCTTTTTGGGTATTTCTTTCTATATCAGATCAGCCAGTCTCTTTCAACAGTGTTTCCCAAAAGAGAGAGACCGCCCGGAGGCACAATCTACTTTCGTCCAAATCGTTTTTCTAATTCCTCTCTAGTGAAGGTAATACAGGTGGGCCGGCCATGAGGGCAGAAAAAAGGCTGGCGAGTCTGAAAGAGGCGCTCTACCAGATGCTGCATCGCTTCAGGCTGTAACCGCGAGGAAGCTTTCAACGATTTGGTCTTACAAGCAATTGCGGCTGCCAACGCCTTCTTTCGATCGTCAACAGCGTACGCGCCGGATCCCTCCAGTGCCTGATGGACGATATCAAGAATCAGCTGTCTTGAGTCTTCCCTCTTCAACAGAGCCGGCACTGCATCAATGCTGTAAGTATTGCGGCCGAGATCGTTTACTCCGAAACCAATTTGTTCGAGAAGCGGAAGATATTCCACGAGTGCTTCCTGTTCTCGGTAGTCAAGCGAAATAGTCGCGGCAATAAGCAAACGCTCCGAAGTCTTGGGTCCGCTTTCAAACAAGCTAAGGACGTCCTCATACATAATCCGCTCATGCGCGGCATGCTGATCAACAATCAGGAGCTTTGCGCCATATTCGGCGATGATGTAAGAAGCCTGATACTGTCCTAGTACAGCGGGCGTTGCCGTTTCTCCTTTTCGGCCAGGAAATAAAAACGACAATTCACGATCACCTGGCACACTCCGGAGAGAAACGCTCTCTGGCTGCTGGGTCGTCTTTTCTCCGCTATATGCTAAAGACAGTGGCTGGTGAATCGCTGGTAGATCGGCTTGGTCTTCAACAGTGCTATACTGAAAACCCGCATGCTTCAGACGAGAAGCAGCCAGCGGAACCGTATTACTCAAAACAGCCACTTTTCCTGCCGGATAACCCCATTGTGAATGAAGCGCAGCACGAATTGTATCCACAAGGAGCTTATGCACCTCCCGCTCGTTAGCCACTCGCACCTCGGTCTTATTTGGATGCACATTAACATCAACTCGCGATGGTACGATCTCAAAAAAAAGAAAAGCCATGCAATGCCGGTTTTGCGGAAGCAGGCCTTCACACCCTTGCTGAAGAGCGAAACCCAGGGCAGGGCTTTTGATAGGCCGACGATTTATAAAAAGATACTGCCCGGTGCGATTCACTCGACTTACAGTGGGACTGGTAACAAACCCGGAGATCTTGATTTCCTGCGATTCTCCGGCAACCGGAATCAGGGCGGCCACAATCTCTTCGCCATGCAGCGACGCAATACGCTCTCTTAAACTGATCGCTGCTGAACAATCAAGAGTGGCCCGGGTATCGTGAACAAGCTTGAACGACACCTCAGGGTTACCGCTTGCGAATGTCGTCACTACGTCAGCGATAGCCAGAAACTCGGAGCGTTCACTGCGGAGAAACTTCTGCCGGGCCGGTGTATTGAAAAAAAGATCACGCGCTTCCACCGCCGTACCTATCGCTGTTCCTGCATCGCGAACCGACTCCACCGCACCCCCTGCAACAACAATCTCAGTTCCGGCTGCTGAGCTCTGTTCCCGGGTGAGAAGCGTCAGACGCGAAACAGCAGCGATGCTCGGTAACGCTTCCCCACGAAATCCGAAGCTGCCAACCCGGAAAATATCCTCTACTGATTCAATTTTGCTGGTAGCGTGCCGTTTGAGGCTAAGACAAGCATCTTCCCGGCTCATGCCACAGCCGTTATCAGCAACGCGTATAAGCTCTTTGCCGCCATGTTTGACTGTAATCATAAGAGCGGTTGCCTGGGCATCAAGGCTGTTTTCTATCAGCTCCTTGACCACCGATGCCGGACGCTCCACCACCTCGCCGGCGGCAATTTTATTTATAATGCTATCGGATAGAATTTTGATGGTACCCATACTAAGTCCTTATCTCGCCCGGACGATGAAACAGTAAGGAGTAAGGAGTCAAGAGTGAGGAGTAAGAACGAGAAGACACGACTCACCCCTCGCCTTTGTACTTCTTGCATTTCACTTTTCACTGCCTTGTGGGAGCGGCGTCCCCGCCGCGAACGTCTAGCGTGTTTGTCACGCAACAGGGATTCAACACGAATGACGCATAAGCGTGAGCTGGCAACGAGGGCGTCTTCTTCTTACTTCTCACTCCTTTTTCTGCGCCATTATCTGCAGCTTGTTGAGCTGATTGAGCGCTTGGAGGGGCGTCAAGGCATTTATGTCAAGCTCGATCAGTTCCCTAACAACAGGATGGTCCTGCGGAAGGCTCTGGAGAAAGGGCAGCTGGCGCTCCAGCCTGGTTCTTGTTTGCATGCTGCGCTCGCCTGCAGGAGAAACTTCTGCTGAAGCCGATGAGAACGCAGCATCAGGAAGCAGCTGCCGGACCTTCACGAGCCCAACCTTTGCCGGCCCGGATTCGAGTTCACGGAGAATGGCCTCGGCCCGTACCACGACCTCTGCCGGCAATCCAGCCATTTTCCCAACATGGATACCATAACTGCGATCGGCGCTGCCCGGCATGATTTTACGGATAAAAACCACTTCGTCTTCGTACTCCTTTACCATTATCGTATAGTTTTTCACTCCTGACAGGTTCTCTTCCAAGGCGGTTAGTTCATGGTAATGGGTGGCGAAGAGGGTTTTCGGCCGCGGACCCGATTGCCGGCACAGGTGTTCGCATACTGCCCAAGCGATACTCACTCCGTCAAAGGTTGAGGTCCCTCGCCCGATCTCATCCAGAATTATCAGACTTCGAGCAGTTGCATTGTTCAAAATGTGCGCGGTCTCGATCATTTCCACCATAAAAGTGCTTTCTCCTCGCGCGAGGTTATCTGAAGCACCGATGCGAGTGAATATCTTGTCTACTACCCCGAAGCGTGCGGCCTCGGCAGGAACAAAGCTTCCACTCTGGGCCATAAGCACGAGCAATGCAACTTGCCGCAGGTACGTCGACTTGCCTGCCATGTTCGGACCGGTAATGACCAGCAGCTGCTGATCATCGCAATTGACAAAGGTGTCATTTTCTACGAATCGTCCCTCCTCCAGTACGTGTTCAACAACCGGATGTCGTCCGCCAGTAATGGATATTGCGGAGCTATCATCAATTGTCGGTCGAACATATCGATACTGCTGTGCCAGATACGCGAAGGTTGCCAAAATGTCGATTACGGCAAGTGACTCAGCTAATTCCTGAATTTCCCGACTCTGCTGCAGGACCCGGCTCCTAAGATCTTCAAAAATTTCCAGTTCAATCTGGCAGGATCGTTCCTCGGCACCGAGAATTCGTTCTTCGTACTCTTTGAGCTCAGGAGTGACAAAACGTTCGGCGTTGACCAGCGTCTGCCGCCGAATGTAATAATCCGGAACCTGGCCAAGGTTCGCTTTCGTGATTTCAATGTAATATCCGAAGACCTTATTATAGCGGATCTTGAGTGACTTTATGCCCGTTCGGGTGACTTCCTGCTGCTGCAGTTGAGCCAGCCATTCCTTGCCGTGATGGGCAATACGATAGAGTTCATCGAGTTCCGCATGGTATCCTCGCCGAATCATGCCTCCCTCTTTGGTTCCAAGTGGAGGAGTATCCACAATAGCCGCCTCAATAGCCTCAGTAAGGATATCAAGGTGATGCAAGTGGCTGCGCTGGTACACTAACAGAGTAGACGCACAGGGTGAGAGAAGCTCATACATCTGTGGCACCTGCTTGAGAGAGTCTTTTAACGCTACTAGGTCCCGGGCTGATCCAAGATTGCACCCGAGTCGACCGAGAATTCGTTCCAGATCTCGGATGAAACGTAGTGCTTCCCGCAGCTTGAACATGAGACTGCGTTCACGAAAAAACTCCTCGACTGCATCAAGCCGATCGTTGATAAGATTCGCGGCAATGAGCGGCTGCCGGATCCACTGCCGCAGCAGTCGGCCACCGAGCGGGGTAACCGTCCGGTTCAGCACCTTTAGCAGCGTGGTATCTCCCTTTTCACCGCTGGTGGTCGTGATGATCTCCAGATTGCGCAGCGTCTTGCGGTCGAGCACCATGTATTCGCTGGAGGAGTAAATCGCAGGCGGCCGCACATGGTCCAGAGAAACATGCATATTATCCCGGAGGTAATGAATCACAGCGCCAGCGGCGATTGCGCCAATCGGATACTCATCAAGCCCCAGGCCCTGCATGGAAGCAATTTTAAACTGCTCCTTAATTACACGACCCGCATACTCAAGAGAAAATACCCATGGCTCATAGGTGTTGACGACTGCCTTGAGTTCTCGATCGAGAAATGGCCGGAGGTGGGGTGACTGGGCCATTTTTTCCGGGATCACACATTCGGTCGGCTTGATGCGTGCCAGCTCTCCCAACACATCTTCACGAGACCCCAGCTCGGTTACGCGAAACGTTCCGGTTCCCATATTAAGGTGAGCAAGCCCGACGATCCCCTGCTCTTGAACCATACCAACAATAAAGTTTTCTTCCTGTGATTCATCAGCTTCATCAAGAATATTGGTGCCAGGTGTGATGATGCGAATCACTTCTCGTTTCACGATACCGCGAGCGGCCTTAGGATCCTCAACCTGCTCACAGATCGCCACCTTAAGTCCTTCTCTCGTGAGGCGAGTGATGTATCCCTGAGCAGCATGATAGGGAACGCCGCACATGGGAATGCGGTTCCCATTTCCTCCTTCGCGGGAGGTAAGAACAATATCAAGAATCCGTGATGCCCTCTCAGCGTCTTCGAAAAACATCTCGTAGAAATCGCCGAGGCGAAAAAAGAGAACCGCATCCGGATAGCGCTGCTTGATAGCAGCATACTGTCGAACCATGGGGGTCATGGGCGAACTCCAAAAAGCAATTTCATAAGAAAAATCGTTTGGTTAGTGACTTTATAGAGTAATCACACGGGGCGGTATATGTCAAGGACAAATCTGCCTTCACAGCATGTCCGCGGATAAAACCAGTCTCAATCGAATGAATCCATATCGCCTCGTGAGGATCTTTCCATGCGTTCTGAAAGCTCCCCGACACAAGGCAATCCGCCGAGGGGTCTACTACGAGCGAGCTTTTTGATGTATTTCTGAGAGCCTTTCTGGTATCCTACAGCCACTATGAGGTATCATAATCACGACAGAGAAACACATGTACAGCCTGAACCCATAAGGCAAGCAGGGTAATCATGAAAGAACTCGCCACCGTTATTCTGGCTGCAGGCCAGGGGACACGGATGAAATCTTCAGTAGTCAAGGTGCTGCATCGGGTCGCCGGGAAACCGATGCTGCAGTATCCACTGGTGGCAGCGCGCCAAATAGATTCCCAGAAAATAATTCTCGTATTAGGCCATCAGGAAAACGCAGTGCGAGAGGCTTTTCCTGATCCCGATCTGGTTATCGTTTCTCAGCCCGAGCAGCTGGGCACCGGACATGCGGTGATGTGTGCCCGGCAGGCTCTAACCGGATTTTCCGGCGATATCCTCCTCCTCTGTGGCGATGTGCCGCTTATTCAGACAAAAACGTTAGCGTTGCTGGTGGAAACGCATCAAAAGAAAGAAAATGCGGTCACGGTGCTGACCACAGTCAAAAGCAATCCTACCGGTTATGGCCGCATCATTCGAGACGAACATGGTGCTATCAGGCGGATTATTGAAGAGCGGGATGCTTCTGCTGAGGAAAAGAGAGTCTCCGAAATCAACTCAGGCATTTACTGCTTCGATGGGTTGTTCCTTCTCGAAGCTCTTAACCTCCTTGCTCAGCAGAATGCCCAAAATGAATACTACCTCACCGACACAGTTGATATAGCTCGGGCACAGAAGCGCACGGTCGAAGGGATACCAGTATCTAACGAATACGAGGTCATGGGCGTCAACACCCGGATCGAGCTTGCTCAGGCCGACCGTTTAAAACGGATCGAGATCCTTGAGACTCTGATGCTTCAAGGCGTTACAATCATTGATCCCGGAGCCACTCACATCGACAACGATGTCCGCATCGGCCAGGATACGATTGTATACCCTAACACCTTTATCGAAGGAAACAGCACCATCGGTTCAGGCTGCACCATTGGAGCCGGTTGCCACATCGTGAACAGCACGATCGGATCGAATGTGCTGATAAAGTGGTGTTCCGTGGTTCATGAAAGCATCGTACGGGATAAGGCTGCTATCGGACCGTTTGCTCACCTTCGCCCCGGAACTGAGATTGGGGAAGAAGCAAAGATCGGAAATTTTGTCGAAGTGAAAAAATCCCGCATCGGAAAAGGTTCCAAGGCGTCTCATCTCACATACCTGGGCGACAGCACTATTGGAAGCGATGTCAATGTGGGTGCTGGAACCATAACCTGCAATTACGATGGCTTTGCCAAGCATCCAACCATCATTGAAGATGACGTGTTCATCGGAAGCAATACTGCGCTGGTCGCTCCGGTTCAGATCGGAAAGGGTGCTATTATTGGCGCCGGATCTACGATCACTAAGAACGTACCATCGGAAGCACTCGCCTTAGAGCGATCCAAGCAAATCAACCTGGATAGCATGGCAACCATATTGAAGGGACGAAAGGGGAAGCGATAATGTGCGGTATCGTGGGATACGTAGGCAACCGCCGGGTTCAGGAGATACTGCTGGAAGGACTGCGGAGACTCGAATACCGGGGATACGATTCTGCTGGCATTGCCTCGTTCTGTGAAGACAAAATCTCCGTCGTGCGCACCGAAGGGAAAATTCGCGTCCTGGAGGAAAAACTGACCAGTGCCAGCAGCATCGATGGATCCATTGGCATCGGACACACGCGCTGGGCTACGCACGGCCGCCCATCAGAGCGCAACGCGCATCCGCACGTCTATGGATCCATAGCGGTGGTGCATAACGGGATTATTGAAAATTATGTGACCCTGAAAGAGAAGCTGGAAAGAAAAGGACATGTTTTCTCCTCTGAAACCGATACTGAAGTCATTGCCCACCTGATCGAACAGGAGCTCAACGACAACAATGACTTTACGACTGCAACAAGGAATGCTCTTCGCACCCTGAAGGGCTCTTTTGCTGTAGCAGTAATATGCGAAGGCTGTCCGGACCAGCTGATCACCGGCCGCAAAGAAAGCCCGATGATCGTCGGCCTGGGAGAGGGTGAGTATTTCGCAGCCTCTGATATTCCGGCTATCTTGAGTTACACCCGTACCATGATTTTTCTGGAGGATGGTGAACTGGCTGTTTTATCAAACAAGCAGTTGCCAGTCCTGATGAAGCTGGATGGTGAAGTGGTCAGCCGAGAGCCCAAGATCATTTCCTGGGATCCCATCATGGCTGAGAAAGAAGGCTATAAGCACTTCATGCTCAAGGAAATCTTTGAGCAACCGCGGGCTATCACCGATACGATCCGCGGGAGAGTTGACGGAAATAGTGTCGCAGCTGTGGCTGAGCAGATTCGTCTCCCTTCCGAAGTCGTTGAGCGGGTCGAGCGGCTGGGCATTGTGGCGTGCGGAACTTCCTGGCATGCCGGCTTGGCAGGAAAATATATGATCGAGGATCTCTGCGGTACTCCTGTTGATGTCGATCTCGGTTCGGAATTCCGATACCGAAATCCACTGGTTAATGATCGAACGCTCATGATCTGTATCTCGCAGTCAGGGGAGACTGCCGATACCTTGGCCGCCTTACGCGAAGCCAAGAAAAAAGGAGCCCGGATTGTTTCGATCTGTAATGTCATTGATTCAAGCGTGGCACGAGAATCCGATGATGTTCTCTATACGCGTGCCGGGCCGGAAATCGGTGTTGCTTCAACCAAGGCTTTTACCACCCAGCTTGTCGTTCTCTATCTGTTCGCCTTATACTGGGGACTGGCGCGAAAAACGCTCTCTGCCGAAGCTGCTGGAAAGCTTATCGATGACCTTATCAAACTGCCAGTACAAGCTGAACATGTTCTGCAGCAAGAACGCAAGATCAGAGAGATTGCCAAACACTATGTGCCATACCACGATTTTCTCTTTCTCGGGAGAGGAATCAACTATCCTATCGCCCTGGAAGGAGCTCTAAAGCTTAAAGAAATATCCTATATTCATGCTGAAGGCTACCCGGCCGGAGAAATGAAACATGGACCTATTGCTCTCATCGATGAGCGGACTCCGTCTGTCGTCTTGCTGAGTCACAACAGCACCTATGAAAAAATGTTGGGCAACATTGAGGAGATAAGAGCTCGAGAAGGTAAAGTAATTGCGATCACGTCCTTTCAGGATGCTCATCTCAAAATGAAGGTAGATGACCTCGTTACGGTACCGGCAAACAATCTCTATCTCACTCCGGTTTTGCTCACGATTCCTTTACAGCTCTTTGCCTATCATGTAGCAGTCCTTCGAGGTACTGATGTCGACCAGCCACGAAACCTGGCAAAAAGCGTAACTGTGGAGTAAAAGTCATGAATATTCCTGCCTGCTGCGAAGCTACTGCCATCGGCAGCTTTCCTCACCGGAATGCTGGCGATGCCGTTCGACTTATCATGAAGACCATTCCTCGCATCCCCGTTTGGCCTCAGCTACCGGCCTTTCCAGAGGAAGGGATGACCTCTCAGTATAATGAAGGCATACCTGGCCTGGTATATCAAAATGAAAAGTTGTTTTTTGACACACGGTCACCTGGCTTTGATTCCGAACTGCTGGGATTTTATGAAGACTATCTTCAAGCTCTGGAGTTGGAAACCCTGCCATTCAACAGCCGCTTCGGCATATCGGCCGCCTGCTCCCAGGGCATTCCCGCTCTGCTCGAAGTACTGAAGCAGAAGGCAGCTCCTCTGACCGCCGTAAAAGGTCAAATCAGCGGTCCGGTGTCGTTAGGTACCTCCCTCAAGGATCAGGACGGGAGGAGTGCCTATTACGATAACCGGCTGCGTGAAGTAGTGGTAAAAACGCTTGCTCTCAAGGCGCGCTGGCAGATCCATCAGTTTCGATTTCTAGGAGTCCCCGTCATTATTTTCATTGATGAACCCAGCCTGGCTGCCTATGGATCAACCGCATTTCTGGGCATTTCGGAGGATGATGTAAAAAACGATCTTTTAGAAATCATCGAGGTCATTCATGCTGACGGAGGATTAGCTGGTATTCACTGCTGTGAGAATACTGACTGGGCAATGCTTATGCGAAGTGGGTGTGATATCCTCAACTTTGATGCATACAGCTTCTTCGGGAAGCTCATTCTCTATGCTGATGCAATTAAGGAGTTCCTCGCTCAGGGCAACGTTCTCGCCTGGGGGCTGGTTCCCACTGCGAATCCTGATGATGTGAGGAAAGAAACAGCCGCTTCGCTCGTACAACGATGGAATACGTACGTGGATGAACTTGCGAAAAAGGGTATCGCCAGAGAGATGATTCTTCGGCAGTCGTTAATCACCCCCAGCTGCGGCACTGGCTCTCTGGCGCTGGAAGTCTCGCAACAGGTTATGGAACTGTTACAAGAAGTATCAAAACGCCTTCAAGATAGTGCCGGTGCAGCATAATTCAGACTGCCGAGCGCTTCTTTCGCAGTCGAGCAAGGCTATACCGGCATTGATCAAAAAATAGGATCTGCAGGGAAAACAAAAGAAGCGTCCCATCTCGCAGCAAGTACCAGATGGTGATAGGATCTTTGCTCCGGCCGGAGAAGCAGCCACAGCTGATATCAAGCCCTCGAACCAACGCTGATATCAGAGCAAGCAGAAAACTCCCGAGAAGCGCCGCTATGAGCAAACTGCTTCCACCGGTAAACACTCCTGCCACGAGTAGTGCTCCGCAAACCAGCTCTATCCAAGGAAGCACAATGGCAACGAGATTAATCGATGCTACAGGCAGAATGCGATAGTTGTGTATTGCCTCGGCAAAGGCTTCTGGATCATTAATCTTGTCCCAGCCGGCATACACAAAGATACTGCCAAGCACCAGCCTTCCGACCACAGCGGTAATGGGATGGGTGAAAATCTTCTTGGCAAACGTACTTACGGTGCTCAAAAAAGCATCCCTACGTCGATCTTGATTCTCAATTGATTGCTCTTTGCTCCACTGCTCCACTGCTCCGTGCTCCATGCTCGTTTGTTGCAGCTGCCGCCTGTTATTCCACTTCAGATTCGATGGGAAGATTGCTGTTGATCCATTCTTCCCACCCGCCGGAAAACACTCGTACCGCGCTATATCCACGATCACAAAGTGAGACGGCAACATCCTCGGCTGCTTCGCAGTCGCTGCCAGAGCAGTAAACCACTATTTCCTGATCATACCCCACGTCGAGCAGAACCGAAGCAGTCTGTTCTTCCGAACTTTCTGACGGAAGACTCTGTGCCCCGGGAATATGGGCTTCCTGAAAATCCTCTTCAGCCCGGACGTCGAGAATCAGTACTCCAGGGTGTTTGCTAACTTCGAGAAACGCCTCCAGCGAAATCGTCGGCGCCATAGCCGTATCATTGCCAGCAGACGTAGCAACCTTTTCCCGAATCACTGGAAGACTGTCAGACCTCAGTTCATTGGCAAAAATGGCAAGCACTGCAGAAACAAGTAGAATTACAAGCGCTTCGACAACCTTCTGTTTCACCATAGTTATCTTCCACAAACGTCGTGAGCGAGAAACAGCTCAGATGCGCCGGCACAGAGAGCCTCGCATACCGCCAGGATCAGCTCCAGACTAGCATCGTTCTATTCAAGATCGAGAGCATTCTCGACTTCCACGATCGGTTCGCTGTAAATGATTACAGTGGACTGAACCGGAAGCAGAACCCGGTGGCGCTTTTCCTTGATCCTGATAACGGTCACGTAATATCCTTTGCTGTTTACCTCATGAAGAATGCCGGACGTGCCCTTTAAGCCGAGGAGATCGTTGTAAATGAAGACCTTTTCCATAGAAGCGCTTTCTCTCCAGGATCATGAGCTTGCATGATACGCGCATGGTGAAAAATTCGTTAAGAGAGCAAACAAACGGTTTTCATCACTCCGAAAAGGCATCGGCAGGCCGAAGTGATATTTGACCGCACCTTTTTCCAATATACAAAAGATATTAAGTGCTTGGCAGATCGAGTTACAGTATGCATTAAGCTGGCAGAGGTTCGACGAGCAATACCGTCTGCTGCTCCTTGCGGTCACTATTAAACTGGTTCAGGTCTTTTGTTGCCCAATTACACCTGTAAATGGAGCAAGGTGGAATGCATTAACATCGCAAGTCAGCAAAAAGGTCCCGGACCTCCTGAGAGCGATGAAACGTGCGTACCGCGTCCTGATACTCGATCCATTTTTCCCACATGGCTTCCCATTCAGGATTGTGCCAAGGAGTTGTTGTCTGCAGCGGCTCCTGCTGGGAACGTTGGTACTCCAAAAACTCTTCTCGACACGTGGGACAGAAGCTGAACGGAATGTCAGGTGATGACACGCCCGGAGATGCCAGCTCTACTTGTGAACCGCAACGCCAACACTTCATTCTGCAGCATGAACACTGTAGAAAATGAATCAAGGGAGCAATGGCCCGTCTTTTTTCTGCTATAGTTTTTTTGCGTTTTTCCGACTCAATGCGGTCTTCGATTTCTATAATCTTGCTCATGCATATCGTCTCCCCGCAAGAGATAGGTTCTGAGATCTGACAACAGATATCACAGTACTTCATGTGAAGTACTCACCATGAGTCCATATTCCCTGCCGGCACGAAATCACTCTTCATAGTCTGTAGACAGGTGAGGACCCTGATGATTCGATTTTCCATCGTTTAAATCTATCACAGGATAGTAGTAATAGCAATTAGAGGAATTATCACTACTTCTGGCACCTTGGGCAGAACGAGGCGGTTCTTCCGGCAATCCGAAGAGCTGTTATTTGTGCACTACATCTTCGGCATTTCTGGCCGAAACGCTGGTATACCTGAAGACTGTTCTGAAATTCTCCGGCCCTGCCGAGACCGTCGCGATAACGCTGGTCTCGCGCAGTAGTACCCCGGTATTTGATCGCCTTGCGCAGAATATGACGTAGGGCTCGATGAAGCCGGGCAATCTCCTCTCGGCTCAGTGAGCACGCCTCACGACAGGGATGCAGTGCCGCCGCAAATAAGGATTCGTCGCTATATATGTTTCCGATTCCAGCAATGATCTGCTGATCCATAAGAACTGTTTTGATCGGTCGGTGAGATTTTTTTAGGACTGCAGTCAGATAAGAAATGGTGCATTCGCCTTCCAAAGGCTCCGGCCCCAAGGAATCCAAATTCACCGGCGGATTCCACTGTGGAGGACGTGAAAAGAGAATTTCGCCGAATTTGCGAGGGTCGGAAAACCGGATCTCGTGTTCATCATCGAGATATACGATGGCGCGAACATAAGGATCGGGCGGTGTACCTGAGGGACGCAAGAGAATCTGACCGGACATGCCGAGATGCATAATCAGACTGCCGGCTGGAATAAGATCGAAAACGAGGTACTTTGCTCGTCGCCGCAGACTTAGGATTTGGACGCCTTGAAGCTCCTTCTGAAAAAGGGCCTTCGAGGCGCAGAATCGTCGCAGGATTCGGCAACGAGGATCGGGAGGGAATTCTACCGCGGTAATCGTTTTCCCCGCCACCTGCGGTGCTAGGTCCCTCTTAATCGTTTCGACTTCTGGAAGCTCGGGCATGAATCACTTAACAGTAAGAAGTAAGGAGTGAAAAGTGAGGAGTTAATGGATAGAAAATGGCTCATCGTCTGATGACTTCTTACGCTATATTCTTTACTTCTTACTTTTAACTTCTTACTTTTTGCTATCGAGCCGCAACCGGACTTCCTCAGCAAAGATGTTCCGGCAATGAACCAGTTTCTTTGTTGAGGTCTCGCCGGTACGAATGGAAATGCTTGACTTGCTTATTCCCAACACCTGGGCCAAGACCTTACAGCACGCTTCATTCGCTTTTCCTTCTACCGGTGCTGCAGTAACCTGCACGATAACGGTATCATCGTGGGCAATAATAACACCGTTTTTCTTCGACCGGGGTTTTACTGTAATCCAAAAAAGGATGCCGGTCTTGTCTTCACGCACCTGAATCATTGCGGTACCTGTTTGTCGAGTAAGGGCCGACACCCGATTACCTCTACTCTTTCTCGCGCAGGGACGCATAAAGCAGTAAGGAGTAGGAAGGAAAAGTGACGGGTACGTTCACTGTTCACCGTTGTCCGTTGACCGACTGGATTAGATCTTTTTTGTCGACGACAAGGGATCGTCTCCAGCCTTTGGTTTTTCGGTCAACGGTGAACTTTTTTCACTCTTCACTTTTCACTATCCGACAGGTCACTCACCGGTCCTGCTGGTCCGCTCCGTCTCTTCCAGGAGCCTGAGGTGCTTCTCCAAAAAAGCTCGAAGCTCTTGCTCCATAACAATTTTCTTTCCCTTAAGATCGCTGATCTCAGCAAGCACCTTTGCCAGATGCAGATTGGTCTCTTCCATTATTTTCGCTGACTGCTGTTTTGCTTCGGCGAGCATGGTTTCCGTCTCCCGCTGGGCATGCTGCCTCATATCATCAGCAGCCCGCTGGGCATTTTTCTTTACTTCCTCCGAAGTCGTCTGGGCCATCATCAGGGTTTCTTTGAGAGTCTTTTCCATGTTCTGATATTCCCAGATCCGCTCGTTTTTTCGTTCTACTTCTTCATTGAGCCGATCGATCTTCTGAGTATACTCTTCAACATCCGAAGCCACTGTCTCAAGAAACGAATCCACCTCCTGAATATCATAGCCCCTGAACTTAACCGAAAATCGCTGCTGCTGAATGTCTAAGGGTGTGAGCTTCACGGTTGCCCTCGCTTGATGAAAGGTGACGAATTCGCAACAATCCAACCGCAAACAGTGATGATCCCACAAAAACGCTCAGAATTGCATTCTGATATCGTCAGTATCGAATCGCAAATCGCGATTTCAACAACTGCTCCCAATCCGGGCGTTAAACCCGATACTTAACATTCTTTTCGTAAATGATCCGAAGACCCTTCAACGTGAGCATTGGATCGACTTCATCGATGCACTTGGACTCTGCGGCAATAAAGGTGGCTAGTCCTCCAGTGGCAACGACCTTGGGATTTGTTTTCACCTGTTTCTTGATTTTTTCCACAATGCCATCCACCATGGCAATGTAACCATACACGATTCCAGCCTGCAAACTGGTCACCGTGTTCTTTCCAATAATCGATTCAGGCTTCACCAGCTCGATCCGTGGAAGCTTGGAAGCAGCTTTAAAGAGAGCCTCACTGGAAATCCCAATTCCGGGAGCGATCGCACCGCCCATGTATTCGCCCTGAGGAGAAACACAATCAAAGGTGGTGGCGGTCCCGAAATCCACCACAATAAGGCTGCTCTTGAACGCATCGTATGCAGCTACCGCATTAACGATTCGATCGGCTCCTACTTCATGAGGATTATCGTAGCGAATCGGCATACCGGTCTTGAGCCCCGGGCCTACAATCAGCGGGTTAATATGAAAATACCTGGCACAGAGCCGCTCCATTGTGTTCATGATCGGCGGAACAACGCTCGATATAATTATCCCGTCTGTCTGCTTCAGGTCAAGGTTTGCTGAGCGATAAAGGTTATATACTATAATTCCGTATTCGTCTTCTGTCTTGCTCGGCGCAGTAACGATCCGCCAGTCATTGACAAGCGTCTCTTCCGAAAACACACCCATAACAATGTTGGTATTTCCGATATCAATTGCAAGAAGCATACTATACCTGCTTTGCTGAATGAGATTGATTCGCTATGAGCCGGCCGTTAATCCAGTTCCATACTGATGTCAACTGCCCGGGGAGCGCTGGTGAGCATTCCCATAGAAATCACATCCACACCGGTGCGGGCCACGTCTTCCACGTTTTCCGGCGTTATGCCGCCAGACGCTTCAATAATTGCGCGGCCGTTTACCCGTTTTACAGCTTCTCGCATGTCATCGAGACTCATATTGTCCAGCATGATGATATCAGCCCGGCTGGCCAGCGCCTCTTCAAGCTGTGCAAGGCTTTCAACCTCGACTTCTATCTTCAGAGTAAAAGGGGCCTGTTCACGTGCCCGCGATACTGCCGTGGTGATGTCACCTGCAGCCCGGATGTGATTATCCTTAATGAGAACTCCATCGTAGAGCCCGCAACGATGGTTGCGCGCTCCTCCGATTCGAACGGCATCCTTTTCAAGCTGTCGCCAGCCAGGGGTGGTCTTGCGAGTATCCACAATACGAGCCGGATACTGCCGAACACTGTCGGTCACCTGACGAACTAACGTAGCTACCCCGGAAAGTCTCTGCAAAAAATTGAGTGCGGTACGTTCTCCACTGAGCAGTGCCCGCACCGGTCCTGTCACTCGAGCGACAGTTGACCCGGCGGCAACTTCATCACCGTCCTGAAGTATCGCCTGCACCGCAACCCGTTTGTCGACGTGGTAAAAAACCCGAGTGAAAACCTCGAGCCCGGCAAGCAGAAAGTTCTCCTTGGCTAGGATCGTAGCGCTGCCGATGGCGCATTCATCAATAAGAATGTCGGTCGTTACGTCTCGATGGCCGATATCCTCCCATAGGGCAAGACTAATGAGTGCATCAGTGCTATCAATCATTACCGTTCATCCCGTAAAGAGATCAGACGATTCAGACCGGTGTTCAGTTTGTTCTGTTTATCAATGAGTTCCTGGCGACGCTGTCGCTCTTTTTCCACAATGTCCTGGGGAGCCTTGAGAAGAAAATCCTCATTAGATAGTTTCTTGCTGACAAACAAGAGATCTTTCTCTACCTTAGCGATTTCTTTCTTAATACGGCTTTCTTCTTCGCCGAAATTGATCAAGCCTGCCAAGGGAATGTAGATTTCCACCCCCTTGATAATTGCAGTAGCCGCTGCCTTTGGCCGTTCTTTTCCTGACAAAAAGGCAAGGCTCTTCAGAAAAGCCAATGGAATAAGATACCGCTGCTGTCTAGCAAGCTGCGTGCCTTGACTGCTGCTGCACACGAGGATCACATCCGCCTTCTGGGAAGGGGGAATATTCATTTCTCCTCGGATGTTTCTAATATTATAAATAATCTCCTTCACAAGATCGAGATCTTCTTCAGCTTTGGTATTGAGAAACTTGCTGTCCACCTTGGGAAACTCAGAAATCATGATGCTGCCCTGATTTCCTGGCAGCTTCTGCCAAATCTCTTCAGTAACAAAAGGCATGAACGGATGCAGAAGCTTAAGGAGAATGTTGAGCACATCCACCAGCACACACTGCGTAGCTCGGCGCGTTGTCTCGTCAGTTCCTGGGACCCCGAGGTCCACTTTACTGAGTTCGACATACCAATCACAGAATTCATGCCAGGTAAACTGATACAGTGCGGAGGCGGCCTCATTAAATTTGAAGCTGTCCAACGCAGCGCGCACGGTCTTGATAAGGCGGTTAGCGCGACTAAGAATCCATTGGGCAGCCAAAGGATACGCACTGTAGGGCGGAACCCGATCAGGATCGTAGTCATCCAAATTAAGCAATACGAATCGGGAAGCGTTCCAGAGTTTGTTGGCGAAATGCTGGTAGCCGGCAATGATGTCTTCAGAAAGCTTGATGTCCCTTCCTTGCGCAGCCAGGGCAGCCAGCGTGAAGCGAAATGCATCGGCACCATACTTGTCGATCATAACCAGCGGGTCAATGACATTCCCCAGCGACTTGCTCATCTTCTGTCCCTTGGAGTCGCGGACAAGAGCGTGGATATACACATCGCGGAAAGGAACATCGCCCATAAACTTGAGCCCCATCATCATCATACGGGCGACCCAGAAAAAAAGAATATCGAACCCCGTGACAAGCACTGATGTAGGATAGAATCGTTCCAGTTCTTTGGTACGGATCGGCCACCCCAAGGTGGAAAAAGGCCACAGTGATGAGCTGAACCAGGTATCAAGGACATCAGACTCTTGGAAAAGATCGCTGCTGCCGCAACTCTTGCAGATCTGCGGATCTTCCCGCGCTACGAGAAGCTCCCCGCAGGTTCTACAGTACCAAGCCGGAATCCGGTGCCCCCACCAGATCTGCCGGGAAATGCACCAGTCACGAATATTTTCCATCCACTCGTAATACGTCTTTTCCCAGGCCGAAGGGATGATACGCGTTTTCCCTTGACGTACTGCATCCAGCGCCGGCTTGGCGAGCGGTCCTACCCGGAGAAACCACTGTTTGGAAATAGTTGGTTCGACCACTTCATTGCAGCGGTAACAATGACCCACATTGTGCGCATATTTTTCGACCTTTTTCAAAAGCTTTTGGTTTTTCAGATCTTCAATGACTCTTTCACGGCAGGCAATCCTATCCAGGTCTCGATAGCGTCCGGCATTTTCATTCATCTTGCCATTATCATCGATGACTTTGATGCTGGGAAGATTATGCCGGGCACCAATCTCAAAATCACTTGCATCATGAGCAGGAGTGATCTTCAAGGCGCCGGTACCGAAGCTGCGATCAACATACTCATCAGCGATAACAGGAATAACGCGATCCGTCAGGGGCAGGATGACCTCTTTACCGATCATATCCCGATATCGCTCGTCTTCAGGGTTTACTGCCACTGCCGTATCGCCCAGCATGGTTTCGGGTCGTGTCGTAGCAACGACAATGCTCTTTTTTCCCTTCGTTAGAGGATAATGAATAAAATAGAGGTTTCCTTGGGTCTCTTGATAATCTACTTCCAGGTCTGAGAGTGCCGTGTGACAACGGGGGCACCAGCTAATAATGTAATCTCCTCGATAAATCAGATCGTCCTCAAAAAGGCTGACAAATGCTTCCCGGACTGCTTTACTCAAACCCTCATCCAGCGTGAATCGCTCCCGGTCCCAGTCACAGGAGGCGCCTAAGCGCCTGAGCTGGTCGATTATGATCCCGCCGTGCTGCCGCCGCCACTGCCAGATCCGTTCGATGAATTTTTCTCTTCCGAGGCCCTTCCGGGTTTTCTTTTCCTGCGCGAGTTCCTTTTCAACCACGTACTGAGTAGCAATGCCCGCATGATCAGTGCCAGGAATCCACAATGCATTTTTGTCATCCATGCGTCGATATCGCACGAGAATATCCTGGAGAGTATTGTTCAGCGCATGTCCCATATGCAGTGACCCGGTGACATTGGGAGGCGGAATAACAATACAAAATGCATCACGGGTATCATTCTCATCAGCATGAAAAAAGCCCTGGGCTTCCCAAAAAGAATACCAGGTCTGTTCGACCTGTTGTGGATCGTAGGTTTTCGATAACTGTGGAGTATCCATACGGTATCCTCTCGCCATTCCAACAGAATGCCGGATACTACAGGTGTTCCGGTACCAGAGGTCAGGCTGTCCCTTCACCGCCACCTTATGTCCGTTCATTGGAAAGTCGACGGCACGAAATCAGGCATAAAGTATGAGGTTTCGGGATAAAAAGTTTGATGAACTCTTAAAAGGTCAAACATCATACGACACAGTAAAGAACTCCAGCTGCACGTTCCGCCTGCGGCGGGGCCTGAAAAACTGAATCCCGCTGTAAGCGGGATCCGAGCGGGACTTACAGCCCGGTAGCCCCCGCTGCAAGAGGGCTATTTTACGATGCCGTTAGGAGTTTGAGGATTCGAGTGAGCAAAATTCACGATGTGTAAACTGACAAAGCTTTTCTACCAGCAAGAGCCAAGGCTGCTTACAAGGTATTGATATCGTTGGTACCACACTCTCCGAGGCCTGTCAAGTTTTTGCTCCTTGCACAATTTGATCATGCGTCCGAAACCCACCCGAGGAAACTGTTTCCTTTGCTCAATCGGACAACCGGAAAAATTCTCTTGAACTATAATCAGAATCAGGTAGACTAGTAAATTTTAGCACTCCTCTTCCGGGAGTGCTGACAAAGTTGTCAGACTATAATCCATTATCGCTGTTAATTCATAACCGAGGAGGTGTGCGAACCCATGAAAATCAGACCATTGCAGGATCGAATTATTGTGAAGCGTGTCGAAGCCGAAGAGAAAACAAAGGGGGGGATTATCATTCCTGATTCAGCAAAAGAAAAACCTCAGGAAGGCATTGTGACTGCAGCAGGGCCAGGAAAAGTAGCTAATGACGGGAAAAAGATCGCCCTGACCGTAAAAGAAGGGAGCCGGATTCTTTTCAGCAAATATGCGGGCACGGAGATCAAGATTGATGGTGAAGAACATCTGATCATGCGTGAAGACGATGTCCTGGGAATTATTGAATAAACACGATAACTCGGCGTGCACGTGATGTGACGCAAACAAGGAGGTAATAATCCATGGCAAAAGAGGTAAAATTTGATCAGGACGTACGCAGCCTGATGCTGAAAGGGGCAAACACGCTGGCCAACGCGGTGAAGGTGACCTTAGGGCCGAAGGGCCGCAACGTGGTGTTGGATAAGAGCTGGG
>JAGOGO010000032.1 GCA_017996625.1 Deltaproteobacteria bacterium | reverse complement strand
CGGCGACGAATACTCTGAATATCAATTTCACAAGGCAAGTGCGGTACAACTATGGGAAGTGTAATTAAAAAGCGTCGAAAGAAGATGCGCAAGCACAAGCATAGAAAACTCCTGGCCCGGACACGGCATCAGCGCAGAAAGTAAGCCTGGATGTCAATTTTCAGGCTTGTCTCCTGCTCAGGAGACGCGCTTTTGAGTACCTGAGTTAACATTTATTCGGTGAATACAATGCCAAAGCGAGAACGCAACAAAGAACTGGATCGACGGCGAAAACGAAGACGCGAGCAACTGCGCGAAAAAGAGAAAGCACTGCGGCTGCAGTGGGAGAAGAAAAAAGAAGACAAAAAGGTCGTTATCAAGAAAAGTACCGACCGACCTGCTCCCGAGGCCGGAGAATGAAATCCGGGCAGTGAAGCAGACTCGCGCCTGAGCAGCATGTGCAATCGCAGCACTCGGCAAGAATTCCCGCTTCCCCCGATTTGCTCTTCCTGTACATTTACTCAACCTCAGTACTATCGTCACGCCATCCAACCTACCGTTTTTCAGGTGATTAGGTGGTAGCGAATCCGTGCCAGGCACGGGAGGGGCTGTTTTGCCTGAAGAAGACGCAGCCCATCGCTTCACACCCTTCTCTGCGCCATCCCACATGAACAAGGGCTCGATGCTTACGCTCGAACGTATTGCCCGCGTGTCATGTACGCTGGCAGAGATCTGAACCAGATATTCTTGAACTTTGCCCCGCTGTGTCCATCTCCTGTCGAACCTCTGAACCAGATACTACCGGACGCGCCTCTTTCCAAAGGAGAGATCCTGCCTGCAAGAAAGCAACAGGGAATCCCTCGTGGGGCAGTGCAGATCATGGCGGCCTTGGTGGATTAGGGCAGGATGCAGCCATTCCGTGGTCGCACTGTCGAGCATCGGGCGGCCGGCAGGTCGGACATATGGCACATCAGGGCACTGGAGAAGATATGAACAAGCCCCAGAACTCAGCGAATGATCACACAAGTCTTGGAGACTGGGTCGGTAAAATACTACGGGATTTTTTACACAATGCACGCTTCACCCTATATCGTCCGGGGACGAACTGGAGAACAATATACGCATAGTTGACCCTGTTTTCCGGAACGCCTTGTCTGTGCGTCTTAAAAAGAAAGGAGCCGTCGTGAGAACCAAACTGTTGTCATGTGTAGAACTGATATCAGTTTTTTTGTTTATTTGCTTTGTGGGGAGCGAAGCGGGAGCAGAAATATATTTTGTTTCTTCGAGTATTGGAAATGATTCTAACGATGGTAAAAGTCCGGCTGCAGCATGGGCTCACTGTCCGGGTATGGTAGGCTATACAGGATCGGGCTCACTTGCAGCAGGTGATATCGTTTGTTTTAACGGTGATGACACCTGGACTGGTGGAGCGGGATACGACGAGTATCTTAACCTTACTGGTGGTGTCGTGTATGATGGATCTGGATGGTGGGGTACAGGAACTCTCGCAAAACTTCAGCTTTCAGGTGATCTCAATTCTTACACCCTAAATGGTGCAACGCAGCGTGATAACCCGGTGGTGCGCATGGCGTGGGATGATGCTGTTCATGGAACGATATTTGCGAATTTTGAGATTGACTGTAATGGTTACAATGGCAGTGGTATAGCGATTAACCGTCCAAGCGATAGCAATCTTGTCGGTGCGACAAAATGCATTATAAATGTTGTCATTCATAACAGTTCTACGGTGGCTAATGGCGGTCAGGGGATTGTGATTGGCGCTGGTAACGGCAATAATGTGGGGAATGTCGTTATTTACCATTGCCAAATTTATGATATGTCCTCCAACGGGATTATTGTTTATGAGGAGTATCGCGGAGGTGCGTCATACATAAGCGGAGTGTATATTGGTGATAATGAAATTTCCAATGTCGGATGCGGTGTTTCCACTGGAGGTAATGGTATAAAGATCAAGAACAATGTGCAAAATGTCTTGGTTGAATATAACGCTGTTCATGGTATGAGAGATGATGATGCTGGCCATGCTCTGGTGGTTGAAGCAGATGCGGATACTACGGCTCCGAATTTTATGTGGCTTCGGTACAATCTTATTAATGATAATCTCAATAAAGGAATTGTTGTTCGAGGTATTAATGATTCAAGCACAACCTCTTATATTGATATTTATGGTAATTTGATCGTGAACAATAACTCAGATGCAGTACACCTCCAGTCTACGTTGGGAGGGACAGTTGCAGTAAGGATTTACAATAATACGTGCTTCGAAAACGGGAGTTCCGGTACGGGCGAAATCGTCGTTAGTGCTTCCTCCGCTACCCTTAGTCCCTTCGAGCTTACGAACAATATTCTTTCACCGCTGTCGAATAGGTTTGCTTTTCATAGTGAAACGAGGAATCGATTAACAAGCCATGTCAACAACACCTACTATCATAGTGATGCTTCTCCGGTAGTACAAGATGGAGGCAACACCTATACAACGGCAACCATTACAAGCTGGGAAGCTACGGGATCCGGATCTGATCCGGGTTTCCAGGATACCAGCTTGCCTCCTTCCTATTTTATAGGGACATATGCGATAGATTGTCGTCCGAATACTGATGGATTTCAGCTCAGCAGCACTTCTCCGGCAGTGAATTCCGGTACTTCGCTGCCGACAGGATATGATTTCAGCATCAATTCTGTTAGCCGGCCGCAAGGCGCTGCCTGGGATCGTGGTGCTTATGAGTTTGAAGAATAGCAGGTAATTCAAGAGAGATTCCAGGGACAGCACACGTGACGTAATTAGCCTTACTGTTATCCATCCTCGCTCCTCGTTTTCTGCCAGTTTTTTCCTGGCATAATGCAGGCATAAAAATGGCATCCTGAGCGCTTGAAATTTGTTTTCTTCTTTTTTAAGATTGATCCAGAGATGTATTGAGGAGACTTTTTATTCGAGGAGGCTTGTATGAATTCCTTGGTGAGAGAATTGGCATTTAGTCCGATCAATTCCATGCCGGCCACATCCAGCAAGAATACCTCAACCCTTCAGACAACTCGTTTCTTTTTCCTGCCTTTCGGTGATTTGTGTAGCCCCTAAAATACAAAATCGAATTCGTCCATAGGAATATTCTCAATGAAAGCGCCTCACCGCGTGTGCCTTGAAAGAGAGATGCTCTTCAAAGGAGTAACTTTTCAAGCATGCGTGAGAGTAACGCTGTGGTGGCGGCTTCAGGAGAATTACTGTGGAGGAGCTGTTTCATACTTGGCACTCTAAAGGAAGAAACATCAGCATAATCTGCAGAGAGACTGATAATGCAGCATTCGTATGTGCAAAATTATTTTATACAGGAGGAACGCACGTGCAATCCAAGATTGTGTCAAGAGAGGGGTTCGGAATATTGAGATTGGTTTTGATATCAGCAGCCGTTCTTTTCGCCGCTTTTCTGATAAAGGAATCGTATGGTGCTTCTGACCCGGCATACACTATTACCCGGAGGGATTTCATTTTTGACACTGACTTCGTTGATGCGAAAACCGGCATTGCAGTAGGCAACAAGGGGCTGATCATCCGGACTGCTGACGGTGGCGTGACGTGGGCGAAGATCAATTCGGGTACATTTTATGGGCTCAATGCTGTAGTGCTTGGGGAAAAGGAAGGCTGGATCGTCGGCCAGAAGGGGCACGTTTTTCGTTCTCAGGATGGAGGGAATACCTGGGTTCGTCAGCTCATCAGTAATGATGCTTCTTTTATGGATATTCTTTTTCCCGACGGCACCTGCGGGATCATCGCAGGCTCAGGAGGAACCATCTTAAGAACAGACGACGGCGGGAACAGCTGGGGACCGGTTGATCTGGACTGGCTCTCAGTATTGCCGGGAAGTCTCCTTGAAATCGGAGCAATTGCTCCTAACCTATACAGTATCTTCTTCATCGACCCATTGCATGGGTGGATAGCGGGAGATTACGGTGTTGTGCTCTATACGGCAAATGGAGGAGAGAGCTGGGAGCTGCTTCGTGCCGGCAATGTTCCTCCCCTGTTTTCGATCCTCTTCACTGATTCAACTCACGGGTGGGCCGCAGGCCAGAACGGACTCCTTCTTCGCACAGGTGATGGCGGCAGGTCCTGGAACCCTGTGGACCATCCAGTCAAGGCCAGCCTTCATGATATCTGGTTTAAAGGGGCGGACGGATTCGTGGTTGGTGATCAAGCGACCATTCTCAAGACCGACACCGGAGGTGGGTCGTGGACACAAGTAGATCTTTCCATTCCGCCGCCGTATCCGAGCTTCAGTGATATTACTGTCGTGAGCAATAGTGCTCCTGTGGAGATAATCCTGAGTGGAAGCGGCCTCATCAGGAGGATTTTGGTTCCCAATGCGTTAGTTGAAAAGTGAGGGTGCGTACATGATCAGAAAACTAAGCAGGTGGTTGGTAAATCATCGTTTTGTGGTTCTGGCGGTCATTTTTCTCATTACGATTTTTTTTGGTGTAAAAGTTGTTAACATGAAGGTAGAGACCAGGTTCGATGATCTACTGCCCAAGAATCACGAGTATATGCAGACACACCTGAAGTATGAGGATCAGCTCGGGGCTCCTTATAAGGTACTCGTGATGCTCAAAGTTAAAAAGGGGGATATCTATAATCAGGAAACGCTGACAAAAGCTCAGCAGATTACCGACGATCTCGATATGATCACCGGAGTTAATCATAACCAGGTATACTCTATAGCATCCCGAAAGATAAAGAAGACGAGAGTGGAAGCAGATGCAATTCTCACCGAGAATTTCATGGATGCTGTGCCTGCTACGCAACAAGAAATGGACGAGTTAAGAGCGACCGTGCATAGAACAGGATCCGTATATCCGGTTTGGATTTCACGCGATGAGACCTCGCTGTTATTTTCAGCAAGCTTCATACCACGGCTTGTTGACCCTCGAAAGCTGTTCGCGGAGATACAAAATCTGAAGCAAAAGGTCAGCGACAACAATCACGAGTTGTTTATTGCTGGTGAGCCAGTTTTGAATGGATGGGTTTACAGCTATCAGAAGGAAACCTTCTCTATTTTCGGAATCAGCCTTCTCACCCTCGTGGGCCTGCTGTATCTCTATTTTCGGAACCTTGTAGGTGTGCTTGTTCCGACTCTGGCGATGACTGTAGGTACGATTTGGGGTCTCGGATTCGGAGGTCTGCTCGGATTCAATCTGGAGCCGCTGACACTAGTCATACCGTTGTTGCTCGCTGCTCGGGCCTTATGCCACTCAGTGCAGCTGACGGAACGCTATTTTGAGTGTTATGGTGAATCTCGCGACACCAAGCAGGCGGCGATAGACTGTGCCAGTTCCATGCTGGTTCCCGGAGTCCTGGGTATTACAACAGACGCACTTGGTATTTTGCTCATTGCAATCGCTCCCATGCCCATCATGGCGAAGGTTGCCTACATTTGCTCATTTTGGGCTATAAGCACAGTGCTCAATGGTATTGTGCTGACGCCGCTGGTGCTGTCATACTTCAGGGCACCAAAGAATATTACAGTGCTCCTTAACCCGGAGAAGAGTTTCATATCAAGGGCCATGGGAGGAGTGGCGAGCCTCGGCTACGGAAGGACGGCGGCTGCGATTTGCATATCTACGCTTGTTCTCGCTGTTGTCAGCGGGTGGATAACGTCCAAGGTCACCATCGGAGATGTGAATCCGGGAACGCCTATCCTCTGGCCTGACTCAAACTATAATGATGCCGTGGGAGAGATAAACAAGAATTTTCCCGGGACCGAAGAGCTCTACGTAATATTTGAGGGAAAGGGAAAAAACGCTATCGAAAATATACAGTTCCTGGATGTCCTCGATTCCTTTCAGCGTCACATGGAGAAGAATCCTCTTGTGGCGACGACGCTTTCCGTCCAGGATTCGATTCCGCGCATGCAGCGGGGTATCTGTGGAGGCTATTTCAAGTGGCAGGTTTTTCCCACCGAACCTGAGGAGACAACGCAGCTTTTTTATCTCATGGTTCAAAAGTCGGCACCAGAAGACTTCGATCTCTATTTCAGCAGGGACAAAAGCAGTGCGAATGTTATCGTGTGGTTCAAAAATCACATGGGGTCGACCATTCGAGACGCATTGTCATGGGCGAAGCGTTTTGAACAAGAGAATGGACCTCGCATGACAGAGAACGGCATTTCTCTTAAGCTTGCTTCAGGAAACATCGGGATGCTGGCTGCGATCAACGAAGCTGTTGAGGAATGTCAGCTTCTTAATATTGTCTTGATTACCGTAGCGACCTTCGCTCTGTGCTCCTTGGCCTATCGCTCGATCGTTGCACCTATAATACTAATGATTCCGCTTATTCTTGCCAACCTTGTCACCATTAGTGTCATGTACTTCCTTGGTATCGGGTACAATGTCAATACCTTGCCGATCATTTCGGTAGGTGTGGGGCTTGGGATTGATTATGGTATTTATCTGCTCTCTCGACTCAGTGAGGAATACAAAATAATGGGTGGGTATACGTTCGAGGCGGCATCAAGAGCTCTGCGAAGCACGGGCAAGCCAGTTTTTTTTACGAATGCGGCCATGATGATTGCCGTCATACCCTGGTACTTTCTTTCGAGCATGCGATTCCAAGCAGAGATGGGTCTGCTTTTGGGTATAATAATGTTCATCAACATGATTGGAGCACTGTTTGTGATCCCATCATTGTTGTGTGTATTTAAGCCCAAGTTTCTTGCAAGAGCCTGATTGGTTCGGCTGCGGGCTCCTCAGCGGAACGTATCGAATGAACATCAAAGACGCTATACAAGGAGGTGATATACAGATATCGACTCATGCTTTCATTTGCTGCTGCGAGAAGAGGATTGCTGGTAGCTACTCAAACTGTCTCAGCGAACAAGGAGGGGTCATGGAAAGAAAACGTCAAATTCAAATCATAATAATGGTACTGGCGCTCGTTGTGTTTGGAACTATCTCGGCAGCAAGGGCCGAGATCAAGCTTACTGATAACTTGTCTATCACCGGGCTCTTGCGCTATGAACTCGGTCTCCACACTGGTGGGCCGAACCCGAATAATGCACAGTTCGGAAACGATAACAACGATCTGAATCTTTCTCGATTTTTCTTTCACACGGAACTTACCTATCAACCTTCTGCAAAGTTCAAGATATTCGCGCTTACCAGGTTTCAGGCTGACACGACGTATCACTGGGATGGCGAGCTCGATGAATACAATGCCTTCCCGGTTGATGTGCCTGAAGATGATTGGACGATGATGAAAGCTAGTGACGATGATTGGCGTGCTGAGATCTGGGAATTGTATGCCGACATGACATTCGGTAATCTGTGGCTTAGATTAGGCCGTCAGCAGATTGTCTGGGGTGAAATGATCGGTGCGCGAATTCTTGACGCGGCTAATTCACTTGACAGAAGCTGGAACTTTGTATTCGAGCCCGAAGAATTTGAACTTATCCGGATACCGAATTGGGCTATCCGGGCAAGCTACAACATCACCGAGCAGCCTATCACATGGATAAGCGACCTTAATATAGAAGCCTACCTGAACCCAGGAGATGTCTATACCACAATCGACCCGGAGCCTGGTTCACCATACAACCTTCGTGTATATCCTCCCTTCTTTCAAATAGATGAGCAAGATAACCGCGGGAATGTTGAGTTTGGTGTTCGGATCGGCGGAATGATCGGAAACATATACGGCACCTTAAATTATATGAGCCTCCATAGTGATGACTCCAGTCTGGAGTTCACTGGATTTACGCCTGATCCTGTCTTTGGTAGCCCCTTCTTGGCAGGCACCGGAGATCCGACGCTTTACGCAATGATGATAGACGCGAAGTATGAACCGATTGATCTATACGGATTATCCTTAAACAGTGCTCTTGGTGATCCCTTTAATGCCGTGATCACGTATGAGGGCGCCTGGATCCCCAATCAGCCGTATGCCAAAGCAGGAAGCAGTACTCCCGATATCGAAGACCAGGGAACCTTCAAGTATGCGGTGCGTATTGATCGTCCGACGCAGGTGTTGCCGAAGCAGTTTCTTCACTCAAGTATGGCGACGCTCCAATTCCAAGTAACCCAAACCATTGTAGAAGGTGACGAAGATGACATATGGGGAGGGGGTAACAGCGATATCGATAAGACAGTGACCAATCTTACATTCCAGTTCAAGCAGCCCTTCTGGCACAACGACTTCTATGTAGCCAGCCAGTTTATCTACGACACCGATGGAGCGTGGCTGATCAAACCTCAATTCAGATACTATCATGGAAATCACTGGTACTTTGACATTTACTCAGCCATTTGTGCTGGCAGTGAAAAACGCCCTGCCCGGTTTGGTAATTTGTATTGGGCCGATACGGTGTACGGTCGTGTGACGTATCAATTTTGATGTAAACAGCGAACAGCAGGTAACTTGATATACCCGAGAAAAGGAGAATCAACTATGAAATCTGAAGTCATCCCTAAGGCAGGATTGCTTGTAGTGGTTCTTATTATCGCTCTGCTCAGCGGGTTTGGTCCAGGCTTCTCGTCTGCGGAAGAAACCGTTCCGTCTATCGAGGACCTCACCCAAGGCAAGGTGAAAGTGGGCGATACGATCGATAAGACGAATGTTGATCTCGTTAAGGAGTTTATTTCGCCAGGAACATATGAGTGCGTCCAGAAAGGCATGAAGATGATTATCGGTGAATATCTGCCGCTGGAAAAAATGGTTCCTAAACATTTTCTGGATGCAACCGAGCAAAATAAAGGTAAGGCGGTCATAGACGAAAACGGCACTGTTTTTCTTAAGGACGGCTCTCAGTGGCCAGGGGGGCTCCCTGCTCCAGATCCTCAAACCGCAAGTGATGTTCTTGCCAATTTGAAATTTGGCTGGGCTGCTGATGAGTACAGCTTTCCAAATCAATTTTTGATTTTTAATAACGATAAAGGCGAGAACTACAAAGATTACAAGTACCGGGCAAGTTACGTGCGCTGCACAGGCCGTATGAAGTGTGAACCAAAAGGATCATACCCTGGCCTTGAGAATGAAAACTATCGACGAGTAGCCGTATTTCTGGAACCCCTGGAGATGAAAGGCCTTGGGCAGTTCAGTATCCGCTACTATGACGACACAAAGGATATCGACACCGGCTTTGCCTATATTCCTGCATACAAAAGAACGCTTCGTGTCAGTGCCACGACCTATCAGGACAATATCGGCGGATCAGATATTCTCAGCTGCGATCCTGGGCTTGCCAATGATCCGTTTGCTTACTGGAACTTCAAGCTTGTCGGAAAGAAGTATATTCTCACTCCTGCAACAAAGGTGCCCTTTCCTGAAGATGACCCAACTCCGCTCTCAACAGATGACGGGCATCCTGACGAGAAGAATGTCCAATTCGACAACGGTAAAAAGTTCTTTAGAATGTGGTGGGCGGTAACGCCGGTTCATATTCTGGAGGCGACGCCAAAGGAAAAACATGTCTATAGCAAGAGAGTTTTGTATGTGCCTACTCCCAGCCACTGGTCGCCTATCCTGCAGGTTCAGGTAGGCGATATTTATGACCGACAAGGCAAAATATACAAAGCGTATATGGCAATCCGCGGTGGATACCTCAACGTCGATGGCGAAAACTATGCGCAGTGGTATGGTTTTTCACTCCACGATTTGCAGACTGATCACTCTACGCACTTTTTCGCTGACACAATTGCCTACAATGCTTGCTCAGATCCCAAGACTTACAGCTTGCAGAAGATGCTTTCAACAGGAAAATAGAAACGGTGTGCTGGATCCAATGGAGCGAATCGGAGGACGATAACTGGAACAGTGCCGGCCTCGAAACTTACGTTTGTTTAAAGGTCAGCTATCAAAGATAGCACACTGACAGACAAGGAGGCAACCATGTATTCCTTTTTACCGAAACACCGGCTTTTCGGCGCTGCGATTACTTTGCCGGTTCTGATGATAGTGGCGATCATAATGATGATGGATAGTAGTAATGCATATGCTTTTGAGGACCTGCGGGCATTCATTGATTTTCTTGATAGCAAAGGAGAACTGGTCCGGATAGATAAGCCGGTCAAAACCAAATATGAAGCGGCGACGGTCCAGGTAAAGACGTTTAAACAGATGAACAAGGCGGTGCTGTTTACGAATCTGGATAACAAGGGGCAGAAGATGCTGGGGAATATTTATACTTCCCGGAGAATGATCGCGTATATGTTCGGTGTCGAGCCCCAGAATCTAGTGCAAAAGGTGACGAGCTTTAAGAACGCTCCTCGATTACCGGTGACTGTCGTAGATACCGCGGTATGTCAGGAAGTGGTTCATGAATCGTTTAAGGACATCAGAGACATTGTTCCTATTCCGTGGAATTACGAAAAAGATGAGAATTACTATATAACGGCTGGAGTCGTAGTAACGAAGGATCCTGAGAACGGGAAGGTTAACTCGGCAATTTGTCGGATGATGTATCGGGGAGGAAATCAACTGAACGTATTCTTCGCGCCGATGCAGCACAACTGGATGATCTTCAATAAGTATAAGGAACTCAAGCGAGATATGCCGATCGCGATCATTATAGGAGCCGATCCCTTTGTGATGTTTTCATCGGAATCGGGAATTCCTTATGAGGAGAATGAGTTCGAATATGCCGGCACGATGAAGGGTAAATCTATTGAGATGGTGAAATGTAAAACCGTTGACCACTATGTCCCTGCTAATGCTGAGTTCATTCTTGAAGGCATGGTTTCCTACAAGAATACGGCTTTGGAAGGGCCGATGGGGGAGAATCAGAGAATTTACGGTCCCCAGGCTGAGCAGCCGGTTATTACGATTAGTTGTATCACTCATCGAAAGGATCCCATTTACCAGAATATTCTCGGCGGTACGGTTGAGGAGCACTCACTGTTGGCGGTGCCGATGGAAGCTCGTATACTCCAAATGCTTCGAGCTATCTCTCCTCGGGTTATTACAATCAATCTTCTTCCTAACTTCATGAATTGTGTCATTCAGGTTGATGAGTATCCGGCAGTCCAGAGAGGCTTGGGGAAGAATATTTTGCTTTCAGCTTTATCAGAGCCATGGATCAAGCACGCGATCGTAGTCAATAAAGATGTCGATATCGATGACCCCAATGAGGTGAACTGGGCGATCATGACCAGGGCAAATATGGCCGAAGATCTGGTCCTTGTTAAAAGTATCTGGGGATTTGTCATGGATCCGAGCCGCAAGTCGAAAGAAGAGCCAGTAACGAAGATGGGGATAGATGCCACAGTTGATCCCGCTGACCGCGATCGGTGCTTGAAAACTGATGTCACCAATTATGGTGCGTGTGACTTACGGAACTATCTTACTGATATGCAGTAGTAGCTTTTAAGCTGATCATCCCCTTGACCACACACGAACACGGGGATGAGAAACTACCTCCTTTCTCCCGCAAAGCACGGTGCTCTGCACCGTGCTTTGTTTGTTCGCGAATCGACAGTTTACCTGGACCTGAGAATTTGGGTTGATTGTATTACGGACCCTGAGCGATGATACTTTCAGGAAAAGAGTTTCATTTTCTGGAAAAGCATGCAAAGTAGCCTCCTCTACTGGGCACGATTTCTGATCTGTTTATATACCGGAATGATGCCCCCGTTGCTCCCGGTATTTATGGACAAGCTTGGACTTTCAGTAGTGATGGCGGGGTTCTTGATTTCTGCATTCTCGATGTGTACGTCCTTTTCACAACCGGTTTTCGGATGGATAGGCGATCGAGTCGGGTATGCTTATTTTGTTTGCCTTAGTCCGCTCGCGACCGGTATTGCTATTGGATCAGTCGGACTTTGCAGCAGTTTCGCCGGCATGGTAGCCGCCCTGAGCATTGCCGGCCTCAGTATTGCTGCTTTTCATCCAGCGGCGTTCGCTTACACTGCTTCTTATCCATTATGCGCAAGACCCAAGGCACTTTCTCATCTGCTCTTGTATGGCTCGTTCGGATTCGTTGGCGGGCCTCTTGCAGCATCCGCATTTACAGATTATGCCGGGCTGGATGCGATCTGGCTTTTTGTTGTGCCGGGGGCACTTATGACAGGTCTACTGTTACGGAAAACGTGTTCGTTGTCTTCGGCACGTGGTAAAACTGCCGCCGAGAGCGGGTTGCGATCCAACAGCTCTATTGCCTCAATCCTGCCTCTGTTCAGTTTAGCGAGTTGCATAACCATTATAACGATGAGTCTGTATACGTTTACTCCGATTCTCTTGTCAGCACAAGGCTGTTCGCTACTAGTGGTCGGTGCGATGATTTCAGCGTTTGCTTTTGGATGCGCGTTAGGTCCCTTCAGCGGTGTCTGGTTAGCAAAAAAAAGCAGCGAATTAAAAGCTGTGATTGCCTCGGCCGTGTTATCTATCGTTTTATTGCTTTGTTTCATCCATACAGATGCGATGGTGCCTAAAGGTATTCTCTTTTTCTTCCTCGGTCTATCACTCATGCTGCCCTATGCAATTTTCATGCATCTTGGTCAGAAGAGGATTCCTGAGCGCCCTGGTCTTGCCTCGTCGCTGTTGGGTGGAGGAGCCTGGGGGCTCGGTGGACTGGCATTGATCGGTGTCGGAAAAGCAGCTGAGGCTTTCGGAACAGAGAATGTTTTGGAATTATTGATTATTCTCGTTATTTTCACTATGCCGGTGATTTTTTGGTGCGAGCACAGGGGTATCTTTACTGAACAGAGATCGAAAGCGACAGAGGTCAATTGAGATACTTGGTTAGGGAAAGAGGCATGTGCTCGATTTTGATATACCTGAACTGAAAAATCCAAATTTGTTCACAGCCATATCCTTTGCCCATAGGTATAATTTACAATTTAAATTATTACGTTTTTCCGCATTCTTTGTTACTGCTGGTTGGCAATACGGGTGGAAACGCTGTTTTCTCTAAAGCAAAAGGTCTCAGAGATATGACTCTAAGACCTTCTTTTGTTGAATACGGTCCCACGGGGTTTCGAACCCCGGTTTCCGGCGTGAGAGGCCAGCGTCCTAGGCCACTAGACGATGGGACCTTGGCTCCAAATCTACTGAAAGAAGCGGGTGGTGTCAATCATTTTTTCTCCGCGCGACCGACTTCCGGCCCCACCGGCATGCGCTACCATTGCATTCTTTCCAGCCGTATGCTATACAATTTTTTTATTATTCACGGTCGGAAACGCAGATGGAAGCAAAAGTTCAGAATACCATTCTTCGCTCGATTCCTTCAGTTACCGAACTCCTGCAGCATTCCGCGATTCAGGACGTGCTGGGGATCTTTCCACGACAGCTCGTTCTGGCTGCGATCCGGAATGAGCTGGAGTCGCTTCGCAGCGAAATTTTATCCAACAACGCTCCCTTCCCATCAAGCCCCGATGGGGATCTTACCACGATTGTCTCCCGGATCAGAGCACATCTTCAGAAAGCCTCCGGATTCTCCCTGCAAAAGGTGATCAATGCCACCGGCATCGTTATCCATACCAATCTGGGTCGGGCGCCACTTCCTCCTCAAGTGCTCGAAAATCTCGCTGAAGTTGCTGAAGGATACTGTACCCTTGAATATGATTTGGAAAAAGGAGAGCGCGGGTCTCGTTATCGACATGTTGAAGAGACTCTGCTCGATCTCACTGGTGCGGAAAGCGGCCTTGTCGTCAATAATAACGCAGCGGCGGTACTGATTGTTTTGAATACAGTAGCTCAAGGCCGCGAAGTGATCGTATCGCGAGGAGAGCTCATTGAAATCGGCGGCTCCTTCCGGCTGCCTGATGTTATGCGGCAGAGTGGATGTCTGTTGAAGGAGGTTGGGGCCACTAACCGCACGCGCATTTCCGATTATGAAGAAGCTCTGACCTCCCAGACCGGATTGCTCATGTCGGTTCATCCCAGCAACTTCCGCATCGTCGGCTTTACGGAACAGGTTGGGCTGAGAGAATTAGTAGCCCTGGGCAGAAAACATGGCATTCCGGTAATGAACGATCTGGGAAGCGGTACGCTGGTGGATCTATCCCGGTATGGCCTTGAGCACGAGCCGACGGTGCCGGAAACTATTGCTGCTGGTGCAGACATTGTGACGTTCAGTGGCGACAAACTTCTTGGAGGTCCTCAGGCAGGAATCATTATCGGCCGCCGGCAGTTCATCGAGCCGATCAAGGAGAACCCTTTGCTGAGGGCTGTGCGCGTTGACAAATTCACGATTGCAGCACTGGAAGTCGTCCTCAAAGAATACCGTGATCCGGAGAAAGCGGCTGCGACTCTTCCGGTGTTGCGGATGCTTTCATTGCCTGCAGACGATATCAGGAAAAAAGCGGTTCGTCTGCGTCGGCTGATCCGGAAGCGAGCTGCTGATGCGTATGACGCACGCAGTGAAAAAGATTATTCTCAGGCAGGAGGTGGTTCACTGCCGCTTCAACAGATTCCGACGTGGGTAGTGGCTCTGATTTCCCGGAAGTATTCAGTGACTGAACTCGATCGGCGACTACGAAAATACACGCCGCCCATTGTGGGCCGGATACGTAAAGATACACTGGTTCTGGATCTCAGGACTGTCTTTGATCAGGAGATCCCTGTCATCGCCGAAGCATTGGGGAGTCTGGTATGATCGATGCCACTGTTCTGGTACTTAATCGCTCCTTTTTCCCGATTCATGTCACCTCAGGTCGTCGAGCGTTTACTCTTCTTTGTCAGGGCATTGCCCGGGTTGTTGATGATCAGTTCAAGACCTTTGATTTTGAAAGCTGGAGTCATCTCAAGATCCTGGAGGATCATGAGGCCATCGGCCTGGTGGATCGGATGATCATGGTCCCCAAAGTGATTCTTTTGGTGACCTATGATCGCATGCCCAAAGGCATGATCCGGTTTACCCGGCTTAACATTTACCTCCGGGATAAGGGAACCTGCCAGTACTGCGGAAAAAAATTCCCCAAAACTGAATTAAGCCTTGACCATGTCGTTCCTCGCGCCTATGGGGGCAAAAGCACCTGGGAAAACATCGTGTGCTGCTGTTCCACCTGCAACCGGACTAAAGGTGGACGAACGCCCCAGGAAGCAAATATGAAGTTGCTCAAGAAACCCCAGAAGCCGAATTGGACGCCGTTCTACAAAATATCCATGAAAGACCTGCAGCGAAAGGAATGGATGCCATTCCTGAACATGGTGGATATCTCCTATTGGCATACGGAGTTGCTGACATAGAGCGACTCGAACAGTTGAAACAGTTGGAACAGTCAAAATCTCAGCATCACTCCTATGTTGTCTCTCCCGCAGATCAAGGATCTCGGCTGGATATGTTTCTTGCCCGGAAGCTTCCGGATCTCACCCGTTCATTTCTCAAGAGACTCATCGATCAGGATCTGGTCACCCTGAACACTAAGCCCACTAAGGCCGGCGTTAAACTGAGGAAAGGAGATCGTATTGATGTTACCGTGCCTCCACCGGAACCACTCAAGGCGGAGCCGGAAGCGATTGCTCTGGACATTCTTTACGAGGACGAATCCATCGTTGTCGTGAACAAACCTGCCGGCTTGGTGGTTCATCCGGCGGCAGGAAATTATACCGGTACTCTGGTAAATGCATTGCTCGGTCATTGCGGTAGTCTGGCGCAGGAAGGAGGACTGCTGCGGCCAGGTATCGTACACCGGCTGGATAAGAATACTTCGGGCGTTCTGGTGGTAGCTAAGAACGATGCTGCTCATGTGCATCTGGCCCGCCAATTTCAGCAGCACTCCATTACCCGGCGTTATTGGGCGGTGGTACTTGGGACCATGACTGATGATCACGGCACTATCTCCTCGCTTATCGGGCGACATCCCGTCGACCGAAAACGCATGTCGGCGCAACCCCGCCGGGGGAAAGGAGCAGTGACACACTGGAAGATACTTAAGCGCTACCGATTCCTGTCTCTCTTAGAGCTGCGTCTGGAGACCGGGAGGACTCATCAGATCCGGGTTCATCTTTCCGGCATCCACCATCCGGTGTTGGGCGACCCGGAATACGGCGGAACCAAGCTTGCAGGACCGATCCCTCCCCAAAGGTTTCGCAGCTATCTTTCGGTCATGCACCGGCAAGCACTCCATGCGGCCACCCTCGGTTTCATTCATCCGTCGCGGCAGGAGTACGTGGAATTTCAGGCGCCGTTGCCTGACGATTTTCAGCGGTTGTTAGATGAACTTGACAAAAATGATTGACCCTATAAAGGTTACATGGTTGAATGGCTAGGAGGAGAAATAGTTGAATGGTCAAATGGGAAGATATCCATTTAACGAATTTGTCAATTCACCAATCAACCAGTCTCCCAGAATAGGATCGACGTGGAAGACATTCTTGCCATATTTAGAACCAGTGCTGAAGTCAAGATTAGATTCGCTGAGGAATACGCAGGGCTGATCAGCAAGGCGGCGGAGATCATCAGCAAGGCGTTTCGCTCCGGCAACAAGCTTCTTGTTTTCGGCAACGGCGGCAGTGCTGCCGATGCCCAGCACATTGCGGCTGAATTTGTTAACCGCTATCTGATGGAGCGAGCTCCTCTGCCCGCCATTGCACTCACGACGGACTCCTCGATTCTCACCAGCATCAGCAACGACTATAGTTTCGATGATGTGTTCGCCAAGCAGATTCGCGCTCTGGGCGTGCGCGGTGATATTGCTCTGGGGATTACTACGTCAGGAACATCACCTAACATGCTTCGCGCCTTTCAGACAAGCCGGGAGATGGGGCTCATTACCATTGCATTTACCGGAAGAGACGGCGGCCCGGCAGCGACGATGGTGGATTTTAATTTTACCGTACGAACCGACCTTACTCCCAGGATTCAGGAGGTTCATATCACGCTCGCCCACGTGATCTGTGAACTGGTGGAGAAAAGGATAGCACAGTCATGACCACAATAGAGCCGATGTCATTTGACGGGATTACGACCGTCTCACTCAAGGAGCGGCAAAGCAAAGTAAGCCTTGACCTGGTGGGAAAACGCTACCAGAGAGGAGCAGCAGTAGCGGCATTTCTGGATGGACTTCCACGTATTCTGGGCGGACAGGATGTGCGGGATATTGTCGATGCAGTTGTCGCCGCCAGAAAAAATGGCCGGCCCGTGATCCTGGGGATGGGCGCTCACGTGATCAAAGTTGGGCTCTCACCGCTCATTATTCAATTGATGGAGGAGAATGTAATCAACGGCGTGGCTTTGAATGGCGCAGGCGCCATTCATGATGTAGAGCTCAGCCTGGAAGGAAGAACATCGGAGGATGTAGAACAGGAACTCGATCGGGGAAGCTTCGGCATGTCTGCGGATACTGCGACGTTTATCAATCACGGGGTTGTCGAAGGGGTCCGAAGCGGTAATGGTGTAGGCGCTTCGCTCGGCTTGAAGCTGTTGCGAGAGAAGGTTCCGCATTTGTCGTACAGTATCCTGGGCCGAGCAGCGCAGCTTGAGGTTCCAGTGATGGTTCACGTTGCATTCGGTACGGACATTGTGCATATTCATCCCAGCTTCGATGCTGCGGCGTGGGGCACGGCCACCTATCAGGATTTTAGACAGTTCTGCAGCCTGGTAGCGATGCTCGAGGGAGGTGTCTTCCTGAACGTGGGCTCTGCGGTGATCATTCCCGAAGTGTTCCTCAAAGCATTGACCGTGGTGCGCAACAAAGGGCATCAGGTGGATCATTTTACGACCGTGAACATGGATTTCATCCGTCACTATCGTCCCCTTACCAATGTAGTGAGCCGGCCGGTGAGAAAAGGCGGCAAAGGCTACAACCTGGTTGGTCAGCATGAGATCATGGTGCCGCTGCTGTGTGCGGGGATCCTGGAGAGGCTCTGAGCAAAGAGCAGCGGAGCGAAGAGCAAACAGCACAGCGTGGCAGAGCAGAGAGGCAAGAGACAAATGCGAGTTGTTCCGCTTCGCGGGGGATTGCACATTCACGATTAAAGAGGAACCCGCACCCTGCAACTCGCAACCCGTAACCGGTCTGTCGATCTCCTATCTATCTGATTAGCGGAGACAGCATTCAATGAAGAAGATCCGTATCACCGCGGGAAGCATCATGAGCAGTGCTGAGCTTTATGAGACCAGCTGCAGCCAGGCAATCTGGAATGCTCTTCCGTTGAAAGCACGGGTGAGTACCTGGGGCGATGAGATCTACTTCTCTCTTCCGGTGCAGGAAAATCTTGACCATACTGCCCGTGAACTGGTTCAACCAGGAGATCTGGGCTACTGGCCCGAGGGGCCGGCCTTCTGCATTTTCTTCGGGCCAACCCCGATCAGCACTGGCGATGAGATCAGACCCGCCAGTGCGGTCAATATCGTGGGTCGGCTTGTGGGCGATCCTGCTGTTTTCCGCAGCGTTCAAGCTGGTGAGAGTATTCTTGTTGACCAGGTCTATGATGGATAAGCAGGATCTTTTACGTTCCCCATTTGTTATCCTTGCCTCTGGGTTTTACAGCGGGTTATCGCCCATTGCTCCTGGTACCGTTGGATGTCTTGTGGGCCTGGTCCTGTATTGGTTTCTTTCCCATATGCCCACTCTCCTTTATCTCATTACCTGCATCACTTTTATCTTCCTGTCGGTGTGGATTTCAGACCGTGCGGCATTCATTTTAAGGCATCCGGATCCGCCGATGGTTGTGATCGATGAAATTGCGGGCTATCTTGTTACCATGGTCGGGGTGCCGGGGACCTGGCAGGATGTTCTTATCGGATTCCTGCTGTTCCGGGCTCTTGACATCATTAAGCCTTTCCCGGCGCGGCAGATCGACCGGACCATTCCCGGTGGCTGGGGAATTGTGTTCGATGATGTAATTGCCGGACTATACGGATGTGTCATGCTGCACGTGGTGCTACGATGGATGTAAAAGCAGAAATCATAACCATTGGAAACGAACTGCTGAAAGGGCTTCAAGCAGACACCAACAGTTCCTACCTGGCTGATCGTCTGGCCAGCCGCGGGATTCTCGTCTGCCGAATAACGAGCGTCGGAGATGATTTTGCGGCTATCCACCAGGCGCTTTCCGAAAGCATTGAGCGGTCACAGCTGGTACTGGTTACCGGCGGCCTTGGCCCAACAAGTGATGACATTACCACAGAAGCAGTGTCACAACTGCTGCAGCGACCGCTTCGTATTCACGAGCAGGCTTTGCAGCATCTGCTGGAGTTGGCAAGGGCATACGGCCTGGCGATGACGAATGGGCAACGCAAGCAGGCTTTGCTTCCTGAAGGAGCAGAGCTGATCGCAAATCCAATCGGCACCGCTCCCGGGTATTCCCTTCAGGAGAAGAGATGTCGACTCTTTGTCCTGCCGGGTGTTCCTGCTGAGGTCACAGCCATGACCGAGGAAAGCATCCTTCCGCGTCTGGAGCAGGAATGGCACGATCGGCCCTGGTATCGAAGCCGCACCCTGAAGGTGTTCGGCATATCGGAGGCGAGAGCTGATGAGCTTTTGGGCGACCTCATAAAGACCGAAAAAGTGCAAATCTCCTTTCTGCCCCATCTGCCTGAGCTCCATATCGGTTTTGCCGCACATAGCGCCGATCTTCTGAAATGCGAGGAGACCTTGAAGCACTGGGAAGGTATGATCCGAAGGCGCCTTGAACCTTACGTGTTTGGCGCTGACGATGAAACCATGGAATCGGTTGTGGGGACGCTGTTGGCTAACGCTCAAGCAACGATTGCTGTAGCAGAATCGTGCACCGGCGGTCTGATCGGGCATTGCCTTACCAACGTGCCGGGAAGTTCAAGCTATGTTGACCGTGTGCTGGTGACTTACAGCAACCAGGCCAAGGTTGATCTGTTGAAGGTGCCGACCGAGGTTATTCGCGCCCACGGAGCGGTGAGTGAACTTACGGCTCGTTATATGGCTGAAGGAGTGAGGCTGCAGGCTGGTTCCACCCTGGGTCTGGCTACTACCGGTATTGCTGGTCCAGGTGGAGGAACTCCGGAAAAGCCTGTCGGCACCGTGTATATAGCGCTGGCAGATGGCAATGATACGTGGGTGAAGCGCTACCAGTTTCCCGGCGGCCGGCTTCGGGTGAAAATGCTGACCGCTCAGGTGGCGCTTAATAGGGTGAGAGAGTATCTGCTGCATAAAAGTGAGGAGTAAGGAGTAAGGAGTAGGAGATCCTTCCCTGGTGCCCACCTGTAATCTCGCGCTGAGACGCGGAGGCCACAGGGAAGAAGTATTTATCTCGCGCAGGGGCGCGGAGGAAAAGGTTTGTGAGAGGTCCACGTCGTTCCGCTCAAGGGCTGAGGAGAGCTGGTGGTCGTTGCGAGCGAGTTTCAGACGAGCGCGGAAATCTCAGTTGTGGGGCGATTCTGCTGGCACTGACACGTTTCGTTATTTAAGCGTGCTCAGCCCTTCGGCAAAGCCTGCACTGAGCTTGTCGAAGTGCTCAGGGCAGGCTCTCCTGCGTGAGAGCGAGCTTAGAAACGGGAGAGGTGATTTTATGAGTCAGATTCGAACCTTTGTTGCCATTCCGCTCAGCTCTCAGATTCGGTCGCATCTTGAGGACGTCCTGCGATCGCTGCGGTCGTTATCATGTGACGTAAAGTGGGTGAGGTCGGAAGCGATTCACCTTACCCTCAAGTTTCTCGGATACGTAGAAGAAACAGTGATCGCGGATATTGCCCGTGCAGTGCAGGGAAAGGTGGAGCCGCTGCGACCGTGGTCCGTGCGTGTGCGCACGATGGGTACGTTTCCCAGCGTGCGTAATCCACGCGTGGTGTGGATCGGCCTGGATGATCCAAGCGGTCAGATTCTGCAGGTTCAGGAGCAGATAGAGGAGGGAATCTGTCGCCTCGGCTTTGCCCGGGAAACTCGGGCTTTTACCCCTCATCTTACGCTTGGACGCGTCCGCTCTGCGCGAGGAAAACAGGATCTGGTGAGCTATCTGATCGACACTCGGGAGATTGATCTGGGTTCCTTCGAAGTGAACCGGATCGTTCTGTACAGGAGCGACTTGCGGCCTGCCGGCGCAGTCTATACTGAACTGCGGGAATTTATCCTCAAGTCTGGAACGTAAACGTAACAATAACCTTTCAAAGCTTCTTTTCCGCCTTGGATCGCGCTGGTTGATCGTTTAAAAGACCTATTGACAAACTATTTTCTTTTTGATTTAAGATGTGTTGTCCTGGACGCAGGCAAGCGTGTGCAGGTATGCCGGCAATGCGGTAGCAGGAACCTCCTGATACATACGGCTATGCAATGAGCGGCGTATGGTTTTACTCGTATTTCGGTCTGCAGTAGAGGAGAGCGGAACTCGGGATAGCGCTAGCTGTCCTAGGTTCCGAAAACGTTTGGCTCGGTCTGTCGAGAAAGCCTAACGGCAGGGGAAGCGTCCAGGAATCGGAGGAAAGCAGAAGCACCTCGCCGACTCGGCGAAGGTGCTTCTCGGTTTTTGTATACAGTCAACCGCCACTGATGAACAGCTACTGCTTTTTTATGCTTGAAACAATTCATTCTCCAGAGCTTCCAGGTTGACTTGAGCGGACTGAATCTGTTCGACCTTTTGAGTCATCCACACCTGCTGCTCATGAAGCTTCATGGCCATATCTTCGATAGCTTGCAGCAGAACAGCAGGTGCAGGCCCTCCGATTGCTTTTCTGCTTTCAATGATTTTTGCCGGATTCTGTCGATCACGGATATCTTTTGCAGAGACACTGATAGCAAGATTGAGCTCCTGGATCGCTTTCTGCAGAGCCGGCCAGGTAACCACCCCGCTTTGTTCGTCATCGGAATACTTGACTGCCCGTTCGATCAGCATTTTGCTTTCCCGCATGGGGATTCCGGAATCCTTGATGAGGCTTTCCATCAGATCCGTGGCAGTGATGAAGCCCTCCTCACATAATTCGGCTGCCCGTTCTGTGTTGACGGTAAGAGTCGACAGGACACCGGCCATGATCGCAGGTGCATCAATGCACTCGTGAATAAGGTCCATGATCACGTACTTTGTCCATTGAGAATCACGATTGTACCCGACGAAAAATGCCCGGCTGAGAGAAAGCAAGCTGGCCAGGTGACCTTGAACCACGGCTGCTTTTGCCTTCGTCACTTCCATCGCACTGGGATTGCGTTTCTGGGGCATGATTGAGCTGCCGCCGCAGTACCTGTCACTTAGGGTGATGAGGCCGAACTCGGTAGTGGTGAAAAGAATGATAGTCTGGGCCAAGCCACTCAAATGATTCATGCCGGTTGCACAGGCATAAGCAATCTCGGTCTCTGCTTCCCAACGATTAGTTATCAAATCGAGAGAGCTGGCCGAGGCTTCATCAAATCCCAGGAGCTTTGCGGTGAGTTCTCGGTCGATAGGAAAACTGGTGCCGTATGATGCAGCTCCGCCTAAAGGATTGGCATTGAACAGGGTATGCCAGTGTCGGAAGCGTTGGATATCACGATAGAGTGCTTCGGCATATGAGAATAGCAAATGGCCGAAGGTAGTGACCATGGCGTGCTGGTGGTGAGTATAGCCGGGAATCAGTGTTGACCGGTACGTTCTAGCCTGGGAAAGTATCACGTGTACAAGGTTCAGGAACCCTTGATTGAATCGCAACGCCTGATCTCGGAGGTACAGAATCATATCGACCGTCACCTGGTCATTGCGGCTGCGACCGGTGTGGAGCTTGCCGCCTACACCAAGCCCATAAGTATCGATAAGACAGCGTTCGACATTGGTATGAACGTCCTCTTTTGCAGGATCCAGAAAAAATGTGCCGGCTGTGTAACGCTCCCGAATGTCCCGAAGTCCCTGAACAATGAGCCGGGCATCATCAGAAGGAACAATGCCTTGCTTCCAGAGCATTACTGCATGAGCCCGGCTGCCCCATAGATCATAAGGAATCAATAATTCATCACACGGCGGCAGCCCTTGTACGTCGCGGCCGGAAATGAACCGGATGAAGGCCTCATCCGGGCTCTCTTTGAACCGCGATCCCCAGAGTCGTTCAGTAGCCATTGATCGTTTCCTCGCAGTAAAGAGTCAGGGTTCCCGCCTTCGGCGGGATTGAAGGTGGGAATCAGGGCTTTCTTTAAAATCCCAACTCCTAACTTCTCGTATGAAACTTGATCTCGTGCAGGGATGCAGAGTACGCGGAGAAAAGGGTTCGGGAGATTGCCGCGTCATCACGCCTTCGGCGTGATTCCTCGCAATGACAGATTTCTTTCCCCTGCGCCCTCCGCGTCGATGGCTGAGAATCAGGGTAGGTGGAGGGCAGTTTCTTCTGCGATCAACCTGGCCCCGGCCAGAGGCTTTCGCTTACTTCTCACTCCTTACGGTTCATTTACTCGGGAATGATTCCCCGCTTACCGAGAATCTCGAACGGCAGTCCGCGGACGTGCGCCGCAT
>JAGOGO010000031.1 GCA_017996625.1 Deltaproteobacteria bacterium | reverse complement strand
GTTGTTAGAAAGGCCTGATACGGAATTGACCGCAAACCTTCTGCCAGGCATCTTCGGTATGCACCGAGCGATGTAATTCCTGCAGCGGTGACCGATTCATTCCACCTATTTTGGTTCACTGTATGCTGCGATCTGATCGCGCGCAATCTTGATTTTGACTTGCGGCGCTATTTCCAGCGTAACAACTGTCTCGGTGATGCCGGTAATCTTGCCATAGATGCCGCTGGTGGTCATAACGGTTTTTTCTTTCTCCAGGTTGTTCAGAAAATCACGATGTTTTTTCATCTTCCTTTGCTGTGGCAGGATCAGGAGGAAGTAAAAAATCAAGAATATTATCAGCAAGGGGAGGAACGCCATGATGCCTCCCTGTGATCCGCCTTCTGCGGGTGCTCCCAATGCATAGGCAACATCGAACATAAACTACCTCCGTTGGTTTCAATGCCGGGACGCGGCGTTGCCGGCCGGCAAAAAATGGATAGAACGGGTTGATTTCTCAGCTTCGGTTTCCGGAACCATCCGGCTGTAGAAGCCATTACTCAGCGCTTCGAGGTTTCCCTCGATAATGGCCCTGCGGATTTGCTTCACGAACGTTAGGTAGTATGACAGATTGTGAATCGTATTGAGTCGCGAAGCCAGTATCTCACGGGACAGAAACAAGTGACGCAGATAGGCGCGTGAGTAGTGCCTGCAGGTGTAACAGCTGCAGGACGGATCGATTGGGCCAGGATCATCCGCATACTGAGCATTCTTGATTACTACGGAACCGAACGTTGTAAAAAGCATGCCGTTCCGTGCATGACGGGTAGGCATAACACAGTCAAAGAGATCGATTCCCTTTTTGACGCATTCGAGAATGTCCTGAGGTGTCCCCACCCCCATAAGATAGTGCGGCAGTTCCTCCGGAAGCAGCGGGATTGTGTGATCCACCATATCGTACATTTCGGGTTTGCTTTCTCCTACGCTTAATCCTCCCAGCGCATAGCCGGAGAAACCCAGATCCACGAGCTGCTGTGCACTTTGCTCCCGCAGATCGGGATAGGTGCCGCCCTGTACGATTCCGAACAGAGCCCGCTCCCTCTGCGTTTGTGCCCGCTTGCAGCGCTCGGCCCAGCGGGTCGTCAGCAGCAGAGATTTCTCGGTATAGTCGTGCGAAGACGGGTAAGGAACGCACTCGTCGAAACACATTATAATATCCGATCCCAAGGCTTCCTGAATCTCAATCGACCGCTCGGGAGTGATGACGTGCGAGGAGCCATCGATATGGGACTGAAAGGAGACTCCTTCCTCGTGAATCTTGCGAAGCCTGCTCAGACTGTAGATCTGAAATCCGCCGCTGTCGGTGAGCAGCGGCCGGCTCCAGTGCATGAAACGGTGCAGCCCTCCGAGCTTTTCAATCCGCTCATGTCCCGGCCGGAGGTAGAGATGATAGGTGTTCGCGAGAATAATCTCCGCTCCGAGATCAATGAGATCTTCGGGAGTGAGCGATTTTACCGTTGCCTGCGTGCCAACCGGCATGAACGCCGGGGTCTCGACAGCCCCATGAGCGGTAGTCATCGTTCCAGCTCGAGCACGGGAATGAGAGTCTTTTGTTTTTATGGCGAAGGAAAAGTTCATACCATGTGTAAAATGTGATGTGGGATGTGAGATGTGGGAAAAGTGATATGCGAATAGGTGAATCTTAATCACTATCGCATGACGCACATCCCACATCGCACATCGCGTAATCACAGAATCAGCATTGCATCTCCGTAACTGTAGAATCGGTATCGCCGGTCGATTGCTTCCCGATAAGCTCGAAAGATCAGGTCCTGACCCGCAAAGGCAGCCACCAGCATAAGAAGCGTGGAGCGGGGCAGATGAAAATTCGTTATCATGCCCTGCACCAGCCCGAAATGGTATCCCGGATATATAAACAGATCGGTATCGCCTGTCAGTGAATCAGGCTGGTTGCTGATCGTTTCAATCACGCGTACTGATGTGGTTCCACACGCAATAACCCGGCGTTTTGAACGCTGCGCATCCAGAAGGATCCTTGCAGTATCGGACTCCACTTCATAGTGTTCGCGATGCATATGATGGTCTTCCAGCGACTTCACCCGTACCGGTTGAAAGGTACCCAGTCCGACATGGAGAGTCACGGTGAGCACACCTATCCCTTTGCTGGTGACTGTTGCCAGGAGCTTGTCGGTGAAGTGCAGCCCCGCCGTAGGGGCGGCGGCTGAACCGGTCCTGGCCGCGAAGACCGTCTGGTATCGGCTGCGATCCTGAGAGCTTGGGGAAGCTTTCTCCCGCTTGATATACGGCGGAAGCGGTGGGTAACCAAGTTTCTCTATCAGGTTTTCAATGCATCCGTCAGCCTCGAGCCTGATTTCCCAGATACCGTCTTCTTTTTGCCCAAGGACCTCTGCAGTCAGCCGATCGTCAACGCTGATCCGGCTGCCAGGCCGCAGCTTCTTGCGGCTGTGGAGAAGAGCTTCCCAGTTTCGACGATCAGGATCATCTTCGCCCCGGCTCGGTTTCAACAGCAAGACTTCGACTGCTCCTCCGGTCTCCTTGTGCCCAAAAAGCCGTGCGGATCGAACCCGGGTATTGTTGAGGACCAGCAGGTCTCCAGGGTTCAGGTACTCGGGTAGATCATAAAAAAAGCGGTGCTCAATCTGCCCGCTCAACCGATGGACAACCATAAGGCGCGACTCGTCCCGCTCCAATGCAGGAGTCTGGGCGATCAGCTCTTTGGGCAAAGAGTAATCAAAGGCGTCTACAAGCATCTAATTCAAGACCTTAAAACCTCTTCTTTTAGCAAATTGGCTTTCAAATTTCAAGAAAAAGTGGCAGGAAGTCTTGAATTTGCCCCTGAAGAGAAACCGGGCTGCTTTGCACGCAAAAGGAAGTAAAGCAGAGTAACGCGGTGAGGTGAAGCGGAAGGATCTGAGGATCGGCCATGCTCAACCGTTCCACACGTAGTGACCGCTCTTTCCCCCTGATTTCTCCTGTAGCCGAATTCCGGAAATGACCATCGCCCGATCAATCGCCTTGCACATATCGTAAATTGTCAGCGCAGCAACGGAAACAGCAGTAAAAGCTTCCATCTCCACGCCGGTTTTGCCGGTAATCTTCACGCGAGCCCGAATATCGATTCGGCTTTGCTCTTCGACCGGAGAAAAATCTACGGCAACGCTGGTGATGGCAAGCGGATGGCACAGCGGAATGAGATCAGGTGTCCGCTTAGCAGCCATAATACCGGCGATCCGGGCAATGCCGAGTACGTCTCCCTTGGCAATTTCATTATCCATAATAAGTCGAAATGTTTCCGGTTTCATGGAAATGGAACCGCAGGCGATCGCCTCGCGGGTGGTAACATCCTTATTGCTGACATCCACCATGATCGCTTTTCCCTGGTCGTCGAAATGGGTGAACCCGCTCATTAGTTTCCTCGGTTGTGCGTTGAATGGTTCAATTAAAAAAGGTTGATTGGTTAAATGGTTAAATGGAGAAATGGTAGAATGATTGTATAGCGATGCGTGATCCGGCTATTCACGTTCCTGTTTTTCTAACTCTTCAATTTCCCATTTTTCCGTTTAACGAATATTTCGGTTTTTAACCGCCGATTGCGCTCATCGTGCGCTGGCATTTCTTGAACTGCACCGTGTTCAGAAGGTGCCGCATCGGCTTAGTCGCAAGGGCCTCGTGCAGTACTGTCAGCAGCTGCGTATGGCTGCACTGACCCCGAAGGTACGGCTTAAGATCGATTTCTTCATCTGAAAAAAGACAGGTACGAAGGTTGCCGTCCGGTGTGAGGCGAATGCGGTTGCAGGTACTGCAGAAGTGACTGCTCACCGGGTTAATGAAACCGATTTCGCCGGGACTATCGGGAAAACGATAGCAGACCGCCGGACCCTGGAGTGACTTTTCGGGAATTTTGATCAGCGGTCCCAATTCCTCTTCGATGGCCTCCCTTATTATCGAGGCGGAAACAACCATCTCCGGATTCCATTGATCAGAGCCGGTCGGCATGTACTCGATAAAACGAATGCACAGCGGCATCCGCTTTGTGAGACGTGCAAATTCGATTACTTCAGTGTGATTAGTTCCATTAATGGTTACGACGTTCAACTTGACTGGATTAAGCCCTACCTTAAGAGACTCTTCAATGCCGGCCCAAACCTCGGAAAACTTGTCGCGCCGCGTAATCCGAGCAAATTTTTCGGAATCGAGACTGTCAAGGCTGATGTTTATCCGCTTCAGTCCGGCTTCTTTGAGCGCAGCGGCGCATCCTTGGAGAAGCACAGCATTCGTAGTCATGCTCAGGTCAGTGATTCCGGGTACTTTTCCGAGTCTGCCGACAAAGTCGACGGCGCCTTTCCGCACCAGCGGTTCACCGCCGGTAACGCGGATTTTGGAAATGCCGGCCTGGGCATACACTCTCACGAGCCGAAGGATTTCTTCATAGGAAAGAATATCTTCATGATTGATGAGGGGTATGCCTTCTTCAGGCATGCAGTACTGACAACGTAAGTTGCAGCGGTCGGTGATCGAAATGCGCAGGTAATTGATGATGCGCTGATACTGATCTTTGAGAATCGGTTGTGACATAATGCTTCCTTGGCAGCGACACCAGCAGCAGGCAGGCTGCAAGCGATCCGGTATCCGCTTGGATGATACTCCCGAGAGAGCGTTCAGAAGGGTTAAGGTATCAAATTATAAATGCTTGAGTGAAAAGGTCAAGAAGATTCAGGGCACGCGAACACTTTGCGTGAAGGTCAAGAGAGAAGAACGTGTGCCTGAATGGAAGAGAAGGAAAGAGTCTGTGTTTCCCTGTTCATAGTCATTCGGCAGGCGGGAGTGACGGCTTTTTCGCCTTGCGGTTTCATCACTGCTTATCCCCGGAACATCGTCGTTCCCACGCCGCGCAGATCCTCCACCGCCTGTTTGACCCGGCTGGCCATCGATGCTTCCGCCTGGGTCAGATAGATCCGAGGATCATAGGTCTTCTTGTTTCCAACCTCGCCATCAACCTTGAGAACCCCATCATAGTTTTTGAACATGTGGTCGGCAATGGAACGGGTAAATGCGTATTGCGTGTCTGTGTCGATATTCATCTTCACCACGCCGTAGTCGAGAGCATCATGAATGTCTCGGATTTCCGATCCGGACCCACCATGAAACACAAGATCAAAACGAGCTTCCTTTCCCAAAGCAGCTTCTACCACTTCCTGTCCTTCTTTGAGGACCGATGGTCTCAGCTTGACCTGTCCGGGTTTGTAGACTCCATGAACATTGCCGAAGGTAGCTGCCAGCAGGTAGCGAGCCCCTTTGACCTCATTTAGCCGACGGGCGACCATAAGCATATCCTCGGGAGTAGTATAGAGCTTGGACGCGGGAGCGTTATCGCCTCTGACGCCGTCCTCTTCCCCGCCAACCACCCCTGCCTCGATCTCGAGAATAATCTCACTCTGGTGACAACGCTTGAGCAGCGGTACGGCGATGTCCAGGTTTTCCCTGAGAGGAAGATCGCTTCCGTCGAACATGTGGCTGTTGAACAGATTGGGGAGCCCGGCGGCTCGCCGGCGTTCGGTTTCTGCGATGAGCGGCACAACAAAAGAATCGAGCAGCCTCGACAGACAGTGATCGGTATGGAGAGCGACGAAAATGTTGTAGCGCTCGGAAACCCGATGCACATGTTCGGCAATGGAGATCGCTCCCAGCACCATATCCTTGGCTGAAGATCCCGAGGCAAAGGCAGCTCCACCGGTAGAGACCTGAATAATGCCGTCGCTTCTCGCTTCCGCAAGCCCTTTGAGCACCGCATTGGCAGTAGTGAGCGAGGTTACATTCACCGCCGGATAGGCAAAGCTGTTTTCCTGCGCCCGATCGAGCATGGCACAATAGGTCTTATAGTCTGCTACTGGCATCACAGTTCCTCCGTAGTGAGAATGAACGTACCCTCGAACGTGTCCGGTATCCAAACTAGATGGTCTCGTAGGAAGCCGAAAAGTCGTCACCCCCGCGCAGTCGGGAATGACGAAAACAGCCCGCTCCGACATGTGCTGAGCCACGAAGTAAGGCACGCTCTTGAGTTCGTCATCCACCGAACGAAGTGAGGAATGGCGAGTATGTCTCGAGGGCGACTTCCAACGAAGTGGGCATCACTTCGTTGCTCATAGGTTGCCGCCACGCGGCTTACTGGCGCTTTTTACGACTCCATCAAAGTCGAAGCTGGAACCTTGAACTTGGACCGTGTGGGAGCGGCCTCGCCCGAATCCCGCTGATAGCGGGATTGCACTGTCGGCGTCTCGGCCTTGAACCGGATCTGCTCCGTACCGGCGAGTATTCACTCAGGCGTCAACGGTCTTTTGTCTATCTGCTTGGGTCTAGTCTTGTATGATTTTCTTTCGTGGTATTCTGTGGCTTGATCATAGACGATTCAGAGAAGAAAGAAAAGATGGTATTTTTTGTTAAAGCTTACCGCTTCTTCAGCAGCGTGAGCGATTCCAGATGATAGGTCTGAGGGAACATGTCGAGGCAGCGGGTTTCGAAAACATCGTAGCCTCCTTCGCGGTGGAGATAGTGCAGGTCCCGGCTGAGTGTCGCGGGATCACAGGAGACATAGATGATGCGCCCGGGACCGAGCTTCACCAGGTTGGGAAGAATGTCCCGACAGCCAGCGCGAGGTGGATCAAGAATAACGGTGTTGAAGAATGATCGCTGCTGCAGGAGTCCTTTCAAAGCCTTAGTGCAGGAGCTCTGAATCCAGCGAACTGAATGTCTTCCCAGTGCGGCAGCATTGGAGCGGCCGTTTTCCACTGCCCGGGAATTGACCTCCACCGCAACCACCTCAGCAGCAAAGAAGCTGGCGGGAAGCGCCAGATTTCCCATTCCGGCATAGAGATCGAGAACCCGCTGGTCTGCCGGGCCGGCCTGAAGCCATTCAGCGACTTGACCGACCAGAAGCCGATTGGCGGCAGGATTAACCTGCCGGAATACGCCGGGCCATACGGAAAGCGTGAGCGGCTCGCTGTGGTTCGGGATACTGAGGAAGTAGGTTACACCGGGAGGCTGTCCCGGCTTGGTCCAGAGCGGCGCGGCGGGTCCGCCTCGGGCCGTGCTCAGGGAAAGCGAGGTCAGGAAAGGTACAGATCTGACAGACCGAATAAGCCGGGAACGCTCATCATCGGCAAGCGGCACTGCGGTAACGAGCGTCACATCAGTTTCTTCGCCGGAGTCAGCGCAGGCGATATCAGCCATGGTTATTGCTGGGATTGCTGCTTGAGTCAGGAAAGAGGGCAGGGAGCCAAGAAGCTGTTCCAACGCAGGCAGAGCAAGCAGACAGGCTGCTGTCGGCACAATGGTGCGAGATCTGCGGTTCATGAACCCCAGACCATGGCCGCCGGTGCGGCTAACATGGATTTCGAGCCGGGAGCGATACTGGAGCGGTTTGTCAGCAGCGAGGAGGGGACGGATAACACCAGGGGAAACAGCCCCACTACGCGTAACCTGCTGTCGGAACAGGTCTGCCTTGAGTTTTGCTTGATAGGCATCATCAAGGTGCTGTAGATGGCAGCCGCCACAGCGACCGAAGAGGGAGCAGGGGGGATCCTGCCGCGAAGCCGATGGAGCAATGATCCGTACCAGCGATGCTTCATCGTAACTTTGATGATGACGGTTGAGCGTTACCTCAACACGGTCGCCCGGTGCAGTATAGGGCACCATTACCACTTTGCCCTGATGACGGCCGATGCCGATTCCGAGATGACCGATCGATTCTATTTCTAGCGTAAGGATAATTGACATTTATTCCTGGAAAATCCGGCTGTTGCGCCGCGCAGAGCTTGACTTTCTCAATGTATTTATGGCAATGATAAAACAGGAGAAAAGGTTTTGCCAGGGCGAAATCAACCTCACCGGCGGCCTTTCGAAAAGAATCATCAATACGGAGGATCTGTTTCTGAAAATAACCTGTCCTTACTGCATGAAAGCGATCGAACCGACTGCCAAGACGTGCCCGGAGTGCGGGACGAGCTATGGGACGGAAACCCTGAAGCTGCTGAGAAGCCAGGTAGTACATTCTGCCGCTGATGACGAGCCGGAGCAGCGACAGCACGATCAGATATCCAAGACCTTTAAGATATCCTATTCTTCGGCACAGTCGCTGCAAGCCTGTTATCTATCGAATATCGGAGCTGGAGGCGTGTTCATCCCGAGCAATGAACCTTTTGTCCGGGGAGCACGATTCGATCTGCGGATTTTCCTTCCTGACAACGGGCGTCCTCTCGAGGTGTACTGCGAGGTCGTGTGGTCCCAGAACGAACAGCGGAAGATCAATGATCGGGTTTTTCCTCCCGGAATGGGCATCAAGTTTCTCAATCTCTCGCCTGAAGGCCAGAAGCGGATTACCGATCTCCTGCGGCCCGGTAAACAGTGAGGAGTGAGGAGTGAGGAGTAAAGAGTAAAGAATAAAGAGTAAAGAGATCAATCCCTGGTGCCTACCCGCATTCGCGCGCTGAGGAAGTTTACCCTGAGCATGACGAACGGATGAGGTCGCAGGGAAGAAAATCTAAGAAATTTCGTTTCTCAGCGTTATCAGTCCTTCGGCTAGCTCAGGACAAGCTCTCCCTTCGCGAAAATGAGGGTAGGTAACGAGGGCATCAACTCCTTACTCTTCACTCCTTACTCCTAACTTTTCTAGCTGATGATCCCCTTAATGTATTCCCGGGTGCGGTCGTGCCGGGGATTTTCAAAGATTTCCTCTGCCGGTCCGTGTTCGACGAGTTCTCCGAGATAGAGAAACATAACATAATCAGCCAAGCGTCGAGCCTGACGGAGAATATGAGTAACGATAATGATCGTGTAATCATGCTTGAGTGCCATGAACTGGCTCTCAATCCGCTGACTGGATTGCGGGTCCAGTGCTGAGGTGGGCTCATCGCCCAGTATGATCTCAGGTTCCACGGCAAGACCCCGGGCAAGGCACAGGCGTTGCTGCTGGCCAACCGAGAGGCGTGAGGCCGGGGTGTGCAAGCGGTCCTTGACTTCATCCCAGAGGCTGGATTCCTTGAGATGGTGCTCAACGATCTGGTCCAGCTTCTTCTTGTCCCGGATGCCGTGAATGCGTGGTCCGTAGGCAACATTGTCGTAAATCGACATCGGCAAAGGATATGGCTTCTGGGAAAGGAGCCCCATTTTTTTCCGAATCCGGGTTACTTCTGCCTGAGGTGCAAGGATGTTCTCGCCGTCGACAAGAACGTTGCCGGATACGCGCACTCCGTCCCGTACATCCAAAAGCCGGTTGAGTGACTTGAGCAGAGTAGTTTTTCCACAACCGGAAGGTCCGATGATCGCGGTTATCTTGCGATTGGGAAAGTCGACGGTGATATCTTTGAGCGCCTGCGAATTTCCATAGAATACATTTAAGTTCTGAACACGGACATGCGTTTTGAATTCTTCCATGGCAGCTCTCCTTCTTTGACGGAATCGCTCATCCCGCTCTGCGCGGGATTGCTTCGCCGTTCCGTCCTTGACTTTCTACGAGACTATCTTCTTTGAATGCACACGCCATCTACTTCACCACATTGGCAGTAAATCGCTTGGTTAACATTCGTGAGAGAATGCTGATGATCAGAATAAGTACGGTCAAAATAAGTGCGGAAGCATAGGCGCGTTCCCGCACTTCGGGAAAAGGAGTACCCAGTTGAAAGAAAATGGCGAGCGGCAGGGTTGCCGCCGGTCGGAACAATGAAAAAGGAATATCATCGGAGAAACCTGCGGTAAAGAGCACGGATGCTGCGTCACCGATTCCCCTTCCGAAAGAAATAAGTACTGCGGTAAGAATACCAGGAAGTGCCTGGCGAACAACCACCTTAAATGATGTTTCCAGCTTAGTGGACCCCAGGGAGTAAGAAGCTTCGATGATTTCGGTGGGAACGAGGCGCACTACCTCGTCCATGGCGCGGCACATGATCGGCAGCACCATGAGCGACACGGCAATAATGCCTCCGAGCAGGGAAGCCCGTAAGCCGAAAAACAGCATGATGCTGAAACCGAACGCTCCGTAAACGATAGATGGTATTCCCCAGAGCACGTCAAGAGAAAAGCGACAGAGACCAACCAGCCGCGAATTCTGATTAGCGTAGATATTAAGGTAGAGCACGATCGGCAAACTAATGATGATGGCAAGGACCGTTGCACCGCCGGCCAAGTACAGCGAGCCGACAATGGCATTCAGAATGCCTCCTTCCTTCCCGAGATAGTAGCCGCCCTTTGGTGTCTGGGTAATCATCGCCAGGTTCAGAGCGGGGAGACCTTTAAAAATGACCGTACCCATAATGAGCACTAAGCTGAGGACAATGATCAGGGTAGAGACAATCATCAACACGTGGAAAAAGGATTCCTCGATCTTGCGCAGGTCCATGTTACTGGCTCCTCCTTTGCACGCGAACCAAAATGATCTGGGATATGATGTTAAAGAACAAGACCACAACCAGCAGCACCAGCGATGCAAGCATGAGTGCGGCATCATAGAGAGGAACCGAAAGCATTTCGCCATAATTATTGGCGATCAGCGCTGGCAGGGGATACGCGGGATCCAGAATTGAAGAAGGAACCCGGGCGACATTGCCTGCCACCATAAGAACTGCCATAGTTTCGCCGAATGCGCGGGAGAGGCCGAGAACGATAGCAGCAATGATGCCGGGCATAGCTTTTCGGAGAATGACATGCTTGACAGTCTGCCACCTGGTGGCGCCAAGTGCGAGAGAAGCTTCGCGGATCTGTGCCGGCAGGGAATCGATGACTTCCAGGGAAACATGAATGATAACCGGGAAGATCATGACCGCCAGCACGATCCCACCGGCAAGAACCGTGTAGCCGCTTGAAAAGGTATCACATAAAGGAGCAATGTGGTCTTTTATCAGTGGAACGATGGTCAGGATTCCCCAGACGCCGAAGACGACAGAAGGAATGCCGGCGAGAAGGTCGATCAGTGGTTTGATCGATTCTTTGATTCGAAATGGAGCATATTCAGAAAGATAGATTGTGGTCAGGAGACACAAGGGAACCGCGATCAGAATTGCCACCCCGGTTACCCACAAGGTGCCCATAATAAAAGGGAAGAAACCGAAATCGCCTCTGAGCGGGTGCCACGAAGAGGAGAAGAGAAGTTCAGTCAAAGGCTTAGTGCTGAGAATGGGCTCCGAACGAATGTACAGGCCCATGGCCATGGCAAAGACGATCAGCCCGGCTGCGACAGCCAGACAAATCATCACCTGGCGAGCACATCGGTCAAAAAAAATTCTTTTCGATACCATCTTCAGTATTCTCCTCCTGATGCCTCACCGCCGGCCATCGCCTTACGGCGAGGCGTTCTCAGGAAAAACAGGATCACACGTACGGATGTCACTTCTCAAGTCTGGAAATCTGTTCCTGAAGCTTGGTCTGATTCAACGTTATATAACCGGCCTCGAGCACGTACTGCTGTCCAGAGGTCAGAACCCATTTGAGGAACGCAGCAACCAGAGGACGTTTTGGCTTTCCCTGCGATACAAAATGAAGATCGCGAGCAGGCGGAGAAGGGTACTTTCCATTTGAAATGGCGGCAATGATTGAGTCGCGGTCATCGTACACCTGCTCATCCGGATCAAGCTGCCCATTGTCGTTGATATCCAGTGGAAGAACGCGGATACCCGCAACCTGCTTTTTTGTTCGGGCATCATAGACATAGCCGATGTTGTTATAGCCTATTCCCAGAATGTCCTTCTGTACTGCTTCAGCGAGACCGGGATCTCCATACACACCCACGCCTTGCAGTTCCTCCTGGGTGCCGCCAAGATACTCGGCCCACGTCTGCGCAGCTCCGCAGGAGTCGGAACGAGTATAGACGTGTATGGGCATGCTTTTCTTTCCGGGCTGCGTGCCGGTAATGTCAGACCAATCCTTCGCCGTTTCCTTAAGCCAGGTGTTGATCAGCGCATCACGTCTGACACCATTAGTCAGAAGAGTATTGACCACAGGGTTTTCCGGATGCACGGTGGCAACAACCGCGTCTTTAGTTACGGAAACCCACCAGGCACCTTGCTTGATTTCCTCTGGATAAATCTGGCGGGAAACCATTCCCAGGTCTACCGCGCCGGCCAGCGCATCAGCCATCCCTTTGCCTGCTCCACCGGCAGCAATATCGATTTTTACTTTCGGATAGAGTGCCTGAAACTGTTCTGACCATTTTACTGCCATTGGATAAAGGGCCCAGGCGCCGGAGATTGTTATAGTGCCTTCGAGAGCTTTCGGAGCCTCAGCGCAAATTGGCGCAGCCGCGCTCGTAAAGAGAACAATGAGAGTACCTGCAAGAAAAATAATTCTTTTCATAGACTCTCTCCTCAGAGAAAAGGTGTAGAAGAAAAAAGTAAAGTGTACGAGAACCGTTGTCCCGTCGGGATCGCTTCGCCGGGTGCCACCAGGTGTAAAGAGGGGGATCTGATGAAGCGAGTCTTCTGATTGCCGAGAGAAACTGTGCCGATTCGATCAATTCTGAAGACCTCTTGGACAGAAAACCAGCTGAAGACAGCTGCTGAGCCAGCTTTCTTTTATGACCAAGTCTATCAGAACGATAGGGATTTAATTCAAAAAAACATATCATTCTAAGATCTCCTACCTTTCTCCCTAAGGCACATCGTTCTCACATTCGAAGCAAAGAGCATTCTGAAGTGTATCGCGAGGAATGTGCTGCCCTGACTGCGGTCTTAGGCAGTCAGGAAGGCTGGTAATAAAACGCGTTCTAAAGCTTCTCCTGCGTAAGCGCGGTATCGGCTTTGGTCACGTGTTCTTCCTGCCACTCCTTCGTTTCTTTGCAAACATCGGCAAAGGTAACCCCTTCCAGAATTTGAGCAATGGCATTGCGCACATGAAGCATCACCTTGTGCAGGCCACACTCATTTTCCTGCATACACGCGACGTGAGCCCAGGTACTGACGCAGCTCAAAGGCGCCAACGGTCCGTCAATGACCCGGATCACTTTTGCAAGTGTTACTTCCTCCGGGGGTTTGATCAGGACATAACCACCGCCGGTGCCACGTTTGCTTTCTAGCAGCCCGGATTTCTTGAGCGTAAGAAGAATCTGTTCAAGAAATTTCTCGGGAATTTTCTCGTGTTGGGCAATTTCCCGAGCCTGAGCGGGCCCTTTACCGTAATTCAATGAAAGAACGATCATGGCCCGTAAAGCGTATTCCCCTTTTTTCGATAGTCTCATAGGCGGATCTCGAAGGCGTCTAAGTTGATAAACTAGATAGATTTTATGTACAAACGATATCATGGCGGCGAAGAGGCTGTCAAGTGATATTATCAAGCAGTAAGAAGTAAGCGAAAGCCTCTGGCCGGGACCCAGGTTGATTGCAGAAGAAACTGCCCTCGACCCACCCTGATTCTCAGCCATCGACGCTCAGGGCGCAGGGGAAAGAAATCTGTCATTGCGGGCAGACCCGCCCTCAAGCTGAGATTGCCGCGCTCGTTAGAAACTCGCTCGCAACGACCAGCCTCTTTCCTCATGTTCCCTGCGGGTCGACGTGGCAATCTCCTAAACCCTCTTCTCCGCGTGCTCTGCGTCCCTGCGCGAGGTCAAGTTTCATACGAGGAGTACTAAGGTGATGGATGATTCTTGGTTTTTCGTTTTTTTTCTAACTTCTCGTATGAAACTTCAGCTCGAATGAGCCCGACTTGCATCTGCGATACTGATAACAAGCGTGGTGGATGTCATCCTGAGAGAGATCCTCGACAGTTCCTGGTGGATCGACCGAAGGATCTCGGGTGGGCATAGGGTGTGAGTATGAGATTCTTCAGTCGTCACGAACCTGAACGGTCAACGCTCCTCCCTCAGAATGACAGGCTCTGGGCGTTTCTTCCTTCGATCTACCGGGCCTCAGTCAGAGGTCCCGCTTACTGCTTACTCCTCGCTCTTTACTCCTTACTGTTTGACTCTGGACTTTGAACTTTATTTTTGTGAAAAAAGATGACGTGTACTACTATAAAATGGTCGAGAAGATATCCATTCTTTGAGGACAACCGGCTCATGGACTCCGTGATTCCACAATCGGTATATGATCAGGTGATGAACAGCCGCGTTACCATGGTTATTGGTGCGGTAGATACGGGGAAAAGTACGGTAGTTGGCTTTTTGGCTAAATACATTGTCGCGCAGGGGCGGCGGTGCGGGATCGTGGATGCTGATATGGGCCAATCAACGATCGGTCCTCCGACCACGATCGGAATGGGAGAGTTTGTAGGAGGAATGGAGAACATCCATGAGTCGCGGGTTAAGTCCATTTATTTTGTGGGCGCCCCCTCACCCAGGGGACACCTTCTTCCAACGGTCATCGGAACCAAAAAAATGGTGGACGCAGCGGTTCGCTCGGGCTTCGATAATATCATTATCGATACCACTGGCGTGATTCAGGGAGGTTTCGGGGAAACGCTGAAGGGGTATAAGATTGAATTGGTACAACCGGATTGTATCCTATTCCTTCAGCGCAGCGCTGAGTGCGTCCATCTTATCCGGCGGACACATGCGGTTTCTGATGCGGCAGTATGGATTGTGAGGCCGAGTGAGTCAGCAAGCACGAGATCTGCTGAGGAGCGAAGAGAGTTTCGTGATCGTACGCTGCGTGCGTATTTTCTCCGCAGTTCGGAAGTGACAGTCGATTGCCGTCAGGTGTGGATTACTGATGCCCCTTTTTCCCTTGGCCATCTAGTAGCCCAGGGTCGCGACCGGGGAACTGCATGCGAGTCGCCGGTTATGTGGGCAGAACGATCGGTCAGTGCCGTGCACGTGATTTGCGAGGCTTCCGTGCCGGCAGAAGGCGGACGGAAGCCAGTCGCAGACGCGTATCCGGGTCTTACGATCACCTGTCCGGCGGAAGCGGTTCGAAACACCCTGGTCGGATTGTACAATGAGGACCATGAGTGTTTTTCACTCGGTGTGGTACGGGGCATCGACTTTGATAATCAGCGCATGCGGATCGCTGTTGCGGAACATAAAGCGTCAATTTCCGGCGTGCGGTTCAGCCGCTACTCTGTGAATCCCGACGAACCGGGCTTACTATCATGTTGCGAGAAAGAAATCGTTGTGCGAGAGCCGTCATGAGAAAATACCGGTTTCTCGATCATACCGGTGATGAAGGTGTAATAGCATACGGTACGACGCCGGTTGATTTGTTTCAGCATGCGGCTGAGGGCTTTTATGCAGTGCTGACGGATTCAAAAAAAGTCCGGCCCGTGGTGATGGAGCAGATGCAGTTTGAAGCAGATGGATACGACAATCTTCTGGTAACCTGGCTCAAGGAGCTCCTGTTTCTTTTTGAGACCAAGCTCTTTCTTGGCCGCCGGATCGATGTCGAGAATCTTGATTGCGAGTACCTCAAGGTGTCGGTGTGGGGTGAGACCTATGATGAAGGACGACATTCCCTGCGACGGATAATTAAGGCAGTCACCTATCACCAGCTCACTGTCGAGATGAGCAGAGGACGCTGGAGAGCGCAGTTTGTGCTTGATCTTTGATGCACTGTAAACCGATTCCATCTCGCGCGACGAGGGATTGAAACGATTAGACCCTTGGAGGGTAGGATGATGAGCAATGAAATCAAGATCGCACTGGAAAAGATAGACGATTACCGGTGGCGCATTCCCCGGCAGGGAAGCATGCGTACCGATGGAATCGTCTATGCTGATGATAAAATGATGAAGGATATCGAGCAGGACCAGAGCCTGCTGCAGGTAGCGAATGTGGCGACGCTTCCCGGGATCGTGAAATCTTCGCTGGCGATGCCGGATATTCACTGGGGCTATGGCTTTCCTATTGGAGGTGTGGCTGCCTTTGCCATGGACACCGGTATCATTTCACCAGGAGGTGTCGGCTATGATATTAATTGTGGTGTCCGGCTGCTGCGGACATCGCTGGTGCGAGAGGATGTGCAGGGATCGATAAAGAACGTGGTAACCGCACTTTTCCGCAATATCCCATCCGGGGTTGGTTCGACCCGTAAGGACGTGAAAGTGGGTAACCGAGATCTGGAAAGGGTACTCGCGGAAGGGGTACGCTGGGCCATCAAGAACGGCTACGGGTCAGAATCGGATCAGGACCGAATTGAGGGCCGCGGCTGCATACCCGGCGCTGATCCGGAGTGGGTCAGCGGCCGAGCCCGGGAGCGAGGCCGCCCTCAGCTGGGGACGCTCGGCTCCGGCAACCATTTTGTGGAGGTGGGATTTGTCGATGAGGTCTATGACGAACGCGCTGCCCGAGTGTTCGGACTTGCGAAAGATGGTATCACCGTGCTGGTGCATACCGGTTCCCGAGGACTGGGACACCAGGTCTGCGATGACTTCATTACCGTCATGCTCGAAGCATCACGCCGCTACGGAATTGAACTGCCCGATAAGCAGCTCTGTTGTGCACCGATCAACTCACCGGAAGGAAAACGATACCGTGCTGCCATGGCTTGCGCAGCAAATTTTGCTTTTGTCAATCGGCAGATGATAACGCACTGGGTGCGAGAGTCGTTCGAAGAAGCCTTGCACCGAGGGCCGCGTGACTTGGGCATGGAGGTGATTTATGATATCTGTCACAACATAGCAAAGGTGGAAGTACATGACGTTGATGGAAAGAAGCAGGAGCTCTGCGTGCATCGGAAGGGCGCAACCCGAGCATTTCCTCCCGGACATCCGGAGATTCCACGAGAGTATCGCGAGGTCGGACAGCCGGTGCTGATTCCTGGCGACATGGGGCGATATTCTTATGTTCTGGTCGGCACCAGCCAGGCCTATGCGGAGACTTTTGGCTCAGCCTGTCACGGCGCCGGTCGCGTTCTCAGCCGTCATCAGGCCCAGAAGGCAGCGAAGGGCCGATCCATTTCCCGGGAGCTGGAAGATCAGGGCATTGTCGTGAGCGGAGCGAGTCGCGCCACGCTCGTTGAGGAAATGCCTGAGGCATACAAGGATGTGGAAAATGTCGTGAATGTCGTACACCACGCAGGCATCGGAAAGAAAGTAGTGCGGTTGCGGCCGCTGGGAGTCATAAAGGGATAGAGGGAAGGGAAAACTGGAGAAGTGGAACAATGGTCAAATGGAGAATGGAATTTGTTTCCTTTGTCGTCCTGAAACCCAGACCCATTTAACCATTCCACCATTTAACTACTTATCCAATGGCGAGGAGCTTTGATCATGCTGATTGTAGGCTTAACCGGCGGTATCGCCACTGGTAAGAGCACGGTGGCGGAAATGTTTGTGTCGCTGGGTGCATATATCGTGGACACGGATCGCATCAGCCGCCAGATTGTTGAACCAGGGAGTGCGGGGCTGCAGCAGGTTGTCGACTGCTTTGGGAGGGAGATACTTGCTGCAGACAATTCACTTGACCGGAAAAAGCTGGGTGCAGTGGTCTTTTCATCTCCGGAAAAAAGGAAAATGCTGGAAGCGCTTCTTCATCCCCGAATTTTCGAAGAGAAGAACCGGCAGATCGAAGCGATTCGGAGCAAGGACAGTCATGCGATCGTCCTGGTCGATGTCCCGCTGCTGATCGAAGTGGGCGGGGACATCCACATGGATGGGGTAGTGTTGGTGTATGCTTCTCCGCAGGTGCAATTAGCGCGGATTATGGCAAGAGACAACCTGACTTCAGAAGAGGCGGTCAGTCGCATTGCAGCGCAGATGCGTATTGACGATAAGGTGCAATATGCCGACTACGTCATTCATAACGAAGGACATTTGGAGGAAACCAGGAACGCTGTAGCAGATGTCTTTCAGCAGCTTAGGAAGGAAGAACAGCGCCGATCAGCGGCGTTTGATTAACTGCCTCTCTCCATTTCTCGCTTCGCAGAGACCGCTTGGGGAGATCCTGGATAGCTTTCAACAATACGCTGTAAGATGATGTTGGCACTCGTGCTATCGCCGATGGCTTTGAAACAGAGGCCCTGTTTGAAAAGCGCATCAGGTACTTTATTACCCTGCGGGTATTTCTTTACCACATCTTCATAGGCGAGGATCGCCTCTTCATACTTTTGCTGCCGGAAGTAACTCTCGCCAATCCAGAATTGCGCATTATCGGAATACTCGGTCTGAGGGAACTGTTTTAGAAAGCTCTGGAACGCTTTCCGGGCTTCGGGAAACTGATCCTGCTTGTAGATCTGATATGCCTGTGCGTAAACCTCTTCGGCATCCATCTGCGCTGCAGGTTTCGGAGCTGTGACGGTCTCGTCAGCATACCCGTATGCGGGCTGTCCTTCGGCTGAAGAAGCTGTCTGACCGCCTTCAACTGCAGTCAGGCGCTGCTTGATGTCCTGCAGCTCTTTTTGAACCTGATGGTTGTTTTCATCCACGGATCCCTGGACCTGCTGAATCTGGGTGAGCATCTCATCCATTCGCAAACCATAATTAGCGAGGTCCTTGCGAAGCGGGTCCTTGGTTCCTTCCTGCTCACCAATCCGGGTCTTCAACGCGGCAACCTCGTACTTGAGCTGATCGAGGTCGCGCTCGATCTGCGGAGTGGAGCAGCCTGCAGCCGTGATACCAGCAAGCAAGAGAACAGCAATACTGAGAGATTGTTTCATGATGGTTTGCATGGGTTTACCATATGGTGGAGTAGATACTCATTGGTTGATGTTTACGGCATTGCAAAAAGCACGTGCAGTGCAGACGAGCTGTTAGTTGGAACCGCTCAAACCGTTCCAACCGCTTGAGCCGTTTCAACCGTTTCAGTTCCGCTCCGTGGGAGTTCAACTGCTGGAACTGTTGAAACAGTTGAAACGGTTTGAACAGCTGACATCTATGATGTCTTATTTTTGCGGATACGTCAAGAGCATGTGAATCTATTTATAGGCCATGAATTCTGCTCTTCTGTTTTTGGACCACGCGGCTTCGTTATGACCGGGATCGGCCGGCTTCTCCTCTCCGTAGCTCACGGTTGTCATCCGGGTCGAAGGAATTCCCTGATCCGTGAGATACTTCTTGGTGGTATTGGCCCGCCGTTCACCCAGAGCCATATTATACTCGTTTGTGCCTCGCTCGTCACAATGGCCCGCGATTTCAATCGTAACGCCGGGATGCTTAAGAAGCCAGGCGGCAGTGGCATTCAGCCGGGCATCTGCAGGTGGTTTTATATCCGAGCGATCAAAATCAAAGTAGATGGTCGCCAGGGCTCCGAACTCAGCGGCAGTCTGTATGAGCTGTTCATCTTTGACCGGAGCCATTCCTCCGCCAGCACTCGCTGTCTCCGCCGCAACTGCAGCTGGTGGGGAAACCGTCTCGGTTGGCAGATTGCTTTCGCTGGGTTTGCGGTCGCGGCCGCAGCATCCTGCCAGCATGCTGAGCGCAACAATAACAGCACACACCAGGGTCGTCGTTCTATACCGGAACTCCATTGCCCAATCCTCCTTTTCTTGGTCACTGTTGACGGAAGTTCTGCGATTACAATGGCGCTGCCTCTTAACAGCTTAGTGAATTCAGTGACCGAGATCAAGTGATGGGCTGCGCGTTGATCCCGCTGAAGCGGGATTCACCGTTCACCGAAAACAACTGGAATACTAGAGCAATAGAATAAAGGGTCTTCTGCTTCAGTGAATGCACACCCAAACCAGGTGCTCCGCCATTTTGCATCTCAATTCCCCTGCCAGATGACAATTCGGGGATTCTACCGGGAACGGACAACGGCGAACAGTGAACGTTTAGTGCGCTAGTTGTGGAGACCAGTCCGGACCATAATTGATGCCCGAGTTGGTAAGGTGGCGCACCATGGTTCCGTTTGCCAGCATGGAAAGGATCTGTTTCCCCCCGGACCGTGTTGACATAAAGGTTATGTGGCGGCCGTTGGGCGACCACTTTGGGCATTCGTTGTCACCTTCCCAGGTGAGCTGGATGTCCTGGCTGCCGTCCGGCATGATGCTGCAGATCTGAAAGCTGCCTTTCCTTCGTGAGGAATACACAATGCGGTCTCCGCGCGGGCTCCAGTCCGGATCGGCGTTGTAATTACCTTCAAAGGTAATGCGTTTGACGTCACCGCCATCGCGATTCATGACAAAGACCTGGGGATTGCCGGCACGGTTGGACACAAAGGCGATTTTCTGTCCATCAGGAGAAAAGGCGGGAGAGACATCGATGCCGGGGTTCATGGTCAGCCTGCGGACTACTTTTCCTTCCAGATTGATCAGGTAAATTTCCGGATTGCCATCCTTGCTTAAGGTAAGAGCGATTTCCTGGCCGTCCGGTGACCAGCAGGCGCTGATATTGAGGTCGGGATACTGAGAGACCAGCTTTTCCTGCCGGGTGATATAATCTTTCACATAGAGTTGGCCGCGGCCGGTTTTATAAGAGGTGAAGGCGATTGAGCTCCCGTCTGGCGACCATTCCGGTGAAAGCGCCATTGATCCGTGAAATGAGAACCGCTTCGAATTGTAGCCGTCGTAATCCATGCAGTAGAGTTCTTTCTGGCTGGATTCATCGGCGACATAGATAATTTTGGTTTCAAAGATGCCCTCTTCCCCGGTCAGCGCGGCATAAACAAGATTGGAAATCCTGTGGCCGATTTGGCGGATCGTCGCGAGTTCACCCACGTAGCGCCGTCCGACCAGAAACTGACCCATCTGCACGTCGAAAAGACGGACTTCGAAAATAATCTGCTTTCCCTGGTTGCGACAAGTACCGGTCAACAGACCCTGAGCTCCGATCGCAGTCCAGCTGGCAAAATTTATTTTATCACTCGTACCGCCTATAGCAGCCGGATCTTCGAGAAATCCTGCCGGGTCAAGCACCTTAAAGAGTCCTGAAAATGCCAGATCCTGAGAGACGGTATCTTCGACACTGCGGGACGTGTTGGCAGTCTCGGGTTTTCCGTCCAGATTCTTGAATGGCACGATGGCGATCGGGAAAAGTGCCGCGCCTCCGACAACATCGACATCGATTCTGCTTGCCCAGACTGGAGTGTCAAAACCAGCAACTAAAACGATCCCTGCCAAGAGTGTGATCAACACCTTTTTCATACTCACTATACCTCGAAAAAATTAAAAATGTGTGCTTATAAGCCAACTTCTGAAGGGCGAAAGCGAAGGCCCAGGTCGAGGTGCGCTTCACGGTACACCTCGGGCAGCGGAGGTAATGATGAAGCCTGGACTTTCTTGATCGCCGTAACAGCATAATTATCATACAGTGCATTGCCGGAGCGTTGCTCCACTGCCTGAAGTGTGACATTTCCTTCCCGGTCAATACGGATTGATATGATCGCCATCAGTTTATTCTTTGAAGCCTCCTGCTCGAGCGCCGGAGGCAGAAACCATGCTTCCGCTACCTGATCGATGACAATGCTGATGTAGACGGCAAGCTCCGGCGGAATGGCATTGGGACCTCCTCCGGCCCGGCCCGATCCGCGTCTTCCCGTGCCTGCAGCTGCAGGAGATTCCTGGCCGGAGGATTCCGGCGTCTCCGAAGCTGCGCTTTCGTGTTGCGGTGACGGCTGCACTTTTTCCTCGGCAGGACTGATCCGTTCCGGCGTAAGTTTCCTATTTTCGACACCGATCTTGGATGCGGTGAGTTTCTTAAGGTCAGCTCTGGAGGTCATCAGGGAAGGCTTCTGGGCTGAGAGAGCGTTAGTCGCTTTCTTGACATTCAAGTCTTTAGGTGCCGGCTTGCCGGCAGCGGCAAGTTCACCAGCGCCTACAATGGTCACCGGCATATATGATAGAGGTGCGTTGATGCGGTTCCGGGAAAGCCCGGGAATGGTAATAATCAGGCAGAGAAACAAGACCACATGGACCGCGAATGACGCGATAAGCATGGATCGAAGCTTATCACCGCCCTCAGCAGCACCTCTGTGCAACACGAGGGTTGAACTCACGTCTCTTTCTCCAAGGGCTGGGTGATCATTCCCAGTTTTTCAAATCCTGCTTCTCTGACTTCTCCCATGACTGCCATGACAAATCCGTAAGGTACTTCCTTATCAGCCTTGAGAAAAATCTCCTTGTCACGGCGATTTTCGTAAATGAGTTTGAGCTTGGGAGCCAGTCGGTCAAGAGTTACCTCAAAAGTCTGAATCTTGATCAGCTGATCTTTGGAAATAGAAAGTATCAGCGGTTGTTCCTCGGTATCGATGGCCGCAGCATTAACCTGAGGAAGGTCTACTTCAAACCCGGCCTGCATCATCGGTGCCGTGACCATGAATATTATCAGCAGCACGAGCATGACATCCACAAACGGAGTCACATTGATGTCGGAAAGTAATCTGCGATCATTGTTCTGTACTTGCATAACTGGGTTCCTCCCGATGGGAGCTGTCTGGCTGCGTCATACCTTACTGACAGAGCACAGCCTACATTGTTCGCTCGACAGTGTTCAAAAAGTCGCTTGAAAAACTGTCCATCTCCGAGACCAGTCGCCGAACACGGCTGAGATAGTAGTTATAGGCGACAACGGCAGGAATTGCAGCAAAAAGGCCGGCAGCGGTTGCGACCAGGGCCTCGGAAATGCCGGGAGCAACAATGGCGAGACTGGATGAGCCTTTTGCTCCGATCTCCTGAAAGGCTTCCATAATTCCCCAGACAGTGCCGAAGAGGCCGATAAACGGAGCCGTGTTTCCGGTTGTGGCGAGAAAACTGAGATAGCGTTCGAGGCGAACTACCTGTGTCATCGTAGCCCGGCGCAAGGATCGTTCGATTGAATCTTTGCGCTCAAAGTGTCCGTTGTCAACCTGGCCTTGAGACTCCATTCTGTTGGCTATGGCCTTCTTTTGCTGGAGAAACTCCGAATACCCGGCACGAAAGACAGCCGCCACCGGACTGAAAGAAAATCGTTTCGACTCGGAGAAAATGAGAGCCATGTCCTTCTTCGGCTCGAGAATGTCAAAGAACTCCTCGGTTTGCTCCTCAGCCTTTTTCAAGAGCTTATACTTGGAAAAGATTATCCCCCAGGAAACAATGGAGCTTACCAGGAGGATGAGCATCACGAACTTGACAACTGGTCCGGCGTTGAGAAAGAGTTGAATAATTCCGGTACCTGAGCCTCGGTAAAGGCCGCCTGCAACAATAGTAAAAAGATGGAATGTGGTATTCATAAGGCTTTTGTGTAATTTCTCAATAGAAGGTGATGATTCTGGATTACGGGGGAATGATCCGAAGACAAACGATACGATTGGTCTTTCTTACTATGGCATGGAAATCGCTCTTGTAAAACCGTTAGAATGGTCCTTACCCTCCGGTTGCCCACTTGACAAAAAGCTGCGAGCAAATCAGCTGAACTGTATCTAAAGATTGAGCGTGTTGTCAAGGGATATTTGCACTCCTGAACACCATCAAGACATCATCTGTCCCGCTCCGAGCGGGATCGCCTTCGCTCGCTCCTTCTTGTCCCGCTTCGCGGGCCAGAAGAGCTGACGGGTAACCCGCTTCGCGGGCCAGAAGAGCTGACGGGTAACCCGCTTCGCGGGCCAGAAGAGCTGACGG
>JAGOGO010000187.1 GCA_017996625.1 Deltaproteobacteria bacterium | reverse complement strand
GCCAAAGATTCAATCCGGGATATTGTAGAGGGACTGGATCTGGGTGCTGATGATTATCTGGTAAAGCCTTTTTCATTCCACGAGCTGTTAGCGCGGGTACGAGCGCTCTTGCGTCGGGGAAGGACAGTGAGTTCCGCGGTCCTGCAGGTGGCTGACCTGAGCCTCAATCAGCTGACCCGGGAGGTAATGCGTGGGAATGTGATGATTGAGCTTACGCCGAAAGAATTTGCTCTCCTGGAGTATCTGATGAGCAATGCTGGAGAAGTACTTACCCGAACCATGATTTCTGAGCATGTGTGGAACTATGACTTCGATTCCATGACGAATATCATTGATGTCCATATCAATCACCTGCGAACAAAAGTTGATAAGTCTTTTGAGCCGAAACTGATCCACACGGTAAAGGGTGTCGGGTATGTCCTCAAACGGAAGGATTAAGTTTTACAAACGTCTCGATGTCCGCTTGACGGCCCGATATGCAGCAGCATTTCTGAGCATGGTGCTGCTGATCTTTGCCTTTCTCGATTACCGACTTTACCATAAGATGGTTAAAGAGGTTGATCGAATGCTGGCAGATGAAGCAAGCGAGATAGTCACCGAGGTGCTGCACAATCCGACTGAGCCGTACGATCACCTGAAGGAACTCGAGCAGAGTATTCTGGAGCGCAAGAATTATCGTATGGCGTTTCGCGTCCTTGAAGAAACCGGTGATATCATCTATGAGTCGACCTCCTTACGGGGATTCAGGTTTCCGCATCTTCCGCTTGGCTTCGACCGGCAGTCCTCCGCACGCATGGTGAGTGTGCGCGTTCCTCGACGCGGAAGTCCATTTCGGCTGGGAACATTTTCGTTCCGGGAGAACACTGGTGAAACGTACATCATTCAGGTGGCTACCTATCTGCGAACCCTGGAAAAGACTGTTGATAACCTGCGAGAAAATCTAAGCATCGCCTTTGGCCTGGCTATTATTCTGAGCTGTCTCAGCGGCTGGGCTTTATCCCGTCAGAGCCTCAAGCCGATCGGAAGCATTACCGAATCAACCAACAAGATCACTGCCACGAATCTCAAAGATCGGCTTCCGCTCAAGGGCAGCGAGGATGAACTTGATCGCTTGGCGGCAACCATCAACGATATGCTTGACCGCTTAGAGGAATCTTTTGAGAAGCTGGTCAGCTTTACCGCGGATGCCGCACACGAACTGCGAACACCGGTGGCGGCTCTGCGAGGAGAGACTGAAGTGCTGCTTTCCCGGGACCGCTCACTTGAAGACTACCGCGATGCACTGGCCAACAACCTGGAGCGGCTGGATTTTTTAAGCAAACTGATAAACGATCTGCTTTTGCTTGCCCAGGCTGATGAAGGAAATCGCGTCCTTAAGATCGAAAGCGTGTCGATCCATGATCTGCTTCGGGATCTGGTTGAAGCCTTCAGCATGGTTGCCGAACAAAAGGCCATTACCCTTTTGTACCATGAACGCGATACAAGGCCAGTGCAGGGCGATCCGATCAAGCTGAGAAGGCTTTTCAGCAATCTGATCGACAATGCACTGAAGTATACACCCGGGGGAGGGACAGTGGTTTTAGATCTTACGGAGGATGATGAGCACATCACCATTTCGGTACAGGATACCGGAATCGGGATTTCCCCGAACGAGCTGCCGTACATTTTTGACCGTTTTTACCGGGTGGATAAATCGCGTTCACGGGAAAGTGGAGGGACCGGGCTTGGTTTAAGTATCTGTCAGTGGATTGCTCGAGCTCATCACGGCACTATGCACGTCACTAGTCAGCTCGGGCTGGGCACCACGGTAACGGCGGTCCTGCCTGTGACTCTTCAGGAATGACTCGCCTAATTCGGGGAGACACAAGCCCGGATAGCCATTGGGACCAGATGCACCATGAAAAGACCCCGTAATCGAACTAAAGCCAGGATGTGGCGTGAAACCCGTAACGGTGAGGAGGTAGTGATCAAAAGTTACGGTTCGCATCCATTGCTGTTTAGACTGTATGGCTGGTTTACGCTGGCCAATGAAACACGAGCGTATGGCCGGCTGGCAGGCGTGCCGGGGATAGTGCACTGTTATGGCTTCAGAGACAAGCACACCCTTGAACTGGAGTATGTCTCCGGAAACATGCTCAGCTCTTTGAAGCCGGGCAGCGTTTCGGCAGCTGTATTTGAAAAGCTTGATCAGATAGTCGGCGCTTTGCATCAGCGCGGAGTTGCAAATGGGGACCTCCATCGCAGCAATGTGCTGATTACTAAAGGAGAGGATGTGTATCTGGTCGACTTTGCACATTCTCTGGTTGCTCGCGACCCGCAGTATCCGGGAAAGTGTGTACGTATAATGATGAAACTTGACCGCCATGCGCTGGAGCGTCTTAGGGCACACTACCTCAACCTTCCGAAGCCGGTTCCCGTCGGGGCCTTTGGCGTTCTCTACCGGACGCTGTCATCGCTCAAGGGGATGCGCTTGCGGTGGCGGAGAAAGAACCGGGGCCAAGATGTGTACGATGGGATCAGAAAACAGTGAAGAGCTAAGAGCAAAGAGCGGCGGAGTCCCGCTCCGCGGGGCCAAACGAGCTGAAGGGCAACCCGCCTGCGGCGGGATTTCGGCTCGTGCTGAAGCACGAAACCTCAACGAGCGGCGGAGCGAAGAGCATGGAGCAGTGGAGCGAAGGCGATCAGTCGAACGCTGAATGCGGTGTCGGGGCAGACCCATGTGTCTGCCTTCAGACAGCTTCGATCTGCCTGGACGCTGCACCGGCCGGAGGCCAGTGCTCACGCTTTAATCATCATGTTCTCAGGGTGCTGGATTGTGGCGAAATGAGGCAGAGGGCCGAATACGGTGTTAGACAGAGAAGCTGTACTTGACAATCATGCCCGCGAAAACGGCGAGGACAATCAGCAGAAAGTACTGCTCCCGGTTTTCATGCCAGAGTAACGAAAAGCTCCATCGCTTGCGATCCGAATAGGGGTAAGGGGTAAGTCTCGGGATCAGACTCTTTACACTGGCGACATAGCGCCGGTACTCTTCCCCGAAGAGATCTTCGAGCCACTTCATCTCTTTCTGGTATTTTCGAGGCATGTAGCTCAGGAAAAAGATTCCCAGAGCTACCGGAAGGAGCAGGAGACAGTAGCCCCAGCCCATGACGCAAAAACCAATGACGAGAAAGAACCGGCCTAAGTACAACGGGTCACGAACATAAGCGTAAGGGCCTGAGGTAGCAAGCACCTGCTTCCGCATCAGATGACCGGCCGCCCAGATCCGAATTGCCTCACCAATACAGACGATGACCGTCCCGACAACAATGGAGGCAGGAGTCGGGCTTGCCAGCAAGACTGCCAATGCCATACCGATGATCAAACCTGGAGTCTTCAACTTTTTCAGTCTCATGGTTACTCTTCTTGCAGGTTCGCCGCAATTGCCCATCCGTTTCTGATGTTCGCAGAAAGGATTTTCAGAAAAACACGGATCAGTGTTTCCTAACCCAACGCTGCTTTTCCACCAGCAATATCATACTGTTTCTCAAGAATCAATATCCTTCCCGGACTTGGGACTTGGGCCGTGGGCCAGGCAAAGAGCCCAAACGTTGGGCCTTGAGCAGCGGAGCAATGTTTCTTTTTTGTTATTGTGTGAACGACGAAGCAATCTCGGGCAGGTGCCTTTAACTATGAACGGACGGCCTAATGAGATTGCCGCTTTAGTCCTTTGCCATGCGGCACGGTAATCTGGGCACAAAGCCCAGGGTGAGCGCAAGCCTCTGGGCGCCTTCGGGTCCAGGTTGATCGAAGAAGAAACGGTACGCTCTTCCCTCTGTTCGGCATTCCCGAGTACGCTTCCTGTCGTCCCCGCCGCGAAGGTCTATGCGTCTGCGTATCATCACCTGGATTCAACACGAATGACGCATAAGCGCGAGTTTCATACGAGAAGTATCAACACAAGCGCAATCGGCTTTTTCAAAGGCGGTTCCCCGAATGGCAATCCCTAACAGACTTGTTGATCTTTTTGCAGCAGGTTCGACGCGTGTACAATCTTCGGATTCGAAAATCGTTGCTGATGTGTTTGAAATACCACGTAGCGAATGGTATTCTGAATGTCGATGTATTCCCCCGTCCCCCCGGCGGAGATAAGGAACTGATGCGTAGCCAGCGCCGACCGGGCTCCTTCATCAATGGCTTCAGGAACAGACTTTTTTAGAACCTGTATAACAATAATAGCACCGATGCATGTGAAATCGTTGTTGATGCAACATTAATTGTTTTTCATGGCGAGCGCTGCGGCCTAAGGTCGCCCGGGTGGAACATTCCGCGCTTGCGGCAGAAGCGTTGCTGTTCGAGGTGATCTTAGAGTCAAACATTAAGAACGCTTAATGCCGCCTTAACCTCTCGTTAATGGTACTCCGGATAAACTATAGTCCTCAAGTATGCTACTGCGCATTTTTTGCTCAGAGTGTGAAGGCTGATGACCGGGGTTGCATCATGATTCTCAAAATTCTTTGGAGCGAAACAGATTTTACTCAACGATTGCTGATGGGTCTGTTGATCGTTGGATTCCTTGGTCTTGTGGCTGGCTATACTTACAAGGCTCGGCTGAATGATCGTTTTATGACGATCACCAGGGATAAAGTCTACCAGTCGGGAGCGATGCCGCCCGAAGTCTTGAAAGAGAGGGTGCGACAGCACGGGATTAGAGTAGTCATCGACCTCCGCAGACCGGAGAATGGGCTTGAAGAGGAGCGCACCACCTTGGCTGAACTGGGAGTATCCTACTTCAGCCTGCCGTGTGGCCAGCACCCAAAAGAACATGTTGTAAGAGCATT
>JAGOGO010000186.1 GCA_017996625.1 Deltaproteobacteria bacterium | reverse complement strand
AAAGTCTCCTACTCCCGGCGAGCCTTCTTGCTTTTCTTCTGAAGGTTCTGAAGGCTGGGTCAACCCTTTGAGGATATCCCGTACTTTTGGCATCTTCACCGTTACTTTCGGGTCCTGAACTGTTCCGGCAATCACAATCGGAATCGCTTCCGTGCCGCCGCCGAGGGTGGATAAGGTCTTTTGAGCATCCTCTCCCAGGCGGCTGACAAAATCTCCGCTAACGGTATGTTCCATAGGGTTGTCTTCTTTTGCAGGGACATACACCAGAGATGTCCATCCTTGAAGACTGAAATCGAGGTCTTCTCCCTTCACCAGCGTTTTATCGTTATACAGCATTCCTTCTCCCATATGAAAGGTGCTGGTAATTTCATCAAACGAAAAACTCTCCCGCTTGTCGAAAGAGCGCAGAATCTGGTAGAGAACTCCCTGGCTCTGAATAGTGCCGTCAGCAAGACGCAGCTCTCCTTTTCCGGTTATAGTGCGGCTCATGTCTGTATCCCAGTCAAATCCTTCCCAGGCAGCCTGAAGCGAGTAGCTGCCCTCGCCGCTAAGCGTGCCCGACGGACCGATAAAAATAGGAATGATGTAACCCAGGAGTTTAATGCTCTGCGTGAGGGCGATAGCTTTCCCTTCACTCGTGATAGTCATACCCGGCTTCTTTTTCGTTAAATCCGCAGTAGCGGTAAATTGCGTCGGACCTTTGTTCACCAGACACTCCGCTGCCAGCGCTGCTTTGCCGGCGTTCAGAACCAACTGCGAAGTCTTGAGCTGCTCGATTGATCCGACACCCTGGTACGTTACAGCTCCTGTCGATACAGTACCCTTTCCCGTCCAGGTGCTGAGCAGAGGGGTCTCGCTCGATTCCGGAACCGTACCTTCCATCGTGAGGTCAACATCCGCGTTTCCTTGAGCAGACAGCTCCTTAGGCAGCATGCCCGCAAGCATGCTCACCACCTTTTCCAGGATCACCTGCGCTTTGATCTGTGAGGCAATACGTGGTTCCTGCGAAAGCTGCGATATGGTTCCTGAACCGTTGAAAGAAAAGACGTCAGAATTTCCCGTCAGCTTCTTTACGGTGAGGCGGTCTTGCTCCTGGCTGTAGTCCAGCTCGTGGCTCACCGTCGTTTTAGGCAATGGAGAGGCTCCTCCAGAGGCAGTCGATAGAATTGCATCGGCAAGCACATGTTCACCGGAAACAGAAAGCGATGTGCTCGGATTTCCTTGAACTCTCAGGCTCGAGGAAAGTGTACCGTGGGTCGGAAACGCTTCCGGAAGCAGACTGCTCACCTGCTGTTTCAGCTCACCAAGCCGGGCAACAAGATTTGCCTTGATATCAGTAGCACCAGCAGCAGCCCACGTTCCTTGGGCACCCAACGCCAGTGCAGTTCCATTAATCTGAAGTTTGTTGACAGACACCCGGTTTTCGGGAATATTGACGAGCAGATCAGGTCGGATGTCCAGGAGCTTTTCCTCAAGCGGCTTTCCAGTCAGCCAGGGAGCAGTTGCCGCCAGTCGTTCTATTTTGGTCGAACCAGTGATCTGCAACGCTTCCTCTTTGCCTTTGGCAGCCAAATCCACCGCGGCCGTGCCTTTCACCTCCAGATCGGCAGGCAGGATGGCCATGGCCCGGGCAATTCCGGTAAGCTCGTAGAGGTCGCCGGTACCGGAAAGATCCAGATCATAAGTTGGATGATCGTCGAAATCCGTGACCATCCCATTCAAGGCCAGAGAGGTTTGCGCACTCTTTAGTGATACCGGTTTGATGGTAACTGCATCCGCAGCCGAGTCGATCGTTACAGTCTGAAGAAAATCGAGCTGAGCTTGCCGCAGTGGTGCTGCGCTGAATGGCCCGCCGATTACCATCAGGTCAGTCACCCGGGTCTGCCCTTGGACTGTTACTGCTGAGTCCCGGCGTCCCTGAGCTGTCAGAGAGGTCTTGAGAAGACCTCGAACAGCAAGGCCGGGCGGAAGACCAACAATACCTGCTGCCACATCCGCGGTCTTGCCAAGATCAATCGTGCCGGCAGCTTTCACAGCAGGTGAATCTGCTGCAGTATCAAGGCGGCTCAAGTCAAAATCCGCATGTACCGTGGCAAAGTGCGCAGTCACGTCCAGGGTGCCCCGGGCCTTTTCCGGATCGATCCTTCCTTCCGGAGCAATGAGTGCTTTGCCAACAATGCTAAGGGGTTTAGGCCGCTGATTGTCAATAACGATATTTCCCTGCAGCGTCAGATTTATTGATTCAGCAAGGGAAGGGACTGCAAGATCGGCAGCCAGGTCCCTGATCTCGGTCTTCCGAGACAGTCGCTGGTCGACAAACGTAATCTGGCCATTCTTGAGATGAGCATCAAGAAAGATGGCGGGAACCTCCTTCCGTTTCTCTTCTGTGACGCGGCCAGGTTTCTCTTCTTTTTTTCCCAGCAAATCATCGATTGAGGTTCTGCCGGTTCGGTCCCGGACGATAGTTGCTGAGAAACCATTCAGCTCTAGCGACCTGATGACCACCCGGCCCGCTATCAGCGGCAGCCACTGAACATCAATTCGCCCTTCATCCAGATTCAACAGGGGAGAACGGTCTTTATTCACGATAACCAGATTGTCCACCCAGATTCCCTTCCACCACGAAAAAGACAGATCGCCCAAAGACACCGGCCGCTGCAGAGACTCGGATGCGGCTGAGGTGACCCACGTTTGTCCTGTCTTCGAAGAAATCAGCGGTGGCAGAACAAGGAAAGCGATCAACCCTACATTGAAAACCACGACGACAAGAATCAGAATCACTTTAATAATCGTGCGAGAAGATCCCGATCCGCGATTGTTGGCAGTCTGAGTCATGACATGGTTCCTTTCGCTTGTCCAGGTGTACCAAAAAGGTTTATTTTCCGTATTGCCATCCAGGAAAGGTATCCACTCACAGTAGTACTACAATCATACTCATGTCTTATGGTTTTGTCACGGCTGAAAACCGGGATGAAAAAAGAAAATCAGTACCAGGTAAGGAATTGTGCAGCACACGCCCACGCATGCAGATTACCTTCGAGAGCTGCGTTAGCATGAGCAAGCACGATTAGTGGGGAATGGGGGGATCAGGCAGAAAAAATCTCTTATGGCGATAAACCGCATGTGTGAAGGCGGCTTTCGGCCGCACCTTCACGTGCTCTTGATATCGAGATCTTTCAGTATACGCGACAGTTCTTCATCATCCAGATCGTCTTTCTGTGCCTTTGTTCCTAAACCAACTCTATTTGACGATCGCTGTGATGGAAGACTCTCAGCACGAAGAATGGCTTCGATCTCGTCAGGATCAAGCAGGACCGTGCCACTGCTTTCGCGTTCGCCGGCAGGGGCACCGAGCACCTCTTCCCCAAGAAGATCCAGCTCAACCTCATCCAGCACCTCGGTATTCGGAAGCCGCCGGCCGCCGGCACCAGGAAGCTCTCCTTCGTTCGTGGAACCACCTGTTTCAAGACTTCTTGATTCACCTAAACCGCTTATCAAGGGTGAAGCACTACGTGATGAAAAAACCGTCGGACTGGGCGTGGTTGGAATTTCAGTTCCCTTCAGGTCGGGAAAGTCAAATTCTTTACAGTCTTCCCCGTCGACAGCATGCACCGCGTCGTCTCGGCCACTGTCTTCTCCAGCAGAAAAACAACCGTCTTGCGGTAAGCAGGGGTCATCAGGTTCATCCTGTTCGAAACAACCGTCCGCAGGCCGAAACGATTGCTCTTCCGGAAGCTCATTCCGATAAACAGGAATCACCGAAGGAGCAGCGGCGACCTTCTCTGCGAACGTATCCGCACCGTCCGGGACAGCTGCTTCCTCTTCGAAAAAAAGATCAGGTCCACAATCGGCATTGCCGGGAGAGTCCTTTGATTTTGCGTCTGATGCCCCTTCGAAGAGAACCTCGAGGGCTACCCCACCGTCGTTGAAATCAAAGTCGAAAAATCCTTCCTGTTTTTCCATATCGCCCAGCACGTCCTCCATATCGTTATGGATATTCACCGCAACGTCTTCTTCGTCCATATTCGAAGCCAAAGGCTGGATCTCCTGAAAGCTCACTTCCGGAACTGGTGGCGGTGAAACTCCTTGCTGGCCGGGAATCAGGTTGTCGGCTGGAATTGGAGGAGCAGGGGGAACGAGAGCTCGGTCTTGCTTGGCAAAACGAGAGCCTCCGATTGAAAGTAAGCTCAGACCAAGCTTCGCCTTTTCAGCAGTGAGATCCTGCCCACATTTCTTGCAGCTGTTCAGATGATCGGAAACAAAAAAACCGCACTTTGGGCATTTCATCTCACCATCTCCCTACCACATACAGTTCGCGACCGGTTGGTGGAATGTCATTCCAAGCATTGATCATATTTAATTATACCATTCGATTTCGCGAGCCTGTCAAGCTAAATTCCGCCGGGCAACGCTCAGCACCGTTCATCAAATTCGTACTGTACGATACTGAGAAAACTCAGTGCCACGGTCTCTGTTCGCAATGTCCGGGAACCCAAGCTGGCGACCCCAAACCCATGGCCGCTCGCAAGAGCAATCTCTTCAGGAGTAAAGCCCCCCTCCGGTCCGATAAGAACAAAAATCGGTTGCCGCCTGCTGCTCATCTGCAGAATAGCTTTCAGCGGTCGGGCATTGCTTTCTTTGTGGAGAATTATTTTAAGGCTATCGGAATCAGGAAGAGTAACGATGCTGTCGAAAGGCATCACTGCCTTCACTTCAGGAACGAGAACTCGGCCCGACTGCTGGCTCGCTTCCAGCGCAACCTTTTGCCAACGCTGGATCTTTGCCTGAAGCCGTCCAGGATCGTACCGCGGAACAGTTCGCTCAGTCAGGATA
>JAGOGO010000185.1 GCA_017996625.1 Deltaproteobacteria bacterium | reverse complement strand
TGCCGGAAAAACCTGGTCTCAGGCACTGAAAAGACCCGGTGAACGCGTTGATTTATGACCACTGTCCTGTTGTTAAAATAGTGGCATTTTTTTCAAATAGCAACACAGCCGGGCGCACTCTTAGTCAGGGGATACCTGCATAGATACCGGACTGAAAATTTTTTCAATTATATTCTATCCTTATCTTTGCAATGGAAAAATTTTTTCCATCAGCATACTCCATGCTCTTATGCCTCAACAGTTCATCGAGATTGTGAGTTAGACCCACAAAGAACGTGAGACAGAACAGAAAAACCAGAGAATCTTCTTCTCACCAATCTCACATCATACCATTCGCAATAAAGGAGACGCAGACATGGCAAAAAAGGTAATGACAATGGCAGGATTTATTCTGGCTGGATTGATGATGGCCACGTCCCTATGGGCGTCCGATGTCCGGATCATCAATGTAACTACTGATCTTGTGACTATTCCTGAAGTCAATCAGACGTTCCGGCTCACGATGACCGCTGTCGGGCCTGAGGGTGTACCGCTCAGTTATCGTTTTTTTTATAAACTCGGATACGGAACGGAAGCCTGGAATACTAACTCGTGGCAGCTCATCCAGGATTGGAGTCCAGCTAACTATGTGGATTATACTCTTCCCGAACCAGGAGCCTACTATCTGGTTGGCCACGTAGTACCTGCGGGAAAAGAATGGGTGGACGGCGATCCCCAGGGTGGCTTCTCAGTCACTGTCAGTCAGCCGCAAGGCTATCTTGTTCCGGATGTTTCCGGCACCTGGGAGGTCAATGTGACGGAAATAGGCTGCTTCGCTTACCTTACCTATAACGAAACTGCGATCGTAACCCAGAACGGCAGCGCCCTGAGCATCTACTGGGTCGGCATGCAGCGTACTTTCACTGGAACGCTCAACGGCCTTACGATGACCGCTGCTAACCTTCCGATCAGCTTCCCCGAAGACGGTGGAACAACCACTATTACCAGCTTCTCGGTAACCTTTTCACCTGATGGCAATTCAGTAATTTTCAATGATACGTGGACCTGGACTGATGGAGAAGGTACCTGCAGCGGAACCTGCGCAGGCAGTGGGACAAAAGACTAGGCGGGAGGTCTTTTCAAGCTGTCGGAACTGGTGCGCATCATTATACAGTAGCGCACCAGCAGGAACCGAGGAAGCTCCTCGATGCCAATCCAAGAAGACGTGCTCCGGCCTGTTCTTGAACAAGCCGGAGCACTGTTTTTTAGTACATTCGGCAAATCACGGTAACCGTATACCTTGAAGCGGTGGTACGTTCAATCTTCTTCGGATTTGATGCCCAACCGGATATCAGGACGTTCCGCCTCGATTCTTCTGCGCAATTTGCTCATGCTGAATCCGGCCAGCCGCTTCTCAGCTTCTGCTTCCTTCCGACGTCGATACTGAATTCTTTCCAGAAGCAGTATTACCAGCAAACAGAGTAAAGAAAGCCACACCTGCGTAGGGCCCTGAACTTTCAGTACCATAAACAGAGTTATTAGTAGAAGCAGAAGTTCAATGATTGAGTAGACGTTCATATCCTCTCTCCTCCAGAGAACACATGACCTTAAACTGAACCATGTAAAGGGTTCAATTATTAATGTACCATAAAAAACTCTAAATTTTAGTGGCTTTTACCTATTCCAGAAGCATTTTTCGCTTCTGATACTATTTTTGGTTTCCCGGAGTGTCCGGAAATAAATGCCATGCTGAGCAAAACAATCCAAAAACAAGGGATAAAAGTATGGGCAAAAGAAGCACCATGGAGAAAACAGGCAATTACGAACTATTCGAGACTACTCGTGGTCACCGAATACTATCACTCAATAACAAAGAATGGTTTGCAGTAGTGAAAGGCCAGAAAGGAGATATCCTGGTAGGAAGCGATGCCGACCACGAGAAAAGCCGCACAATCAAAAAGGGCAAATTCTACCTAATCGATTTCCACGATGATCCTTCCTTCAAAGATATGCCGCACCTTTTCCTTCAGGAGGGTGATATCTATCGTGAGTGGATGCTTCCAAAAGGCACGCCACAGGGAAAAGGCGAAAAAGAAAAACTGGTGAAGACAAAAGAGGAGGTGCCAAAGCAGAAGGTGGAACGAAGGGCGAGATAGGATACGGGGCGGAATAGTTGAATGGAGAAATGGTATATTGGTTAAATGGTATAGCGGTGAAGCATAGGGTACACTGTGTGCACCAGGAGTCGGTGATTGTACCACCTGTCACGCCCTTGGCGTGACGGGTGGTACAAATTCATTACCTGAGATTGCCGCGTCGGCACGCAGAGCAGTGAAGAGTGAGGCGTAAGGAGCAAGGAGTACTCAGACGGTGGGTGTGTCGAGCCTATTATTCACGACTTCTCGTATGAAACTTCACGATAGTTCGTCATTCCCGCGGGAATCCAGTAGGATGTAGGGTGCGCTGTGCACACCATTCCTCTGATAACAAGCGTGGTGGTTGTCATCCTGAGAGAGATCCTCGACAGTTCCTGGCGGATCGACCGAAGGATCTCGGGTGGCAGAGGGCGTGAGTATGAGATTCTTCAGTCGTCGCGAACCTCAACGCTCCTCCCTCAGAATGACAGGCTCTGGTCGTTTCTTGCTTCGATCAACCTGGCCCCAGCCAGAGGCCCCGCTTACTCCTTACTCCTCACGCCTTACTGCTTTTGTGACTCGGCGGTGAATACGATTTAACCATTTCTCCATTTAACCAATCCACCATTTAACGTATTCACCATTCACCAGTTCTCTACCCATCAATCAAACACCAGAATGGACTTGAACGCAGTCCCCTCCCGAACCTGTTTTACCGCATCGAGAATGCCATCCAGTCCGCAGCGCACGGAGATAACCTGGCCGACGGTGTCAGCATGATCTTTCACAAACTGAACCGCCTGTGCGAACTGCTGGGAAGATGCTGCGAAGCTGCCGGTAAGCACGATTTCACCATAGTGAAGCCAGCGAGGATCGACATGAATTATTTCACCTTTAGCAGTGCCGCCGAAGATATTGAAAATACCGCCATTCCTGACCAGCGGTAGTGATTCTTCAATCGCTTTCGGAAATCCCACTGCCGCGATCACCACATCGGCACCAATGGTAGTGAGCCGCCGGATCTCGTCCACCATGCTGACCTCAGTAGGATTCAACGTAACATCAGCGCCCAGCGCTGCTGCTTTGGCACGGCGGGCATCGCTGAGTTCCGAGACTATGACCCGTGCTCCCCGGGCCTTGGAGACAATGACATGCAGAAGACCCAATGGGCCGGCACCCACTATCAGCACCTGTGTTCCTTCAGTAATCCGGCCCTGATCGGCTGCAGCAATGCAGCATGATACCGGCTCGATCATGGCTGCCAGGTCGAAAGGCAGATCGCCGATATCAATGATGCCCTTCTGCCGCAGAATGCGCTCGGGAATCAGTACATACTCAGCAAATCCTCCGTCATAGCCATGCGCGAGACCGTACTGATCGGTACACAGGCTATGTCGCCCCTGCTTGCAGTAAAAACACTCTCCACACACCGCGATTGGGTACACGGCAACCCGCTGCCCTACGGTAATACCGGCAACACCCGGCCCGAGAGCAGCAACCGTGCCAGCCACTTCGTGGCCGAGAATGGTCGGCAGCTCTTTTGGCAAACCTGAACCACCCAGGATTTTAACATCAGTGGCACATACCCCCGAGCCCCTTACCTTAACCAGGATCTCGCCCGGTCCGGGAACAGGAGTGGGAACTTCAGCAATGCGAATATCATTTGCTCCGTAGACAACTGCTGCTTTCACGATTGATTCCTCTCTATCTTGGCTATTGCAGCGTTAAAGTGTTCAACCAACGCGCGAATTTTTTCCAGGTCCTTTTTCCCCCGGTATGCCTCCACACCGCTGCACAGATCGATGCCGAAAGGTCGGACTTGTAAAAGCGCTGCTTCGACGTTTTCCGGAGAGATACCGCCGGCGAGAAAAACAGGAATAGGGATCCTTTGGATCAGATCAATGACCGCGCTCCAGTCTCCGACCTTTCCCGTTCCTCCAAGCCGCAGGGTGCCATCGCTGGCATCCGCGCTATCGACCAGCAGTGCATCGGCACCTGCTTCCACATAAGCTTCCGGTGAAGCTTGACCAGCGACCGTCCCGCAGTGAACCGTTTTCCAAATGCGGCAGGACACCCGTTTCTTCAGGGTCTTGACAAAATCAGGAGATTCCCGGCACAGAAGTTGGAGCGCGTAGGGCTGAATCTCCCGGGCTACCTCTTCAGCCAATGACATATCTGGGTCGCACAGCAGAATAACGATCGGAATAGTTGCCGCCTGCCCCACATTCTTGGCTTCAGCCAGCGAGAGGCTTCGCTCAGAAAAACGTATATTCACCAGCACCCCACAGTAATCAGCGCCGGAGGCGCTCACCAGCCGGGCGTCCTCAGTATTAGTCACTCCACAAAGCTTGAGAGATGGTCGTAGCGACACCGGTTCAACTCTCCTCCAGAACCCGCATTCCAACATTGTTGGCTTTGGTGAGTAGGACCTCGCCGCCGCCGTCGATCCTTTCGATCTCACCATTCATGTCGATCAGGCCGAAATGAAGGCAAGCAGGGCTGTCCAAGACGATTCGATTCATACGATTCCCTCGGGCAAAAAAAGCTATGGCTGTATAATAAAAAATAAGGAGTTCACTTAATGAAACCACGAGCTCCTTAAGGGTCCTCGCAAGTGAATGGCCGGACTAAGGTATAGTCAATATCATTACCGTCGCGATCTGTCAATTTTGTTTTCAAACGGGTTGATTTAACTCCCGCTTCACCGTATAACGGGGGGAGTGGCACGAAATCGTTGCATGTACCCGATAGGAAAGGTATGCCGCAACAGAATA
>JAGOGO010000184.1 GCA_017996625.1 Deltaproteobacteria bacterium | reverse complement strand
ATCTGGCAGAGCCTTAGCCTGAGGAATACGGTGCTCAGCAGCTTCGATCCCTGCCTGGAGCGCGAGGAGGTCCGGGTTGTTCACCAGAGCCTCCTGGATGAGGTTGCCCAACATCTGGTCATTTCCCTGTGCCGCCGGAGCCCCCATAAGAATCATCGTTACAAGAAGAATCATATGGATTCTATTTGACGTCCACATTGAATTTTGCCTTTTCAGTTTTTTCGGCTCGGGTAATAAGGACCGTGATATACCAGCTGCCTGCCATGGAAGGGTTGATCGTAGCAATATACCGATTCGTGTCTTCCTGGAAAGCAGCATCAGCACTGTAATCCATAGCTGGCATGCCGGGCATTGCGGGCATGCCATACTCTACCTTCACTGTAGCATCTTTGACAGGTTTCCCGGATTTATCGCTCACCTGGATCTCTACCCGGTTATCGCCAATGATCGGAGGATTCTTATCCATGGTCACGACTACTGTATACTGGCCGGTTTGTTTTGTAGCCTCAAATCCCTTGGAGCATCCAACGCCTGCTATGAGCGCGAGCATACTTAACACCAGGACGAATTTATTCATGAGGGCACCTCCTTCTGTAATGAGAGTCTTCACTAGCCTGCACCAGCATCTTTCCAAATAGTATTACCATCATTGCTCCTAGAGCAAGTATCCAATGAATAAATAGTAGCTGACGATTCACACGTTCAAGGCTCTAAGGCCATTAAAATGGAATACATTCTCTCTTTGAAATACGGTAAATTACCCATTTTCGGCCAGGTAATCCCCATTACATAATAAAAAAAGATGTCCTGAATGACCCCGAATGCTTTGCCTTACCAAAACAATGAACGGTAAAGGAGACAGCGATCATGATGAATGTTCGTCAGATGCTAGAAAGTCATCCTGTCCGGCCATTCACTGATAACGTGCAAGCTCTGGTCGGCTGTATCGAAGAGTGTTTTGCCTGTGCTCAGACCTGCACAACCTGTGCTGATGCGTGTCTGGGAGAGGAAGAGCACCGGGGAATGCTCGTCGAGTGCATTCGCTACAACCTGGATTGTGCCGATGTCTGCGTTGCGACCGGGCGGATGCTTTCTCGACAAACAGAACCTCCGGCCGAACTGCTGAGGGATATGCTTCAGGTATGCGCAAGCGCATGCCGCGTCTGTGGTCAAGAATGCACGCAACACGCTGAAATGCATGAGCACTGCCGCATCTGTGCTGAATCGTGCAGCAGATGTGAAGATGCATGTAATACCTTGCTGGCGCAGCGGTAGCGCAAACGTGGTAGGTGTCTGGTTTATTTTCTGGCTCAGCGCACGCTCTATGGACCACAGACCATGTCGCTCGGTCACTGTCTGTTCGTGAGAATGCCGAGGGCGGCAGCTGCCCTAACTTATTCTGGGACGGAGATTACGTGATGCAGAGAAGTAGTCAGACACGAAGCTGCACGTTAAGCCAGGAAAACGAGGGAATGGTTTAATCACTTTTCAAGTATAAGGAGGAAAATCATGCGTACGTTTGCTATGGTTGTCACCATTCTTGCGACTTTGCTGATAAGTATTTCTTTTGTGAATGCTCAGGAAGCAGAGCAGCAAGCCAGTCCGCAGAGTGAGCAGCAAATGCAGTCAGACCAGCCGGCGTGGGAGTACTGTCCTTACTGCGGCCGGCATATGGGACCGGGCGTGGGAGGTCCCAAGATGGAACGGCAACGGGGAATGGAACAGCAAGAAGGAATGGAACGGCGCATGCCGTTTAAGAGCCTTGAGACAAAGGGATACCAGGAAGGATATGGCTACTATGGCCCCGGTTGCCCGGGAGGCGCTCCTGCTCACCCGGTCAATGAGCAAGAAGCCAGACAAATGCTCCAGAGCTATATCGGCAATAATCCGAACCTGAGGCTGGGAGATTTTGAAACACGAGAAGGCGGCTTTCAGGCGCGCATCGTCACCAAAGAGGGTAATCTCGTAGACGAGGTGTTCATCGACAAGAACACGGGTTGGATGAAATCGATCTACTGATCGAAAGGCGCCCCGCAGCATTGGTGCTCGGGGTGCCTTGTTGTTTCTTCATAGCGCTGGTAGTACTGAAACAGGGAAGCGAAGAAGGCTGTGGCTGACTAGCGGACACGGTCTTCTATACCTATAAGCGTTTGCCTGTGGAGCGTGCTTGAACTGGTCTGATTCCCTTGCTGCCTGACAGCATCAGCTAGCCCCCGGGTGCCTGGTCTGAATAAATGCATTCCGATCCTTTCAGCAGAAAACCGGACAGCTTAGTATCGAATGATCGTATCTGCTGCATACAGTTATATTCAGCCAGAGCTTTTTCTTGCCTTGCTATTCTCTTACATTCTTTCATTGTGACCGTGTGTTCTGCAGGTGTACAATGGGTGTGGAATACTGATCGGAAGCGGCTCGATGTGCTTATGCATGCACCGTATGATTGCCTCTGGAAGAGCAGGCGATTACAGGAAAGGAACCGTCAATGAAAGCAGCCATGCAGTGCCTTCACGCAGAACGGATTTACACCGGCAGAGCAGTAGCAGAGGACGCGTATCTGGTTGTCAATGGAACGGAGATTGTGGGACTCTCCTCAAGGCCGAAAGGCACTCTCGCGGGCGAGTTTTCCGTGATTACGCCTGCCTTTATCGATGCGCACACCCATATCGGGATGGCTCGCAGCGGCGAGCCGAGCAGTGAAGAGGAAGCGAATGAGCAGATGGACACTATCCTTGCTCTCTCCGATGCCTTGGACTCAGTGCAGATGGATGACTCATCATTTAAGGACGCCGTTGAGATGGGTGTGCTGTACTCCTGTGTAGTGCCGGGAAGCGGCAATATCGTCGGTGGTTTGTCGGCTGTCATTCGTAACTACGGAAAGAACAGCACCGAAGCGCTCATTTGTCGCGCCGGACTCAAAGCTGCATTCGGGTACAATCCGATGTCCACACATACGTGGAAAGGCACGCGGCCTACGACGCGCATGGGTGCAGCAGCGATACTACGAAAGCGGCTGAACGAAGTGAGCGACAAGGTCGCGCAATGGCGTAAGGCGACGGGTAAGAAGAAAGAGGAGATCAGCTTCTCGGCAGAGGAGCGAGTGCTTCGGGAGGTGCTCGAAAGAACGTTGCGACTGCGGGTTCATGTGCACAAGATCGATGACATTGCAGTACTGCTGCGGCTTGTGGATGATTTCCAGCTTATGGTATCGGTCGAACATGCGATGGACGTGTTTAAGCCGGAGATATTTCAGAAGCTGAAGAAGCGGAACATACCGGTCGTGTATGGTCCTCTCGATTCGTTTGCCTATAAAGTGGAACTCAAGCATGAGAACTGGCGCAACGTTCGCTGCCTGCTGGATTCAGGAGTAGCCTTCGGCCTTATGAGCGACCATCCGGTGACCCCGGAGCGTCAGATCCTGCTCCAGACTCGGTGGTTTATCCGGCAGGGTCTTTCCAAGCAGGAAGCTGTGGAGATCGTTTGCCGCCGCAACGCCGAGGTGCTGGAAATCGATCATGTGCTGGGCACGCTGGATAAGGGAAAATGGGCATCCTGCATCTGCTGGAACGGTGATCCCTTCGATCTTACCAGGTATCCGGTTGCGGTGTATGGAGAAGGTCAGCTGCTCTATCGGGAGAATGTCAGGGAGCGGAGCGTATAAATGGAAGTTGATCAGATTTTCCGCTTCTGCGCAGGCAAGCGCTTCCACACGTTAGCCACCGAACAAAGTTAGACTTGCCAATTACCACTGCGGTCGAATTTTTTCGACTTTATCAAGAAAGGCCTTCGAGAGCGATTAGAGGCTGTTTTTGAGATCTTCTTTGTGGTATTGTAGCGACTACCTTTGGCCTTCAGGATGATGCGTGCAACAATTCCAGAAAAGGTCATCGAGAACACGTAAGCGTATGATTGCCTCAAACTCTTGTACTCTGGAATGTGATAAGGCTGACAATTCCTGCCTCTATTTGCATGAGAGTGTGCGCCGCATAATCGGATCCATGCTCAGACCCGGAGGATTGCAGTTGACCGAACGCGCTTTATCCCTCTGTGATCTTCCTCAAGAGGCACTGGTGCTGGATGCCGGATGCGGATGCGCGGCGACCGTTGCACGTATGCGTGAACACTATTCCTATCAGGCCTACGGGCTTGATGTATGCTCTTCATTGCTTGATGAAGCGCGGCAGATTCAGCCCTCGTTGCCGCTGGTGAATGCCGATAGCGGCTGGCTTCCCTTCCCGGATAAAACCTTTGATACGGTCATTAGTGAATGCGTGTTTTCGCTGCTGGAAGACAAAGATCAGGTTCTTCGCGAATGGTTCAGAGTTCTGCGGGACGGGGGAATGGTAATACTCAGCGATCTCTATGTGCGTAACCCCCGCCATGATGATACGGCATTCCCTGAAACATATAGATCCTGTCTTTCCGGCGCAGTCAGTCGGCAGGCGGTTGAGTCCTTGCTCGTAAGCCGCGGATTTGCAGTCCGCTGTTGGGAAGACCACTCACATTTGCTGGCGGAACTGGCCGGCCGGATCATACTCCAGTACGGTTCTCTGGACAATGTGAGGAGTGCAGAAGGGGAGCCGCTCTTGAGCCATTCGCTGTGCGAGGCTGCGCGCGCGGGCCGGTACGGGTACTATCTGTTGATCGCAAGCAAGAAAAGGTGTGATAGATGATATCTACGTATCATTGCGGGCTTTCGCTTGTCGGAAAGAGCCGATAGTATGGAGCACAAGAACGAGATCGTCATTGCCCGGACCGAAAGCCTGTGCCCGGAATGCCTGATTCGATTACCTGCCGAGCGGGTGATGGTTGATAATACGGTGGTCTTGCGCAAACACTGTCCGCAGCACGGCTCTTTTGAGGCAGTTATGTGGAAAGGAGCGCTGCCACCTTCGTATTCAGACCACAGCGAAGCACCTGCACAGCGC
>JAGOGO010000183.1 GCA_017996625.1 Deltaproteobacteria bacterium | reverse complement strand
ACTGGGCCGGCCGCACTGACCTCTTTCAGAAAACGCTCGGAGAATTTAGGAGGCTATGGGATCAGATGGGCAGTCCGCAGCTGATCCTGGCCTGCTCGACCTGCTATGAGATCTTTAAAACTCATCTGCCCGAAGCAGCGATTCTCTCTCTGTGGGAGGTGCTGGACCGCTTGGGGTTGCCGGCGCCATCAAAGCCGGCGTCCTCCGCCGTCGTTGCCGTGCTCGACACCTGCTCGACTCGGTACGAAAAGAGTATCCACTCGAGTGTGCGCAGTATCCTTACGCGTCTGGGGTACAAGCTCGAGGAGCTGCCCTTGAGCCGTGAGCGCACGGTGTGCTGCGGCTACGGCGGCCTCATGTTTTTCGCCAACCCCGAGCTCGCCAGGAGCGCGATCCAACGGCGCATCGAGCAAAGCGCGACTGATTACGTGGCCTACTGCGCCATGTGCCGGGATTACTTTGCTTCGCGCGGCAAGCGCACTCTGCACCTGCTGGATCTGATCTTCGGAGCATCTCCTGATGATGCAGCGGCCCGAAAAGCTCCATCCTATTCCGAACGCCAGGAGAATCGCGCCCGCCTGAAGCGTTCCATCCTGAAAGAACTCTGGGGAGAAACGATGGCAGAGAAAGAAGGTTATGAAACTATGCACTTGAAAATGGCTGAGGGTTTGCGGAAAACGCTGGAGCAGCGACAGATCCTTGATGATGATATCCGAAGGGTGATCGACCACGCCGAAAAGACGGGCAGCAGGCTCCTCAATCAACGAAACGGTCACTTCCTGGCTCATCATAAACCTGCCAGTGTCACCTACTGGGTTGAATATAGCCTCCAACCGGGAGGTAATGCTATCGTTCACAACGCCTACTGCCACCGGATGGAGATTGCCGAGGTCATCAAACAATGAGCGAGAAACCTGACACAGTTTCAGAAGAACCCACGTGGTGGTGTACCAGGTGCTCAGTGCCGCTGGAAGTGGGCAAGGTCAACATCTCCTATCTCGGGAGCATGTTCCCCGTTGATTTGCTGCGCTGCCCCTCGTGCGGCCAGGTGTTTATCCCCGAGGACATGGCGATCGGCAAGATGGCTGAAGTGGAAAAAATCCTCGAGGACAAGTGAGTGCTCCTGTGCCTTAAGAGTCTTTGCCGCTTTCAAAGTGGGTACGCTGTACTTTACTGGACTGGCCGTGAGAGGTGATACCGGTTGCGGAAACAACCACAAAGGAGTGGAACCATGACTGATGAAATGCTTCGTATGATGCAGCTTGCCCAGCAAGGCTTCCACTGCAGCCAGATCCTCCTTTTTATGGGGCTAGAGGCTCAGGGGAAAACCAATCCCGACCTTATTCGATCCATGTCGGGGCTTGCCGGAGGCATCGGCTTTTCGGGCGATGTCTGCGGTGCTCTGACTGGGGCAGCATGCTTGCTTGCTCTTTATACCGGCAGAGGAAAGCCGGACGAAGAGGAAGACGCCATGCTCATCGTTATGGTTGCCGCGCTAGTGGACTGGTTCACGAAAGAATACGGTAAGGCCTATGGTGGAATTCGCTGTGAAACGATCTTGGCAGACGATCTCAGAAACAAATCCGCCCGGTGCCCGGCCCTTGTGCTTCGAACATACGAGAAAGCAAAAGCACTCCTCCTGGAAAATGGGTATGATCCTGCAGTCGGTCGGCCCTGAACCGGCGTTATTCTTTCCTGTAAGCAGATATGCAAAACGAGCTGGACATTGGGGCAGACAGAACCAGCGGGAAAGGAAACCCCTCACCTTCATCCTCTCCCCGAGGGAGAGGAAAGAAGCTTTCGTTGATCACTGATCGTTCGTTTCGCTGGCGAGTTGGTAAGCCTGATCGAAGAGACCCGAGAGACGTCTCCGATAGCAAGAGAGCCGCCGGCAACTGCTGCAGCAATCACCGGCACCTCAAGCAATGCGCCCTGCAATCCTCTTGCAGCCTCTGATTCAGATCCCGTCTGAAGTGAGAACCGAAGATGAAGCGTCTCCCGTTCTTCCCTGGTCAGAATCGCCTCGAAGTCGTCCACTCCCGGAACCCTAAACAGTGCTTCATCTAAATCAGCCATCGTTACGTGGCCGCCATCGCGCAGTACCGTCAGGCCATCTACTCGCCTACGCACCCGCTCCATCCGCTTGAGCACGGTACCGCAGGGGCAGGGGTCAGAGAAGAATTTCGCTCTGTCGCCGGTGCGATAGCGGATGAGCGGCATCCCGGTTCGCGTGAGCGTCGTGAAGACTACTTCCCCGTATTCGCCATCGGGGACGGGCGTACCCGTTTCCGGATCAACGATCTCGACATACAGATCCGCTTCTCGAAAGTGATATCCTCTGCAAAAGCGACATTCAATACCGCCGCCGAGCCCCATCTCCGTGCTTCCGTAATGGCTTACTACGAGACAGCCCCACGCTTCGTGAATCGCCTCTACAATCGCTTCCGACACATAATCCGAACAGAGGATTACCGTTTTGACTCCTTGGTTGAGTGTGGCAGCTGTCCTGCTTCGCGCGAGTGCGAGCACCTGCGTTGGAATGCCGATAATCAGGCTCACCCGGTGCTCACCCAAGAGCTTCAGGGTTGCTTGAGGATCAACCACTGGGCCGGGCACGATAGCCGTCACTGAAAGCTGCTGCAGCGCTTTTCTGACCAGATCTCCTGCGCTGCCTTCGCGATCTGCCGGCAGCAAAACGGCTGCACTCTCAGGCGGCGAAACAAACAGAGTCAAGCCGTTGCGAAAAAACTCGACCGTTGATGCGATGTCCCCCCGAGAGAAGTAGAGCCGTTTGGGCCTAGCCACGGTACCGGAGGTATCGAGCGTCACGACCCGCTCGATGTCTCCCAGCGAGACACAAACTAACTTCAAACCCTGTTCGTACAGGTGCTCTGCCGTGGTAAAGGGAAGGTGCGCAACATCCTCCCATGATTGCAGCCGCTTCCCGGACCATTCATTAAGATAATCGCGATAAAAGCGGCTATGAGTACAGGCGTAATCAACTGTCCTTTGGATCATATACAGCTGATAGTGCGCTAAGGCCGCCCGGCTGAAAGGAGGAACAGAACGTACTGCTTCAATCTTCTTTCGAATCCAGCTATCTAGCGATCTCACCTGCATTATACGATCTTCCGGTGTAATGGCTGGCCGCTGCTGCTCGTCAGATTATAGGCACAGAACGGAACCAGCCGGCCATCAGGCGCCACCACGTGGATACAGCAGAACTTCAGCCGCTCCAGGTCGATTGTCCACACATCCTGGAAAGCCATCCCGGAAATGGAAAAAGTGTACGAGCGGGCTCGCTCGAGAAACATGTCGAGCTCGCTGGGTCTACTGCCGAGATCGAACGGGGAGCTCGTGCAACTGCAGCAGGAGCGTTCGGGCGGCGAGCCCCATTTTCTGGAAAGACTAATGATAGTCTTTCGAGCACCGCTATCCGACGATGCATCCTGGTTGGAACAGCACCCGCCCGACTGCCCAACCGGCATAGGCGTCCCATCCGGCATGAGCACAAAGGTACCGTGGAATGAACAGAGTGCATGTTCACAGTTAGCGGCTGGGGAAAGCAAGTCTCGTTGAGAAAATCTGCCGCCGGTCTGGCTCTCAATTGCAGCAATGATTTCCGGCAGCGTAATCCGCATCCGGTTGTGAGGAGCACAGGGATATCGGCCAAAATAGCTGATTGGCTGAAAATGCACTCCGCGAACCGCCGGCGCATAGCGCAGCGCTTCACAGAGGATGCTGCCGATGGTGTGGTCGTTTACACCGGGAACGACGGTAGGCACAAGCACGACACCAAGGCCAGCACGAGCACAGTTTTCAATTGCTTTGCGCTTCATGTCCAAAAGGGGCCGGCCCCGCAGGGTATAGTAGATATCGTCGTCGGTACCATCAAACTGGAGAAAAACCGATGCCAGTCCTGCATCCTTCAGATGCTCGGCGTATCCCTGCTCCTCGCTCAGCCGCAGGCCATTGGTGTTGACCTGAATAAACGAAAATCCTTTTTTTCGGCCCGCAATGATGATGTCGCAAAGATCATCACGCACCGTCGGCTCGCCGCCGGAGAGTTGAATCATACAGTCGCCACTGGCGGTCATGACCTGGTCATACCACTGCTCAACAGTCGCACGGTCAGGTTCGTATTGGGTGTGGTGCGCGCTTGAGCCCGCGAAACATACCGGGCAGTGCAAATTGCAGCGCTGTGTCACTTCCAGCAGGGCCGCACAGGTATGCTGTCGATGATTACCGCATAAACCGCAATCGTACGGACATCCTTGCGGCTGTTCAGGGATATAGTATAGTGGGCGCTGTGCAGGTGCTTCGCTGTGGTCTGAATACGAAGGTGGCAGCGCTCCTTTCCACATAACTGCCTCAAAAGAGCCGTGCTGCGGACAGTGTTTGCGCAAGACCACCGTATTGCCTCTCATCACCCGCTCGGCAGGCAATCGAATCAGGCATTCCGGGCACAGGCTTTCGGTCCGGGCAATGACGATCTCGTTCTTGTGCTCCATATTACCCGTTCCCCTCGGCGAGCGAAAGCCCGCAATGATACGTAGATATCATCTATCACACCTTTTCTTGCTTGCGATCAACAGATAGTACCCGTACCGACCCGCGCGCGCAGCCTCGCACAGCGAATGGCTCAAGAGCGGCTCCCCTTCTGCACTCCTCACATTGTCCAGAGAACCGTACTGGAGTATGATCCGGCCGGCCAGTTCCGCCAGCAGATGCGAATGGTCTTCCGAACAGCAGACTGCAAATCCGCGGCTTACGAGAAAGGACTCAACCGCCTGTCGACTGACTGCGCCGGAAAGACAGGATCTATATGTTTCAGGGAATGCCGTATCATCATGGCTGGGGTGACGCACATAGAGATCACTGAGTATTACCATTCCCCCGTCCCGCAGAACTCTGAACCGTTCGCGAAGAACCTGATCTT
>JAGOGO010000182.1 GCA_017996625.1 Deltaproteobacteria bacterium | reverse complement strand
ATACTACCCTATGGCGCTCACCCTTGCGCGCACGGGAATGCGACTTGGCGAAGCGCTGGCGCTCCAGTGGGGTGACATAGACTTGAATGGTCGATTTATCCACGTTCAACGTGGATTCTCCCGAGGGAAGATACAGACACCAAAGAGCGGGAAGCCTAGGCCGGTTGATATGTCAAGGCAGCTTGCGGATGTCCTGTCAGACCTAAGGGAAGATCGGAAGGTGATTGCATTCGAGGGTGACGGCCAACAGTGGGTCTTTGCCGATGAAAACGGCGCTCCATTCTACAGCATGAGCTTTCAGCGGATATATAAGCGGGCGCTCCAAAAGGCAGGGCTTCGGCACGTGCGGGTACATGACTTGCGGCACACGTATGCAAGTCTACTCATTCAGGCCGGAGAAAGCCTTGCTTACGTCAAGGATCAGTTGGGGCACCATAGCATAAAAGTGACGGTTGATATTTATGGGCACTTGTGCCCGGAGGGGAATAAAGCAGCGGTTGACCGGCTGGACGATGAGCTTTTCTGCACCCTATCTGCACCCAAAAAGAAAAAGGGCTCACGTGAAAACGCAAGCCCTTGTAATTTAAAGCGTCCCCAACCGGATTTGAACCGGTGTTGCCGGCGTGAAAGGCCGGTGTCCTGGACCTGACTAGACGATAGGGACGTGATACTCGAATGTTGATGAGCCGCGCAGGAATCGAACCTGCGACCACCGGATTAAAAGTCCGATGCTCTACCAGCTGAGCTAGCGGCTCCTAAGGGTTTATATCCCTTGCCTTCATTTAATAAATTCTTTAATTATCAAGACGGTAGCTGAGCTTTTCGGGCTCGTGTATCCTTTTTCCTCCGGTGTTTTAATGGGCAATTAGCTAATATACACGAGTTCGCGATCAAATCAACCCTTTTTCAATTAAGCAGCTCATTTTTTCCACTTTTCGAAAAAAATGATAGTACCTCTTACCAGCATTTTCAACGCGATGCAAGATTTTTCCGCTGATCAATGAGAAGTGAAAGGTCAGGGGCAGGCAGCAGGGAGGGCTCTTCTTACTTCTTATTTCTTACTCTTTACTTCTTACTTTGCACGCCTCACTTCTCAGATTACTTAGTCGGCTTGCAGCCTTTGCTGACCCCGTCCTGTTGCTGTTGCTGCGCTAGCAGACAGGCAGCGTTAGACAGATCAGCCCAGATTGTACCAGGATGGATTGCTGTGTCCACATTCTTGAGCTCTTTCAAGAACGCTGTACTGGTTGCGGTTAAGCTCAACAGCTTGCCTTGAGCATCATAATCTTCTGAGATTGTCGGAACGATACGTTCTTGGTTGCAGTCGATTTCGTATAGCACAACCGAGTAAGCAATGTCCTTGGTTTTTTCTACTTCCTTCGTGTGCATTATTACGTCTTGTTCGACAAGATGCATGAGCCACACATAAATGCTCTCATGCTTACTGGGTACCATCTTTACCCACACTTGGACAACTCCTTCGCACGGTCGGGCTATTTTCTCCGCATCATAATAAAAGACAGAGCCCTGTCCGTTCTCACCCAGAAAGGTCCACTGAGGCTGTACTGCCTGGATGGTGAAAGGTTGACAGAACAAGATACTCAGGACAATACCGAACACTGTTTTTGCATTCATGGCTATTCATCCTCTTGTATTTGATACGGTATTGAATCACGAAGAGAACATACAGCTGGTGACGTGCGTAGGAGTGGGATACATACTGCAGAGTCTGGATCCTGCTGTCTTCACTAATCCGTTTGTCATCGAGGCGCTGAAATACCAAAATGATATTTCTCTTCATGCCTTACCCGGTCGGTACGTCTGGCTGCATCAACAAACTTCTTAAATCTTGCCGTCTGGTCTGCCGGCTTTCTCCGAGAAAGTTCAGTAGTTCAAAGTGTTGTTTACTAATCTTAGGCTGCTGAAGAGAAAGAGTGATACGAAAAACGCGGTATTTTGTTCGCAACATCCAGTATCGGCAGCTGCTCTGCCACTCGAATGTTTTCTTTGTTACAGGTAGTGAGGTTTTTTGCAGCCTACGGAGGTGAAGGATGTGTACGCTCACTACTGCCGTGGAATACAACGTTTCACCCATTTCTTCGCCCGTTCTGATCCGGCTCACAAAGGGTCCACGGTCGAACTGTAAGGAGTAAAGAGTAAGCGAAAGCCTCTGGGCGCTGTAGGGTCCAGATTGATCGAGGATGAAACAAAGCGCATTGACGGCCTCAGATCGACTCCAGCAACGGTCTGCAGTTTCCAACGTCGCAGCACCGCAAGCGCACCAAGCAGCGCAACCGTTGCAGCAAAGTGGGCTCCCGGCAGGCTGAACAAAAACATTGCCAGAGAGGTCGCACCTTGTACCAGCGCAACGATTGGGGGATCCGGTTTAAGGCTGGTCATCAACCAGTCTGCAGCTGCATTCTGCATCCAGGTGCCAGTGTTCGAAACGAGTGTCGCAAGCCAGAGAACTGCGAACGCAGAATAATGGAACGGACTCTATGGAGAACCACGTGTTTTCATCGAGGCGCTACGGTCGGAACGCTTCCTCTCTTCTTGCACTTCCATCGCCGATCATTCTGCCTTCCAGAGAAATTCCAGGAGTTCACGGTTGACCTGCCGAGAGTGTGTCCAGGTAAGACCATGCGGGCCGCCTTCGATTACCACGAGCCGACTTCCTTTGACTGTCCTGTGGGTAGCTATGCCTGTAGCAGTGAGGGGAAGAATCCGGTCGTCATCACCATGGATGATCAGCGTAGGAACGTCGATGCGTTTTAGATCCTCCCGGAAATCGGTCAACCAGGCCAGCACGCAGTCCAAGGTGCCGATAGGGGAAGCCAAGGAAGCGATGTTCCAGCTGAGCCGGACGGCTTGGTCGCTGATCACCGTTCTTCCAAGACTATCCACGTTATAGAAATCCGAGAGAAAGCGGGAGAGGTATGCCGGACGATCTGCAGCAATGGCAGCCCGGATCTCTTCAAATACACTGCCATCAACGCCCTGAGGATTTTCGGATGTCTTGAGGAGGAATGGCGTGACTGCCGCCATAAAGACCGCTTTGCTCACCCTCCTGGTTCCATACGTGCCAATATAGCGAGCCACTTCGCCACCACCCATTGAAAATCCAACCAACGCTGCATCGTGCACGTCGAGCTTGGTTATGATCTTATCCAGATCTGCAGCAAAGGTGTCGTAATCGTAGCCAAACGCCGGTTTGCTGGAGTAGCCGAATCCTCTTCGATCATAGGTGATGACCCGATATCCGGCACTCAGCAATGCCGGTATCTGTTTCTCCCAGGAAACACTGCTCAACGGCCAGCCGTGGATCAGAATGATCGGCTTACCCATACCGTGATCCTCATAGTAGAGATCTACGGTAGTAGAGTTTTCTCTATCAACAGTTATGTAATTCATTGGAATTCTCCTTTCCTGCGGTACTCTTGCGGCACACTTAAAATATAGAAGCATTTCCTTTAAGCGGGGATGGGGAGATTTCCCCATATAACGAGCTAAAACAGCATATTTGATGGAAGCGATAACGTGGTGGAATGGTCAAACGGGAAATTCCCCTATTCTCTATTTTCCATTTAACCAATCACCTATGGTACACTGCCAGAGTAGCGCGGTAGAAAAGCAGAAAACCGACCGGGCTTGGCAGCAAGGGACCGATATGTGGATTCCTTCATGGGGTGAAAATGAAATCCGAATCGTACATCTATGGAATCGATGATCATCTGCCTGTACTTCGCGGAATTCTTTACGGACTGCAGTGGGCCTTTATCGCGTTTCCCGGTGTCATTATCGCTGCCAGTCTCTGTGGAAAGGCACTGAATTTGGATCCAGTCGAAGAAATCCGTTTTCTCCAGTTCAGCCTGCTTACAACCGGCCTGTTTACACTGGTTCAAACCGTGTGGGGTCACCGGTACCCGCTTATTGAAGGACCTTCCACCGCGCTCATCCTTACCTTCATGCTCCTCGTGCCGCTCGGTCTCCCCGCTATTCAAGGGGGAACTATCATGGGAGGAACGTTGTTAGTCGTTACGGTGCTTTCAAAACAGTTGAAGAGAATCATCCGTCTGTTTACTCCCAACGTGGTCGGAGTCATTCTCATGTTGATTGCCTTTGGCCTGCTTGCTCCGCTGCTTGGATTCATAAGTGGCGTCAGCGATTCCTCTCCTCAGGGAGAGGCAGTGATAGTACTGGTCAGTTTGGGACTGATTCTCCTCATGACTGCCCTTGCATACCATCTGAGCGGGTTTTGGAAGACTGTTTCAATCTTGTGCGGAATGATACTCGGTTCGCTGCTGTTTCTTATGCTCGGGCGGCTGGACTGGGGACGTGCAGCAGCAGCTGCCTGGATCTCAATCCCTGACAGATGGCTTGCCTCACGTCCGGCCTTTCAGTGGCCTGCTGCAGTTGCTTTTGCGTGTGCGTATCTGGCTGTGGTTGTGAACAGCCTGGGGAGTTTACAGGGGATAGCTGCCATAACTGACGAGAAGCGACTGCCGACAGGGATTGACAAGGGTATTTTGGTTAACGGCATTTCAGGTATTGTCTGTGGCTTGCTCGGCGTTGTTGGAACCGTAAGTTACAGCGTCAGTCCCGGCGTTATTATCGTGAATCGGGTAGCCAGCCGCTTCGCCTTGACCTACTGCAGCATCATTCTGCTGCTGGCTGTCTTCTTGCCAAAGCTGAGCGCAGTGCTCGCAACGATTCCCATGCCGGTCGTGGGTTCCGCCCTGTGCGTCGCCATGGGTGGCCAGGTTGGTGCTGGCATAGCAATTATAGCCAGCCACGGGATTACCTCGCGGGATTACTTTGTTGTAGGGCTGCCGGTTCTAATCGGGACACTGGCCGGGTTTTTCCCTCCCGGCCTTTTCGAGCCGCTGCCGGGATTCTTTTCCGTGTTTCTGGGGAACAGCCTGATAGTGGGGATCAGCATGGTTCTGTTGCTGGAGCATGTTCTCTGGCGGAGAAAGGAACCCACACAAGATATGTAATGAGCTATGAAGCTCCTGGAGCCACAGCATTCTTTCTGCAAGATGAGCTTTTTGACCAGAACGATATCAAAACGTGTGTTTTCTGTCGGGATGTATAGCCTCGCTCACTCTAAGACCAGGT
>JAGOGO010000181.1 GCA_017996625.1 Deltaproteobacteria bacterium | reverse complement strand
GCGGGAACCAGGGCAGCGGGAATTCATCATACCGTGAATCGTGGTGAAACGCTGTGGAGAATTGCTAAAACCTACGGCATTGATCTTCAAGTGCTCGCCGAAATGAATGATGTGGATGATCCGGCCAAAATCAACGTCGGTGATCAGATATTTATCCCGGGTGCGAAAGAGGTTAGGCAGGTGGTTCTTGATATTCGCGAAACTGCGTCAGCTTCTTCACCCAGGATAATAACCGACAGCAGCACGTTTATATGGCCGGTGCGGGGGAAAATTATTTCAAAGTATGGTGTATATAACGGCTTGCGCTATGAAGGAATCGAGATTGCCGCTCCGGAGGGAGCACCAGTGTGCGCCGCCAGCAGCGGTGAAGTGATTTACGACGGGTACTTGAAAGGATATGGGAACATCGTCATCATCAAACACCACAACAACTTCAAAACCGTGTACGCGTATAACCGCTCCAATCTGGTGCCGCAAGGACGCAAAGTATCCCAGGGAGAAACAATCGCTACCGTAGGAAAAGGACTGCGCACCGGACAACCGTGCCTGCACTTCCAGGTATGGAACGGAGACGTATCGCGCAATCCGCTTTTTCTCCTGCCCAAGAGCTACTAGGAAAACCAATCCCCCAATCAACCAGCCTCGAAGCTCCTTACTGCTTTTCCGATCGCTTTTGCCTTTCCCAGGATCTCGTGCTCATCGACGGTCAGCACGGTGCGATTCTCCATGAGCAGGTTTCCATCTACCATGACTGAAAGCACATCATGTCCGCTGACTGTGTAGACCAGGTGAGAACAGTAATCATAGGTGGGAATGAGGTGTGGCTGGTTCCAGTCTATAATGATGAGGTCGGCTCTCTTTCCGACTTCGAGTGATCCCACCTGATTCTGAAGCCCCAGTGCTCTTGCCCCTCCGATAGTAGCCATGCGCAGAACCTCGCAGGCATTCATCACGGCCGGGTTGCAGCGTTTCACCTTGTGAATTTTGGCCGCAGTATCCATTTCTCCGAACATGTCCAGATCGTTGTTGCTGGCGCATCCATCTGTGCCAAGTCCGACCGCAATTCCCTGCTCCAGATACTCCGCAACCGGAGCAACCCCGGAAGCGAGTTTCATGTTGCTTTCCGGACAGTGCGCAACGCCAACAGTGTCCCTCTTGAGCAGAACATACTCATCAGCATCGACCCACACACAATGTTTGAGAACAACGGGATGATCAAGCAGGCCGAGGCTATCCAGATGACGAAGCGGAGATCGCCCGTATTGTCTGACTACCTCGGAAACCTCGGTGGTGGTTTCAGCGGTGTGAATGAGCAGCGGTACTCCGTACTCCTGGCAGAGAGCGCTTGCGGCGCCAAGTGTTGGGGGTCCGCAGGTATAAGCAGCGTGGCAGAAAAGAGTACCTGTAATAAGCTCGGATGCTGCAGCACAACATTCGAGGAATTCGCGGCCATATGCGATATTGCGGGATGGATCGGGGACATCTGGTGTGGGAGCGTCAAGTATCGCTTGTCCCAAAACCGCACGCAGGCCAATCTGGGCAACGGCGTGCAGCGCCGATTCTTCGAAGAAGTACCCATCACAGAAGCAGGTCGTTCCTGATCGAATCATTTCCAATCCCGCCAGGAGTGTCCCGGTGTATACGAAATCGGGCGTCACCAGACGTGATTCAATCGGGAAAATGTACTGCTCCAGCCAGGTCTTGAGCGGCAGATCATCGGCAACTCCGCGCAGCAGGGACATGGCAGCATGCGTGTGTACGTTGATCAGCCCCGGCATCACCAGGCAGGTATGCGCATCCATGACACGGCCGCTATGATCCGGAGGCGCAGCAGCCATCGGGCCGACCGCGGTGATACGGTTTCCTTCCACGAGCACGAAGCCGGGATCAAAGATTTCATTAGTGGCGTTGACCGTGACGACTACGCCGTTTTTGATGAGGGTGCTGCCGTTTGCAGTATTGGTGATGCTCTGATCCATGAGCGTACCTGTGAGTGATGGTGTTCGTTGCACCGGGGACTGAACTCCCCAGCTACGATCATGCTATCGCTCCGCAATGCAAAATGAAAGAAAAAGTTGTCATTGCGAGGAATCACGCCTTTGGCGTGATGACGTGGCAATCTCATAGATTTATACATATTCCACAGGAATTAACCATTGCGAGGTGATGCGGAATATCGCTCGCATTGTGCTAACTGAGCCAAGAAAATCATTTGACAAGACCGCGAACTCTTCGATAGCATGATGTTTTGGATGCGGATACCGGAAAAGGATACTCACCGACCTGATGGTATTGGACGGGTCTGGAGGACGGCAAGAAGCTTATCTCAGGAGATACAGCCTGGATGAGCTGCTGCACGGGAGAATGAGAGAGTGGAGGAAGAAATCGTGCGCACAGCGAAGCTCTGCAGTGTTTAAAAACACTGGAGGGCTTTTTTGCTTTGGAAAGATTATAAGAATCTTTTTTCGCTTTGACCGGATGTGTCAATGGCGGGGGATAGAATGGTAAATGTCCTGGTATAGTCGCTATTCCTCACTTAGCTCGGTGTACAAGAATTAAGCGCAACCCGCGCAGACGGGCTGCGCGTCGGTTTGTTAACCACCCGCCGAGCGGATAATGATCTAACCGTCATTCCCGCGCACGCGGGAATCCAGTATTCTTTTGTAAGCTCTGAGTTTACCAGAAGAATGCGAGGATATCACGCACTGTGACATCCTCTGGAATTTATGAAGCGAGAATAGGAGAGGGTGCTTTTGCAGGGAATAGCGCCGCAGTCCCGCGCTGCGCGGGAGGCAATCTCAGAGATGCGTCCCGGAGAAACAGCATGAGTGTAGCCCGGCCTTTCAAGGCCGGGATAAAGAACATGCCATCCAATGTATCCGTCGCGTAGCGGCGGGGTGGATGAATAATTAAGAACTAAGAAAATCAAGGCCATACATGGATGAGAAGAACAAGAGAGGATTTGTGAGGCGCATGAGTATTAAACAGCATTATGCACATTCAAAGGAAGGCCATCCTCGAGAAGAATGGCAACCGCTGGAGGAACATTTGAAATCCGTTGCAGAAAAAGCGGAGAGGTTTGCTTCAAAGTTTCAATCTGGAAGTTGGGCTTGGAACTCAGGTTGCCTCCATGATGTGGGGAAAGCTGCAGCTGAATTCCAGGCGTATCTTCTTCGAGAGAACGGTCTCGATGACGCGGAGTATGATGGAATAGGTCATGGCAGAGTAAATCACTCAAGCGCTGGCGCGGCTTTCGCCCAAGAGGTTCTTGGCCCCATTGCTGGTCTAACGAATGCTTACCTCATAGCTGGCCATCATGCCGGATTGCCTGACTTCTATTCCTCTAGTACGGGTCGAGCCGCGCTACAGATCAGGCTTGCGGAAGGACAAAAAAATCTAAGCAGTATTCGTTTAGGCATTGAAGTATTTGGAAGACAACTCCGAAAGGAGATCAGACCGCCATCCTTTGTCAAACAACACAACTTCCATCTCTGGATACGGATGCTCTTCTCTTGTCTGGTTGACGCTGATTTTCTGGATACAGAAAATTTTATCAATCCAGAGCAGGCCAAGGACCGGCAAGCCTTTCTCAGTCTGGCAGAACTTAAACCGAGGTTCGACATATATATGCAGAGAATGCAGTCTAGCTCTCCAAACACTCCTGTCAACGTCGTTCGGCAAGAAGTGCTGGCTGCGTGTAAATCGGCATCTCAGTATAACCCCGGCTTGTTCTCACTGACGGTGCCTACCGGTGGCGGCAAAACACTATCGGGGATGGCTTTTGCATTTGAGCACGCTCAGAAATACTGCAAGAGCCGAATCATCTATGTTATCCCCTACACCAGCATCATTGAACAAACGGCAAATATTCTCGCGAGCATTTTTGGCAGTGAGAATGTCGTTGAGCACCACAGTAGTCTTGATCCGGACAAAGAGACTCCTCGCTCCCATCTTGCCGCCGAGAATTGGGATGCACCCATTATCGTCACTACTAATGTCCAATTCTTCGAATCGCTGTATGCGGCCAAAACGAGCCGCTGCCGCAAGCTGCACAACATAATAAACAGTGTTGTTGTCCTTGATGAAGCTCAGCTTTTGCCTCCGGAATTGCTTGATCCCTGTGTGGAGGCAATGAACGAGCTTACCAGGCATTATGGTGCTACCATGGTGCTTGCCACTGCTACCCAACCGCCGCTGCCGAAACTGGATAGACCACGGGAGATCATCACCGCTCCAGTTGCTCTCTATGAGAAGCTTGAACGGACAAAGCTTATCCTGCCGTCCAGTCTCAACGCGTCCTCCAGTTGGGAGGATATTGCACACCGCCTTCAGCAGCACGAGCAAGTGCTGTGCGTGGTCAATACACGCCGCAATTGCTACGACCTTTATAAATTAATGCCGCACGGCACGATCCATCTTTCTGCCCTCATGTGCGGCGAACATCGATCGGAAGTGATAGAGACGATCAAGAGAAGACTCCAGAAGGATTTTGTAACTCGTGTTATCAGCACGCAGCTGGTGGAAGCGGGTGTGGATATGGACTTCCCGGTTGTGTATCGCGCCCTCGCTGGCTTGGATTCCATCGCGCAGGCCGGTGGCCGCTGCAATCGTGAAGGTAAGCTCAACGCTGAAGGCAAATTAGGCGAGGTCCATGTTTTTGTGCCTCCCAAGCCTGCACCGCGAGGTTTGCTCCTGAAGGGTGAAAATACGACCCGGGAACTTTTTAGTCTACTTGATTTCAACCCGCAGAATCCCAAAGAGTATACCCGGTATTTCAGACTGTTTTATGAAAGGGTCAATGATACCGGCAGCAGATTTAAAGACCTGCTGCAAAGGGACGGGGTGAATATTCAGTTCCGGACGGCAGCAAAAGAATTCAACATTATTGATGATCAAGCACAGCAACCGGTACTGGTGAGATTCGGAGATAGCGAGAAGTGGCTGGAGGAACTGCGGCGGATTGGGCCGAAACGTCACACCATGCGTAAACTGCAACGGTATACGGTTAACCTGTCTCAGAAAGATTTTCAAAAAGCGAAAGGTGATGGATTGGTAGAGGAACTATGGCCCGGGTTCTGGTGTTGGCTCGGCCGCTACGATTCATATCATGGCTTGGACCTGTTCGGCAGCGGCTGG
>JAGOGO010000180.1 GCA_017996625.1 Deltaproteobacteria bacterium | reverse complement strand
TCCTCGGAGCGGGAGATCTCGCTGAAGACCGGGAATGCTATTCTCCGGGCTCTGAAGGGATCCGGTTATCAGGTAGTCGGTATCGATGCGGATCGATCGCTGGCCCGGACGCTCGAGCAGGAACGGATCGAGATCGCCTTTATTGCTCTCCATGGTCCATGGGGTGAAGACGGCACCGTGCAAGGCCTGCTCGAGATGATGAGAATCCCCTATACCGGGTCGAACGTGATTGCCAGTGCGATAGCAATGGATAAGGAAGTGTCGAAAAAGATGTTTCTCTATCATCACCTTCCCACACCAGCTTTCCAGGTGCTTCGGCCTGATGCTGTTGCCGCCGGGATTTCATTGCCCCTGCCAGTAGTGGTCAAGCCGGTGTGCGGCGGCTCGAGCATAGGAACGAAGATAGTGCGCACTGAAAAAGAACTGGCTGAAAGCCTGCAGCAAGCGGCCCGGTATGATAATCGTCTCTTGGTTGAAAAATATGTTGACGGGAATGACCTTACCGTGGGAATTATTGAAGGAGAATTTCTTCCTGTCATCGAGATCATTCCAAAGAGCGGGTTCTACGATTTTACTGCGAAATACAACGTGGGAGAAACCGAGTATCTTGTTCCGGCGCCTATTCCGGCAGAGACAACGGCAAAGGTGCAAGCTCTGGCCGTGTCAGCCTATCAGGCGCTTTCGTGCTCAGGAGCGGCGCGCGTAGATTTTCGTATGGACTCTGCAGGAGATCTCACAATTCTGGAAGTGAATACAATACCGGGCTTGACGGAAACCAGTTTGCTGCCGAAAGCAGCGGCCTTGGCGGGAATCGACTTTGTCGCTCTCACCGAGCGCATTCTGGCCTCAGCCCGATTGCATATCGGGTGTGGAGCGTCGGGGTGAGGAATGACGATTGAGCGAGTGCTCCACAGGCAATCTTGGAGGGATTCCTATGCGAGACTATCGTGTGCGGAAGATCAGGACTCGACGCAGTGCTGTGCTTTGGCGGCTGTGTAAGCGAAAGATACATCCGAGTCTGATTGCCTTTATCGGTATCCGAGTTGTTTTTTGGGGATGCCTTGTCATTTTGTGCGGTTTGACCATGCATCGTCTGTTCGAGTTCGCTGGAAAATCGTCGTATCTGACGTTGCCGGATGTCCGGTTTGAGGGATGTACTTACTCCAGCCCGCAGGAACTCATGGTGCTCGCCGGAATCAAAGACGGCACGAGCATTTTTTCCGTCAACCCTAAACACGTTGCCCAGTGCATGATGCATAATCCCTGGGTGCGAAACATAACTGTCAAAAGGTCTTTTACGCAAGGCCTCAGCATTGAGGTGATCGAGCGCAAGCCGGCGGCCTTGGTAGCTGATACCACGATGTTGCTGCTTGACTGGGAAGGTGTACTGTTCAAGGCGGTGGACAGTGATGATCCTGTTGATATGCCGGTGATCACCAGTGAGACATCGATTAAAGACAAGCCGGGAATGCTCAACGAAATTCTCGCTTTTTTTATTTCCGGCAACGAATCCCACGTTCTCCCTTACGAGTCGATTTCCGAGATACATGTGGATGAAAGTGACGGGTTCATCGTGTACACCGTGCGGGAAGCGTTGTGTATCCGCGTTGGCTTTGGTGATTACCGAGGCAAACTCGCATTGCTTGCCCAGGTGCAGGAAGACTTGAACAAACGGCGGATCTCACCTAGTGTGATCCATCTGCTTTCTTCAGAGGTGGCCCATATTCGCAAAGTCCCGGTCTCTCGCAAAGGATAGATAACGGCATGCTGAAAAACAATGGAAACATCATTGTGGGCATCGATATCGGAACGACGAAGATCTGTACCCTCGTAGGCGAGAAGTCGGTCGATGGCGTGAATATCGTCGGCGTCGGCATCAATCCATCTGCCGGATTGAGGAAAGGGCTGATTATCGATGTAGAAGCTGCCGTGGATTCGGTTGAGCAGGCTGTCAAAAGGGCTGAAACCATGGCCGGCTGCACTATTGAAAGCGTGTTCACCGGAATCTCGGGAAGCCACATCAAGAGTGTTAATACCCATGGCGTGGTCGCAGTCAAGAACCGGGAGATTAAGCGCAGTGACATCAAGCGGTCTCTCGATGCTGCCAAGGCACTCAGTGTTCCCGCAGACCGGGAAATCATCCATGTGCTGCCGCAGGAATTTGTCGTTGACGATCAGGGCGGAATCCGTGATCCGCTCGGCATGAGCGGGATGCGGCTGGAAGCCAAGGTGCATGTGGTCACTGGTGCTGTGGCCTCAGCCCGCAACATCATTAAGTGTGCAAACCGCACTGGCCTTGATGTCAAGGACATTATCCTGCAGCAGCTGGCTTCCAGTGAGGCAGTGCTGTCGGATGATGAAAAAGATCTCGGCAGCGTTTTGGTAGATATCGGTGGTGGCACAACCGACATCGCCATATTTTTTCGGGGAGGAATCGGGTATACCTCGGTGATTGCTGTCGGGGGTAATCATTTTACGTCGGATATCGCCATCGGGCTCCGCACGTCGATCAAGGATGCGGAAACGCTTAAAAAGGACTACGGCTCCGCCCGCCCCAATCCACAGAATCGGCATGAGCTGATTGAAGTAAAGAACGTGGATGGCCGCGATCATCGGACGATGCCGCGAGGAGCTCTGTACGATATCATGCATCCGCGGGCCGAGGAACTGCTGCACTTGATCAGGCGGGAACTGTTTAAATCGGAGCTGCAGGATGTGCTTGGTGCGGGCATTGTACTTACCGGAGGCGTTTCACTGATGCCGGGGATGCGCGAGCTGGCTGAAGACATTCTCGGAAAGCCAGTGCGAATCGGGTATCCGCAGGGAATCAAAGGACTCACTGACGTAGTCAATAATCCCATGTATGCTACCGGAGTGGGACTGCTTCTCTATGGAAGCAAACGGCCGAATGCTCAGGTTAGTGGTAATGGAAATATGTGGAAGACACTCATCAAACGGATGAGAGAATGGTTTTCAGAGGTAGTGTAATCTGGCACTAAGGAAAGGAGAAGGGATATGATCCAACTAGAGAGTAATTTCAAGATGAATGCGAAGATCAAGGTGATCGGAGTCGGAGGTGGAGGATGTAACGCTATCAATACCATGATCATGTCCAACCTTGAAGGGGTAGAGTTTATCGCCGCTAATACTGATCTGCAGGCGCTCGGTGCCTGCAAGTCTCCTTTGAAGGTGCAACTGGGCTCTCAGATTACCAAAGGACTTGGTGCCGGTGCCGATCCTGAGGTAGGCAAGAAAGCCATGATGGAAGACCTCGAGAAAATGAAAGAGTTGATTCAGGGTGCCGACATGGTATTTATTGCTGCCGGTATGGGTGGCGGCACAGGAACCGGTGGGGCGCCGGTACTTGCCAGCATCGCCAAAGATCTCGGCGCGCTTACGGTGGCAGTGGTGACCAAGCCGTTCATGTTTGAAGGGAAGCGGCGGCAGATGGTAGCCAGCCGTGGAATTGATGAACTCAAGAATGCGGTCGATACGCTGATTGCTATTCCCAATCAGCGTCTGCTGGTCAATTCCAGCAAACGGATGACATTAATCGAGGGATTCAAGAAAGCTGACGAGATACTGCTCCACGCGGTGAAAGGCATTTCCGATCTGATCACCGTTCCCGGCCTTATCAATCTTGATTTTAATGATGTTCGTACAGTGATGTCAGAGATGGGCATGGCATTTATGGGTACGGGTGAAGGCACGGGTGAAAACCGTGCTATCGAGGCTGCCCGCAAAGCCATCTCGAGTCCTTTGCTGGAGGATGTCACTATTGACGGCGCCAAGGGACTTCTCATCAACATCACTGCCGGTCCGGATTTGACCCTGTTCGAGGTCAACGAAGCATCATCCATGATTCAGGAAGATGCTCATGATGATGCCAATATCATTTTCGGAGCTGTCATTGACGAGCGGGCCGGAGAAGAAGTGCGGGTAACCGTTATTGCCACCGGATTCGGAAAAGAAGACAGAGCTGCGTTGTCTGATGAGGTAAAAGTACCATTCTCCGTCATTCCGAAGCTGGGGTGTGACGAAAAAGATATTCCTACCTTTGTGCGCAAGGGGAACGGCACCCGACGAGTTCAGCCGGAAGTTATCAAAGTGGGGACCATTATCGATACCTGTTTTAACGATAACGGTGAATACGATACTCCCACGTTCTTGCGCCGCCAGGCGGAATGAACTAGACTATATCGTTATCCGTTCACCGTTGACCGTTCACCGACAATGAGAAAAATGGATACGTGGTGAATGGAATAATGGAATAATGGAATAATGGTTTTCTCCCTTGGTGCTCTGGTCTTTAAAAGAACACCCATCATTCCACCATCCAGTCGGTGAACGGATAACGGTGAACGGTCAACGTTGTTCCTTAGTGTGCCATGTCTTGGAAGCTTAAAGAAAAATTGCGTGCTCTGCTTCGGCAGGAAGCAGGAACGGTGGTCAAACCGTGGGGTGGGAAAATATCGGTTGCACTGATCTATCCTAATGAGTACCACCTGGGCATGGCCAATCTCGGCTTTCAGGCAGTGTATCGCCTCATCAATGCGTCCTCTTTGGCTGTATGCGAGCGTGCATTCCTGCCTGACAAGGACGACCTGAAAGAGTATCGGCGTTCGGGCACTGCTCTGATGACCCTGGAAAACCAGCGATACCTGCATGAATTCGATTTTATCGCATTCTCGCTTTCGTTTGAAAACGATTATCCCAATATCCTTACTCTCCTTGACCTGGGGAAGGTTCCGCTGCGTCAAGCGGCCAGAAAAGAAAATCACCCTCTGATTTTTGCCGGCGGCATCACCACTTTTCTAAATCCCGAACCACTCGCTGAATTCATGGATTTTTTTGCTCTTGGCGAAGCTGAAGAGTTGCTGCCAGCGGTACTTGAGCTTGCTGCTGCCGCCCGGCAGCAGGGATTTCAGCGAAGCGAATTCCTTGCCCGAGTAGGACGAACACCGGGCTTCTATGTTCCCCATTTTTATTCGGTCAGCTATCATGAAGACGGCACGATCGCAGCTTCTGTGCCTCAGGACGGTATGCCGGCGAGGGTACAGCGAAGGTGGACACCGGATGTTGACGCCAGCCCGGCACAGTCGCTCATTGACTGTCCGGCGATGGAGTTCGGAGATATGTTTCTCACCGAGATCAGCCGGGGTTGCCCGTATGATTGCCGATTCTGTGCCAGCGGCTGGGTCTACCGGCCGGCTCGGGCACGCTC
>JAGOGO010000030.1 GCA_017996625.1 Deltaproteobacteria bacterium | reverse complement strand
TGGTCCTTACAAACTTTATCTATTGTCTTGGCCAGGGTTTGTCTGGCCGTAGTATACGTTATGGCTTTCATCTGACACCTCCTGTACAATAAACTGTACAGCTAAAAAAATGTTTGTCAAGGCAATTTTTTTGGGTGTCAGCTGAAGGTGAATCAAGAGCCGTTGTCCTTCACCCTATACTGCTTAAGAAAAAGTCAATTCCGAACGCCACCGAGGAGACGGCCATGAGCGGATGGATCTGTCGGCCTTTGCCGGTAAGCACACAGATGAGGACGTAGGAGATGAAGCCGTAGCCGATTCCTTTAGAGATGCTGAAGGTAAGCGGAATCATAAGAATGGTAAGTGCTGCCGGCAGTGCAACCGTCATGTCATCCCAGCGGATTGCCTTGACGACGGAGAGCATCATGACGCCGACCATGATCAATGCCGGAGCGGTTGCGCATGACGGGACGATAGTGACAATCGGTGCAATGAAGACGGCAAGGACGAACATCAGTCCCGTTACGACCGAGGTCAAACCGGTGCGACCGCCTTCAGCCACGCCAGCCGTACTTTCCACATAGGTGGTAACTGAGCTGCACCCGAAGAGAGCCCCGAGTACTGTCGCAAGAGAATCCACCAGCAGAACACTGCGAAGCCGAGGGAACTTTCCTTCTTTGGTGATGAAACCTGCCTCTTCCCCTACTGCGACAATGGTTCCCATGGTATCGAAAAAGTCAGTGATGAGAAACGTGAAGATGGTGGTTGCCAGACCCAGGTGCAGTGCGGACCGAATGTCGAGCTTGAAGAAGGTAGAGAAATACTCGGGTCGTACTGTCATGACCCAGGAATCAGGGAATTTCGCCAGCCCCAGCCAGAGCCCGAGCAGAGATGAGAAAAGAATCCCGAGAAGGATGGATCCTTTTATTTTCCGGACTATAAGTACTGCGGTAAGGATGAGACCGGCCAAAGCGATGAGGCTCTCTTGGCCAAGCTGACCAAAGGTCAGATAGGTTACTGGATCAGTAACAACAAGGCTGGCGTTCTTCAGTCCGATAAAAGCGATGAAGAGACCAATACCCACTCCCATGGCTCGTTTCAGATCCAGAGGAATTGCGTCCATAACCCACTCGCGCACATTGGTCAATACCAGCAGGGTAACAATTGTTCCTTCTATAAAGATGATGCCCATGACTGTCGGCCACGGTAGCTTCATGCCGAGGATTACGCCGTAGGCAGCAAAGGCGTTGAGTCCCATACCTGAAGCCAGAGCGAAGGGACTGTTGCTTAGCAGACCCATGCAGATAGTGGCGATACCCGCCGCCAGACAGGTGGCAACCGTGAGCGCCGGCAGATATTCTTTCCCCATGGCTTCGGCCAGGATGCTCGGGTTGACAAAGATAATGTAAGCCATGGTCATAAAGGTGACCATGCCGGCCATGATCTCCTGGGCAACCGTGGTATTGTTATGGTGCAGATCAAACATCCGTTCTATCATAATGGTCACGCGTCTTGAACCGAGATTGCGCCTTATCGCCTGAAGACTTGGTCGAGGTATTCTGCGGGCGTAAGGATACACGTACCTCTGAATTTTCCTATACCCAGGAGGTGGGAATCCCCAGTGATGATGTACTGTGCATCAGCTTCAATAGCACACTCGATGACCCGGTTGTCAGCCGGATCAGAAGAGATACGGGTGATGCGCTGCTGCGGCAAGACAATCTCGCAAATGCTGTGAAGTTCTTCAATGACTTGAAGGCAAGCTTCAGCAGAAAACCCAAACTTGGGACGGCAGAGGACATCTCTCAGTTCCTCAAGGATTGCGGGGCATAAAAACATGGAAATGCGGTGGGCGATTACTAACTCCAAGACTTCTTGCGGCTTACCGCCGAAAAGAAGCGCAGAGATAAGAACGTTAGTATCGAGTACGACCCGGTGGCGGTCCATACTCAACGATTCTTGTCTTTTCGATATGAATCAATTTCTGCGGCGACATCTTCCTGCGACAACTTTTTAGTACTCGCCAGAGCCTTGCCATAGTCAAAGATCTTCTGCCATCGACGCTTACGATCGATATACATCCGCGCTGCTTCTCGAAGAAGCTCCGAGCGGCTGCGCGACTCACTCTTGGCGACAGTGTCGATATCTGAAAGAAGTCCTTCTTCAAAAGAGATGTTTACGGTTGTAGTCATGGCAAACCTCCAGATAGAATGATTATATACAAACTTTGTATGTTGTCAAGGGTGAGCCGATCTCAAGAAGTCTGGTTATGAAACGATATGCTCATGTTGCTGTAGGCAAGCCGGTTTATCCCACTTCAAAAATAATTGCAGTGTGGTAGACTTGTACTCTGAACTATTTCCGCAAAGGAAAGGAGGATTCCGATGTTTGAGAACATCAAGAAAAGTCTGCTCATGGGCCTTGGGGCAGCAGTAGTGACCAAGGAAAAGGTGGATCAGGCAACGAGTAAGCTGGTGGAGCAGGGAAAAATCAGCCGGGAGGAAGCCGAGAAGCTGGCGCAGGAGCTGCTCCAGAGCGGCGGAAAGCAATGGGAAGAGCTTCAGGAAAACATCCGACAGACCGTGGGAAGTGTTCTTTCAAGCATGAGCATTCCTCGAACCAAAGATATCCAGGACGTGAAAGCCCGGATAGAAAAGCTGGAGAAGCGGGTTTCGGAACTCGAGATCTCCTCTAAGAGGATGATGGGCGAGGACTAGGAATGGAACTGAAGCCCATTGCGCACCTCGGCAGGATGAGGGAAATAGCATCGGTCCTTTTTAAGTATGGTTTTGATGATACTATTGAGCGAATCGGTATTCCCGGAAAGGAGCTGCTCCACCGCGTTCGTCCAGTTGATCGGGAGATGACCACCTGGGAGCGCATCCGCCGCTCTCTCGAGGAACTTGGTCCCACCTTCATCAAGATGGGTCAGATCGTGAGCCTTCGACCTGACCTATTTCCGCTTCCGCTTATCGAGGAACTGGAAAAGCTGCAGGATGAAGTAGCGCCGGTTGCATTCTTGGACATTGCGCCCAGCATTGAGGAGGCACTGGGCCAAAGTCTTAACCGGATATTTTCCCAGTTTGACGAAATACCTTTGGCAGCAGCGTCGCTGGCGCAGGTGCACCGGGCTGTATTGCGCGATAGCCAGGAGATTGTAGCAGTCAAGGTGCAGCGGCCTCGGATTCGTTCTCTCATCGAGCGGGATCTTGCCATTATCGAGTCTCTTGCCGGTTACCTCAGGGGGCATCTGGAATTGGCACGAATCTATGATCTCAAAGGGTTTGTTCAGGAATTCAGAAAAATCCTCATGCAAGAGCTCGATTTCACCTATGAAGCACGCACCATGAAGATCGTCCAGAGGAATTTTGCCAACGATTCCTTTATTCACATTCCGCAGGTCTATGATGAATATTCTGTCGAAACGCTTCTTACTATGGAGCTGATCGAAGGCATCAAACTGAAGGATCTGCCGGAGCAAAACCATGATGAGCGAAAGTTGCTTGCTCAGCGCGGCATTGCGGCTACAATCAAACAGATACTCGAGGACGGCTTTTTTCATGCCGATCCGCATCCCGGTAACATCATGGTTATGCAGGGCAATGTGCTGTGCTTTCTCGACTGGGGCATGGTGGGAAGGCTGACTCGGGAAAGCCGCTACACGCTGGTCGATCTACTGCAGGGCGTAACCGAGCGAGATAGCAGTCAGGTGCTCCAAGCGCTTTTGGATGTTGTTGGCGATCAAAGCCCGGACCTGGACATGCGAGCGCTGGAGAAAGATATCGGCTTTCTTCTTGATTACTACTATGATATTCCGGTTCGCAAGCTGCACGTCGGCAAACTGATGCTGGAGGTAAACAGCATCCTGCAGCATCACCGTATTATGGTACCCCGGGACCTGGCAGCGATGATCAAAACGCTGGTTACTGCAGAAGGAACTGCTCGTCGGCTTTTCGCTGACCTGGATGTTATCAAGGAGGCGGAACCATATGCTAGGAAACTTGCCTTGGAGCGGTGGAAGCCTGGAGAGCTGTTGCGGCGGATGCGGCGGCAGCTCAATTACTTTCTGGCATTGCAGAATAAAGTTCCCAAACGCCTTGGTGCTATCCTGGGGAAGATCGACCGCGGGGAGCTTCAGGTTTCTCTGCAGCACAAAAACCTCGAAAACCTGCAGGTGACTCTTGAAAACGTGGCGAACCGGATTACTGTGGGTGTCATTACGGCTGCTATGATCATCAGCTCATCCCTGATTATTACTACCGGTGTACGGCCTTTTCTCTTTGGGTATCCGGCACTCGGAATTCTTGGTTATGCTTTTTCAGCTGTGCTTGGCGTGTGGTTGATTATCAGCATTATACGAAACAAGCGGCTCTGAGGAGTGACGGCATTGTCAAAAGCCCATCTGTCCCGCGCCTCGCGGGATTGCCTTCGGTCGCTCCTCCTTGTCCCGCTTCGCGGGGGATATTGAGCTGAAGCGCAACCCGCTCTGAGCGGGATCGCTCTCTCGCCGCCTTGCAGCTGGAGCTTTTTACTGCGCCGTCCCATCTTTGGCTTTTTGCTCTCTCGCCCATGTCGAGCTGCCAGAAAGACCAACCCGGATAGGACCTCATTTGTTATTCCTGTCTGCCAGATCTTTCTGCCGGGAACTCCACCTCTTGCTTTGTCCGTTCACTCCGGATCACCATCCGCTCTCCATCAGTGCTGACCATGAGAGCGCCGTCGCGGTCAGTTCGAAAAAAAGAGCAGCCTTGGGCCGAATAGCGGCTTACGACTTCTGTGTGAGGTAGATGAAATCGATTCTGAAATCCCACGGAACAGATCGCAGCGAGAGGACGGACCGCCTCCAAGAATCCGGCACTGCTGGAAGTCGAACTGCCATGATGAGGGACTTTGAGAAGGTGAGCGCGCAAGCGCTCCGGGTTTTTCAGGAGTTCCTGCTCTGCCTCTGCCTGAATGTCACCAGTAAGAAGAATAGAGATGTTCTCATAGTCGAGCTTTATTACCAGAGAATGGTTGTTGATGCTTGCATCCGTTCGAGCGAACGAGGGTACTGCACCTGCCAGGGGACTGAGCACGGAGATGCCTACGCCATCAATTATGAGGGGCACGGCAGAAGCATCCATTATCCGTACCGGTATCGCTTCATCGTGAATAAGGTTCTGCAGCTCCAGAAAAAAAGGATCATTAACGGTTGCGCTGCTCGTCCAGAATTCCCGGGGTGAAAAGTGCCGGGCCAGCCAGCGGAGACCGCCATAGTGATCAGGATGAGGATGGGTAAGAACCAGGTAGTCAAGCTGGGTGATCCTTTTACGGAGCAGAAACGGAGCAATAACGTTTTCTCCGGTATCAAAATTATGGTGGAAAGACCCTCCGCCGTCAACAAGCATGGTTTTCCCCTTCGGGAACTCGAGGAGGATGGCGTCGCCCTGGCCCACATCGAGAACCGTAGCCTGCAGTTCTGAAGGCTGTGAGCGATACTGTTGAAAAGCTATGGTGGCGACGAGGAGGACCACTGAGAGGATAACCGCTGAGAGTGGAAGCCGCCGGCATTTCCAGAGAATGAGGCACAGAAGAACAACATAGAAAATGACCACTTCGCTTGTTGTCGGGGTGGGGACGAACACAAACGAAAATGGAAGTTGAGCGAAGAATGCAGCCAGGCGGGTTGCCAGGCTCGATAAGACGCCCGCAAGAAAAAAGAGGAATCCTGCCAGCGATGAAGAAAGCGGTGTCAGGGCAACGCCCAAAAGACCTAGCGGAACCGCCCCCATTTCAATCAGAGGAACAACTATCAGATTTGCAGCAAGGCTGCATAGGGACACATAGCTGAAGTGGTAAGCCACCAGTGGGCTGGTCGCAAGGATGGCGGAAACGGAGACACTGAGCGAAAGGATCAGCCGGCGTTTCATTCTTATCCAGAGAGGACTGGAGATTTTTTCCAGAAGCGGATCAGCCGGCGGAAGAGAAGAAAGGAGCAGGGGGCCGATGACGATCATGCCCAGGACGGCCATAAATGAAAGCTGAAAGGAAATATCCCAGAGCGCTGATGGTTGTGCTGTTAAGATCAAGAACGCGGCTAAAACGAGGCTGCTGAATGCATCGTGTCCTCGATTGAAGATAAGTGCCGTTACGTACGCTGCTACCATAATGAATGAACGTTGGGCGGCGATACTGGCACCAGCAAGCAGGGTATAGAGGAAGACCGGAATAAGAGAGAAGCAAGCAGATATCTTGGCAACATTGCAGGAAAGAAGGAGAGCTTCGGAGCGGCTCAGAATCCAGCGAATCACAAAGAAGGCGAAGGCAGCCACCGTGCCGATGTGCAGGCCGGAAATTGAAAGAATATGCGCAGTACCAGAATAGGTGAAGTGCTCTTGCATATCCTCAGGAATGATTTTCTGATCTCCAAGCAGTAGCGCCTGCAGAAGGTGCTGGCTCGGCGGAGCAACCGAGCCCTGAATCCGGTCGCGTACCTGACTGCGGAACTGATCGATGGCAGCCAACCATGAGCTGCTCTGGACTGTGCCGAGACGGATCACTGAAGCGTCATCGTACAGAAAGGCGGTAACGTAAACGTTCTGGAAAGCGAGCCAGCGCACATAGTCAAATCCGCCGGGGTTCGCAAATGAGCGCGGCTTGCGCAGGCGAGCAGAAAAAAGAATCCGGTCGCTGCGAACGAGCCTCTTTTCCATATTCTGGATCGTGAGGAGAAGTGTGCCGGTAACTGGAAAACGCTTGCCGTCGGCCCAGACCCACTGGGATTGTACGTACAACCGCGTCGTATCCGTGGTTAGTTCAGGCGGACGGTTAAGAAAACCTTCTACCGTGACAGGACGATTATTGGCCCATGTAGCGAGGTGATGTGAAGGCGGATGGGGATGGATTAGCGGAGTGATGGCCAAAGCCCCCACGCCAACTACTGCGGCAAAAATGATCGCTGTCGGCCAAATTTTATAGCCTCTGAACAAGCCCAATAGACCCAGCAGGAGAGCACCACTGGTCAGGATAGTTACAGGGCCAAAGGATAGCGGCAATTGGTATCCGATCAGAAGTCCGCAAAGGTACGCAAGAAGAAAAAAAAGAAGAGGATATGAAAAAATGCGTGTATTCTTGAAAGCTTTTCCGAGTGACACAGCCCCCACCTTTCTGTGCGCTTTTCAAGAAGAGGTATCGTGATCGGCTCAGCCTACCCGGGTTGTCAGCAATTGTCAAGCAGCCTTTGACTCCACATCGGAGTAGGAGCGAGCAGCACCGTGCAGGCTGTAAAAGGAAGGAGCTTGTACAAGCAGAATAATTTGATCTTGGAAAGGTATTTTCGAGATCCAAAATGCGTCATTCTCGATGCTGTGGAAGGATACCGGTCATGAGTGTATCTGAGCAGGATTGAAACGAGCTGCTATCCCTTAAGATGCTAATTATAAAAAAGAAAGTTAGACTTGAAAACACCTTGCGCCTATGATAGAGTGAACCACCCCTTTGGATCAGGTTACCTTCGACAGTGGTCTTGAATCGGTAATGTGTACGCAGCGGAAGAGGTTATTGACGTGAAAAAGTGCAGCTTTCTACTCCTGATGGTTTTTTTCTGTGCCTGTTCAAACAATGAAGTCTCAGTTCAGTCTTCTTCATACGTAGAGCCAACCAGAGAAGAATTGAAAAGCGCTATGAAATACCACGGCGTCTGCTATGCAGAGCAGGATGATACGGGGGAATGGTATTTCTACCGTGATGGCAATCGCTACAGACTGTTCTCTTATCTGGAAGAGCAAAAGACCGGCCCGACACGCACCCGAAACTGAGGTTCTCAATGCCAAGCACGGCATTATCTACTCAATAGCGAAGAGCAAGGTGGTTGAGAGACTGTTGCGGGTTATGCGTTGCAGGTTTTTTCTTTAACCAAGAACCTGTAATCCCCGCCGCGCGGGCTGCGCTTCAGTCACGCCGCTGGCGTGATTACCCCCCGCGAAGCGGGTTACCCGTCAGCTCTTCTGGCCCGCGAAGCGGGTTACCCGTCAGCTCTTCTGGCCCGCGAAGCGGGTTACCCGTCAGCTCTTCTGGCCCGCGAAGCGGGTTACCCGTCAGCTCTTCTGGCCCGCGAAGCGGGACAACTCTCACGCTTATAGCGGGACTTCTAGTTCTTAGCCCTACGCTCATCTGCTCTTAGCCCGATTGCTCTGCTGCTCTGTGCTCCTTACTCTAGCCCTTACGCAGCAATCGCTTATCTCCAACCCGAATAGTGATTTTTTCCCGATCGAGATACTCTAACAAAGGAATAGCAAATTTCCTTGAGCTTCCCGTTATTTCCTTAAAGTTCCCCGGGGTTAATTCTTTATTTGCCTTGAGGAAGGTGACGACGTCTGCTTTCAGGCGGTTGAGTGATTCGTGCGAAAAATAAAGATCGTTTTTTACCTTGACCAGCGTACCTTCCTTTATCGAGACCGCGAGAAGATTGAGAAGTTCGGCCGGGGGTAAGGAAAACTGGTTCGACAATTCGTTCAATGAAGAAGGGGCCAGTTCCTGAGAACTTAAAAGCGTTTCGATCTTCTGTTTGATTTCGCTCTGCTGGCCACTGAGTGCGATTTCGTGTCCCGACTGAAAAATAAGATCGCCCTGGAGCATCAGCATTTCTTGTCGTTCAAGATCGTGGATCAGGAAATCATACAGACGCGGTGTGATGCCAGGTCCCAGCTGTCGCTGGGCTTCTTTGAGGGGAATGCCGGATTTGAGTGGATTTTTGCTGTGGAATATTTGAACTGCCTTCAGAAGCTTTTGAGCATACTTGTTAAGAATGTCCTGGTGCACTGCAAGATGGGAATCCGCATCGAGCTCGATTAGCGTTCCGGATTGAATGAGCCGAAGCCATACCTCATTGACAACGTGGACCGCTGCATTGACGCGCAGCAGCACTTCCTGTCGGCTGACACCACGGGCTTCGCTTGATCGGGCCAGGCCGGTGATGATGGCTTCCAGGTCGTTTTTCGCCAAAGCCTGAAACCAGGAGCGGGTTGCCGGATCATTACGGCGATGTTTGAGCGGATGACAATCCAAAAGCACGCCGCCGCCGAGCGTGGAGCTGGCATCAATCGTTCTAATTACGAATCGGGCACCGGGAATAGCTACAAGAGGATCGGAAAGCCGAAATTGGACCGAATACGTGCCCCCGCGGTCCAGAACATTTTCTTCATAGCTGATGATCCGAGCCACTGAAGTCGCAGCAAAGAGGTGCAGGCGAACCCGGTCACCATGCTTGAGCGGATATGGCGCATGAGGAAGGACTGTAAGCTGACTGTCAAAACGGTATGTAGGCGTCAGCGTGTTGGGATGCGTGAGCACATCGCCTCGCACGATCATTTCTTTTTCCACGCCCTGGAGGTTCACGGCAGTACGCTGTCCAGCCAGTGATCGTTCTGCGGGCTTGCCGTGTACCTGAACTCCTCGCACCTTTGCAGAAAATCCCCGGGGAAGAACCACGAGGGTTTCTCCGGCCGATATAGTACCGGAAATCATGGTTCCGGTTACTACGGTTCCAAACCCTTTCATAGTGAAGACCCGGTCTACAGGGAGGAAGCAGGGTCCCTCTGCTGACTTTGGAGAAACCGCACGCACGGCGTGGCGAATAGCGGCGATCAGCTCAGGTATTCCCTCACCGGTCATTGAAGAAACCGGAATCAGCGGCGCATTCTCAAGAAACGTTCCTTGGACCAGCTCGGTTATATCTGCAGCAACGAGGTCTAGCCACTCATGGTCCACGAGATCAGCTTTGGTAATCGCCACCATACCGTGCTTCACCCCAAGCAGCTGACAGATATCCAGATGTTCTTTGGTCTGCGGCATTACTCCATCATCAGCTGCGATTACAAGCATGACGATATCAATACCGCCGGCACCAGCAACCATGCGCTTGATAAATTTTTCGTGTCCTGGCACATCGACAATGCCGATGATTTCATCAGGAGCAAGCGACAAGGATCCGAAGCCCAATTCTATGGTGATGCCGCGCTCTTTTTCCTCTTTGAGCCGATCCAGATCCACACCGGTTAGCGCTCTGATCAGCGCGGTTTTACCGTGGTCAATGTGACCGGCCGTACCTAAGGTGATTTTTGACATGACTGAGTGGCAACTAGAAAAGTGTCGGGGTATACTGCTGTTAGTTGTATTGCGAGGGTATCAAAATGAAACAATGATGACAAGGCAAATATCACGATAGCTTAATGATGCTGCAAGAGCATAGTAACTACTCCTCAGCCTCATCAGCATCTCTGATCATACTTCGATAGCGCAAACTGTCATCCTGAGTGCGCAAGTATTTCTCGTTCTTTTCCAGTCTGCTCATGCAGGTGACACAATAGCGGGCAAAGGGCCGTATTTTCAGCCGAGCTGGACTTATCTTTTCACCGCACTCTTCACACAATCCGTACTCGCCTTCCTCAAGCCGCTCAAGCGCTTCATCTATCTGTGCGAGGGTATCCCGATCCCGGTCGCAGAGTAGAATCGAAAACTGACGTTCCCGTTCGTCGTCAGCGAGATCGTAGAGGTCAGAAATTGCTTCCTGCAGGTGGCCTATTTCTGTTTTCATATTGCCAGCGATCTTACTCAGAGTTTCTTCCCGAAGTTGCAAAAGTCGATCTCTGACTTCCTCTTTTTTCATGTGCGCCTCCTTAGCGTAGTTATCGTGGAAAAGAATCGGGTAAGAAAATATAATGCGCAAAAACGAAAAAGCAATATACTCCAAAATACTCTTTTGTCAATGACAATCACCCTATTCTTCTATCGCCAGGTATATGCTCCAAAATGGATATACAAGTTCCATGCCGCGCAGCCAAACCGGCAGCGAAAAAGAAAACTCATCCTATCTATCAGAAAATACAATGTATTTTTAATGATCGAGGTGATTCACTTCACCTGCAGGCTATTGTGCTGCTTTAGAACCGGTGCGTGCGGTGTATTTTTATCGAGATAGTGCTTCTCATCGTTTTCAGCTTGTCTATTTCCGATGAAGCGAAAAATCCGAATATTCGGACACCCTCGAACCGGAATAGGCAAGAATTGCAGATCCAAACAGGAAAAGTTGTTCACTTGATTCCAGAAGATGAGAAGATGGTTCCTATCAGGTCGTATGTGCTTGACTGCGCGATAAGCGTATCATAAAAGCAGCCGGGTACGAGAGGTATCGGAGCGGTGATCATGGTCTTTCCGTCTACCTCTGGTGCCTGGCCGACACAGCGTCCCACTGCATGGTTGCCCTCCACCTGTTCGACCAGAACTTTCTGAAGCGTGCCTTCTAAGGCTCGATTTTTCCTTTCCGACACTACTGCCTGGAGTCCCAGGATATGATCACGGCGATCTTTTTTCACGTCTTCCGGAATCTGTCGGGAAAGGCGAGCCGCCTTGGTCCCCTCTTCCGGAGAGTAGGCGAACACACCAAGATGGTCAAACTCCATGTCTACGACAAAGGCGCAAAGCTCCTCGAAATCGGCGTCACTTTCACCGGGAAATCCCACCAGCAGGGTAGTTCGAAGTGTTACTCCAGGAATGTTTTTCCGCAACGTATCGATCAGCCGGCACAGAAAGTCTCGATTGTAAGGGCGATGCATAGCAGCCAGAATACGAGCGCTGCAATGTTGAACCGGCATGTCAATATAGCGGCACTGGGTAGTTTCTTCTCCCATAAACGAGATTAACTCGCCTGAAAGTGTCTGCGGATTAAGGTAGAGAGGCCTTACCCACTCTATGCCGCTGATGCGAACAAGCTGTCGAAGCAGATCGGCAAGATTGGCATCATCCTTACGGTCAATTCCGTAGAGAGTGTTGTCTTGAGAAATGAGGTTGATCTCCCGCACTCCCTGCTGACTGAGGTTGGTGACCTCCTGGATCACGGATTCAGCGGATCGACTTCGAAACGGTCCCCGGATGCGGGGAATGATACAGAATGAACACCGGTTAGAGCAGCCTTCGCTGATTTTGACGTAGGCACTTCCGGGGCCAGATGTATTAATGCGAGGGGTAGTGTGATCGTAAAGATAGCGTCGTTGTCCGAGATAAAAGGCGGGTTGCCTTCGGTTCTTATTGAGTTCCAGAATCTCCGTGATGCGATGAAATTCTTCGGTTCCGATAAAAATATCAACTTCAGGAAGGAGTTCTGCAAGCACCTCGCGGTACCGCTGGGGAAGACAGCCGCTTACGATAAGCTGTTTGAGTGAGCCCGATTTTTTCTCTCTGCCAATTTCGATAATGGTATCGACGGATTCTTTTTTCGCCTCGTCAATAAATGCACAGGTGTTGATAATGGCTATCTGTGCTTCTGCTGGTGAGAGAACAATCTGATAGCCAGAAGCTATAAGTGTACCCAGCATTACTTCGCTGTCTACAAGATTCTTGGCACAGCCGAGACTCACAATATACACATTTTGTTGTGTCACGTATCTAACCACGACCGGGATCAGGAATAGAGCCCGATGGATAGTGCTCCGGTAAGATTATGCTGAGTTAAGGCGTCTGAGTCGTTACGGGATTTTCAATAACCTCGGCTCCCGCCGGCGGCTCGAAACGAAACTGCTCCGAAGCAATATGGGGATTTTCAGTAATAGCGCTAAGGAAGAACTGAGTGTTATTGCCGTTGCTGTAACGCAGCATAAGTCTGCGAATCTGGAGATTTTTACTCACGATAAGGTTAACGCCCTCGATATCGCCGGCCGACTCCTTGAGCGCCAGCGTCAGCGAGTGTTCATCCGCCGACTGAGTTACTCCTTGTGAGATGATGAAATCCTGTTCCAGGTTTTCCATCGTATGGATCAGGTTGATGAGCGGGTGTTGGGAAAAATCAGGAGGCACAGGATTCTTCAGCACCTGACAGGAAGCTTCGGTGTAGACCCAGTAATACTTGCCGTCAAAGACGAGCTGCTGGGGGCTGGGTGACGTTACATCCATGCGAAAAAGGTGAGGCCTTTTCAGGTAAAGGGTGCCTTCGAATTCGCGAACCTGATTTAGCGTGGCGACAAAATTTTTCTGCACAAAGTGAGCTTCCAGAGAATCAATGGCGGAATATTTCCCCTTGATGGCTGCCAGCAATGATTCCAGTTTTACTGGTTCTTGTGCCCAGCAAGAAATCGCTACATTCGGCACTGCTATCAATAAGGCAATCAGAAGCTTCAGAATACTGTTCATACTGTTCTCATGTAGTATCAGTTGATGATTTGGTGCTCTATAGCATCATTGTCGCAAGGATTCAAGGCCAACGAGGCTACAAAAGTGATCCAGTAGATCTTAGGATGACCATAAGTATAGCGTCTGGATTCCCGCCTGCGCGGGAATGACATCCCGATCTCGGGGAATTCGCCGGCTTCTTTCCTGGATTCCCGCCTGCGCGGGAATGACCCACTGGGTGGATTCTAGTTTCTTAGAATTATATCCCTCTCAATGAGATCTCGATAAGCTTGTTTCGGAAGTAGCCTGTCATTCCCGCGCAGGCGGGAATCCAGGACTTCAGCGATACAAAAAATACCATAACGGATTTCTCTCAAAAGGTGGCGTCTTACGGCTAGCTCAAGGCTAGATATCAACCATCTTACGCAATACCTCACGGGGCTTTACACCGTCGCTGGGACCTACAATACCATCCTTTTCCATTCGTTCGATGATATTGGCTGCCCGGTTATAGCCGATGCGCATTTTTCTCTGTATCAGTGATATCGATACCTGCTGCAGACTGGTTACCAGCTCCACCGCCTCGCGGTATTTTTCATCCTGGTTGTCGTCAAAAAGATCTGTCGATGTTTCCTCTCCTGACTGAAGCTCGAGTTCCTGGTATTCTGGCCGTGCCTGGGATTTTAGGAAATCCACAATCCTCCGTATCTCTTCATCGGAAATGAAAGGGCCGTGGATGCGCGTAAGCCGTGCAGTGCGCGGAGAGAGAAAGAGCATGTCACCCTGATTCAGGAGATTCTCAGCCCCATTGCTGTCGATGATAACCCGCGAGTCGGTCTTCGAAGTGAGGCGAAACGAGATGCGTGCGGGAAAGTTAGCTTTGATGGTGCCGGTAATAACATCGACAGAAGGTCGCTGAGTAGCTACCAGCAGGTGAATACCTGCTGCACGGGACATCTGGGCCAGCCGGGCTAGAGACTGCTCCACATCGCGGGAAGCAACCATCATCAGGTTGGCAAGTTCATCGATGATGATAACGATCCACGGCAGGGTGAGAGGAATCTCCTCGTTAGCCTGCATGGTTTCGGACTGGTCCGAAGCTGCGGGTAATGAAGGTACTTTTCTCTTGTTGTAGGAGAGAATGTCACGGACCCCAGTCTTGCGCAGATAGTCGTAGCGCCGATCCATTTCCTGCACTGCCCAGCGCAGCACATCAGCGGCTTGTTTTGCATCAGTGACCACGGGATATAACAGATGGGGGATATCTTCGTAAAAGGTGAATTCCGACCGTTTTGGATCTACCACGAGCAGCTTTACTTGCGAAGGCTGGGCCGTGTAGAGAAGCGAGCAGATCAGGGTGTTTATGAATACACTTTTCCCGGAGCCAGTAGTACCGGCAATGAGCAGGTGGGGAAGCGAGGCAAGGTCGGTGATGATCGGCGTACCGGAAATATCCTTGCCGAGGGCGAGCGTCAAAGGAGAGCGGCTTCGCAAGAATTCCGGCTGAGCAATAATTTCTTTAAACGTTACTGCTTCTCTTTTTTGATTCGGTATTTCCACACCTATGGCCCCTCGGCCCGGAATGGGGGCAACAATTCTGATACCTTCTGCGCGCAAAGCAAGAGCCAAGTCATCCGAAAGATTTACGATCCGATTGATTTTGACACCTGCAGCTGGTTCCAACTCATACATTGTGATAACGGGGCCGGGGTGTACATTCACTACCGAGGCCTGAATGCCAAAGTCATACAGTTTCTTTTCCAGTAAGCGTGAGTTCTGAGTAAGCTGATCCCGATCGATTCGGGTCGATTCTCTCGGAGGATCGTTCAGCAAATCAAGACCGGGGAGTCTGAATGCCCGATCCGGCTGATGATGTCGAGGAGGCGGGACCTCGATCTGCAACGGCAGCTCTGGCTGGATATATTGAGGGACTGAAATCTCGGTCGGGGTTTCGGTTTCGAGGTCGATATCACTCAAACGCGAGATTTCTGATTCAGCATGATCTGCCCGGCGATGTTTCTTTGTATTTTTTTTGTCTGCTGACGTGCGAAAACGATTTCCAATTATCGTAACAAGGCTTGTCCCTATTTTTTTGAGCGGAGCAAGAGCCGCAACGCACGAGACACCAGCGCAGCGGAGCGAGAAGCTGAGGCTACCCATGAGCGACAGAATCAGCAGCAAGCCCAAAGCGATTGAAGTACCCACGGTGCTCAGGAACGTAGTGAGCACGGCGACGGTCATATGACCTACGAACCCTCCCGCGTCGCCGGTAAAATTGCCCATGTGATCGACCCGGATCGTGCCGAGGCTCAGACTGAGTATTCCACAAGTGGAGATAAATAGTCCGATCCAGCCGAGTCCACTCAGCCAGGTCAAAGGAACCCGAAGAGTCAGAAACAGCTGAAACGAAAAGTGAAACAGCAGTAGCACGAGAAAGAAGGAGACAATTCCAAGAACTTGCAGCAGGATATCCGCGGTATAGGAGCCGACAACGCCGAGCCAGTTAGTGATTCCGCTGAACTGGGTATTATAGAGTGAAAAGGAAGGGTCTGCGGCATCATACGAAATGAGACTCAGGGTCATGCCCAGCGTGATGGTAAAAAGGACAATGGAAAAAATTTCCCTAATCAAAGGAGAAGGATAGTGACGCGGGTTTTTCTTCATGGCATTTATGGCAGAAAACTGGGTTATCGGACAGTGCGCATGCGGACTTCTACTGTCATCAGTCCGCCATTGGGTTAGGGAATGTCTGAATTGTCCGTTTGAGTTCTTCAGATTCAACGACTGCGGTGCCGAGCTTGCGGACCACGATACCAGCGGCAATATTTGCTATCAAAGCAGAAACCATGGGAGAGGCTCCAGTGGCCAGGGCAAGTGTCAGTGCACTAATGACCGTGTCGCCGGCACCGGTTACGTCATAGACTTCTGTAGCCAGAGTTGGAATGTGTACGCAGGAGTTGTTTCTCTCTAAAAGAGTCATGCCGTATTCGCCACGAGTGATCAGGACGGCATCACAGTCGAGCTTTCTTTGTAGGAGCTGAGCCGCATGAGCCGCGTCATCGTCCGTAGTAATGGAAAGGCCAACTGATTCACCGGCTTCTTTCTGGTTAGGCGTGATCATGTTCACACCGTGGTACAGCGCTATATTCTTCACCTTGGGATCAACAATGACCTGGACATCATGAGCTCTGGTTATCGTCAGAATTTCTTTCATCAGCTCCTGACAGATCACGGTCTTGCCGTAATCTGAGATGATGACAGCATCGATCTGCGGCACGCGGTGCTTAAGGTAGGTGAGCAGCTTGTGCCGAACCGTCGCTGGTAAGGGACGCAAGGTTTCCCGGTCGAATCGGACGACCTGCTGATGGTGAGCGATGATGCGGGTTTTTACCGTCGTGGGAAATGCAGTGCTCTTCACGGTGCCGTCGGTGTTAACGCCGAGGGTACGAAACTCCTGAAGGATCTTTTTGCCCATTGCATCATTTCCGATTGCACCCGCCGCGAAAACTGTACCCCCCAGAGCACGAACGTTGTGTACAACATTAGCCGCTCCGCCAAGCCGGAGGGTCTCGGCGGTCATAGTAACCACCGGCACCGGGGCTTCCGGGGATATTCTTGAGACGGTGCCCTGAATGAAATGGTCGATCATCAGATCGCCGACTACCAGTACCCGGGAGCGGGAAAAGCTATCGACAATGTTGATCAATTTCTTTCGAGTACCTGGTGCTTTGAGATCCACGGGCATCTTTCTTCGTAAAAATTCCACCGCGCGATAAAATTGAGAATGTATCCCAAAGCCGATGCCAAAGTCAACTACCTAATCATTCGGGAATACAGCACCTTTGACACGAAACGAAGGTTTAAGCCGTTTAAACCGTTTGAGCCGTTCGAATCGTTCAAACTGTTTGAGCTGCTTGAAGCCCGCGAAACGCGGGACATGAACGAATTGAACCGTCCGCTCGCGGGCGAAGAAAACCTTGCATTGTAATTCCTTGTATGATACAAGCGGTTAATTATTCTTAACTTTTAAAAGGAGAACCGAATGATACCGAGGTATACAAGAGAGAAAATGGGGAAAATTTGGGAGCCCGAAAACCGCTTTTCCATTTGGCTCAAAATAGAGATCCTCGCATGTGAAGCACACGCCGAGCTGGGTGAAATTCCTGGCCCTGCGCTCAATACCATAAAGGCAAAGGCAGGATTTTCCATTCCTCGCATCGATGAAATTGAAGATGTCGTAAAGCACGATGTTATTGCTTTTCTTACTTGCGTTGGAGAACGAGTGGGCCCTGACGCCAGGTACATCCACTTGGGAATGACTTCTTCCGATGTGCTGGACACCTGTTTTGCAGTTCAGTTGAAAGAGGCCGGCCACATACTGCTCGATGACTTGGATCGGCTAATGGAAGTGCTCAGGAAACAGGCGCTGAAGCACAAGTATACGGTTATGATTGGCCGCACTCATGGTATGCATGCCGAGCCGATCACCTTTGGCCTGAAAATGGCGCTCTGGTACGAAGAGGTTCGCCGCAATCGCAAACGAATGGAAGAAGCGCTGGAAAACATCTCGTATGGGAAAATATCCGGAGCAGTCGGCACGTTTGCTCATATTTCTCCTCACGTTGAAGAGTATGTGTGCCAGCAGTTAGGCCTCAAGTCCGATCCGATCTCCACTCAGATCGTTCAGCGTGACCGGCACGCAGCTTACTTCTCCACGCTGGCGGTAATTGCCAGCAGCATGGAAAAATTCGCTACCGAGATCCGCCACCTGCAACGCAGTGAGGTTTTGGAAGCAGAAGAATACTTCTCGCCCGGTCAGAAAGGATCGTCAGCTATGCCCCACAAGCGTAACCCGGTTCTCTCTGAAAATATTGCCGGCCTGGCGCGGGTGGTGAGATCCAATGCAGTCGTCGCACTGGAAAATGTTGCACTATGGCACGAGCGTGATATCAGCCATTCTTCAGCGGAACGGGTGATCGCTCCGGACTCTACAATCCTGCTCGACTTCATGATTGGACGCATGACTGGTATTGTAGCCAATCTTGTTGTCTACCCGGAACGCATGAAAGAAAATCTGGAGCGATCCCGCGGACTGGTCTTTTCCGAATCGATTCTGCTCATGCTGGCGCGCAAAGGACTCGCCCGTGAAGAAGCGTACAAAATGGTGCAGCGTAATGCAATGGAGGTATGGAATTCCAAGGATCTCCAGTTCAAGGAAAAGATAGCAGGAGATAAAGAAATCCTGAAACACTTATCACCGAAGGAAATTGAAGAAGCCTGTGATCTCGATCACCAGCTTCGTCATGTAGACTTCATTTTTCAACGGGTCTTTGGTGTGTGATGGAACCAACATTCAAGTCTGGTTTTATTGCCTTGGTGGGGCCGCCGAATGTCGGCAAATCGACGCTGATCAATGCTCTGGTTGGCGAAAAGGTTTCCATTGTTACTCCCAAGCCGCAGACAACGAGAAATCGGATTCTCGGTATCAAGAATCGTCCAGACGCTCAGCTGATTTTTGTTGATACCCCGGGAATTCATAAGACTGCCAAGAAATTTAACAAGCTCATCGTAGAAACCGCCCGAAGCGCGCTCAAACAAAGTGATATCATAGTCCTTATGGTCGATGCTCGCGAGAGCGAGCCGACAGAAGAATTTTACTATGTGATTCAGAACCTCCATGAAGTGAAGGTCCCGGTTTTTCTGGTAATCAACAAAATTGACCTGGTGGAGAAAGAGATCTTGCTTCCCCTGATTGACCGTCATAGCCGGCTTTTCCCTTTTCGCGAATGTATCCCGGTCTCTAGCCTCACCGGCTCCGGATTGGACCGCCTGGAAACGTGCCTGGCTGAGAGTCTGCCTCAAGGACCACACTATTTTCCTGAAAGCATGTATACTGATCAGCCCGAGCGATTCATTGTGGCTGAAATACTGCGGGAAAAAATATTTCTTCTTCTGGCTCGGGAAATCCCTTATTCAGTTGCGGTCGAAGTGGCCGAGTTTACGGAACGGGAAGACGGTATAATTTTAATCAGAACGTCGGTATGGGTAGAAAAGCAGTCGCAAAAGGGTATCCTAGTGGGGAAAGGTGGCCGCATGCTGAAGGAGATCGGGATGCGGGCACGGGCTGATATCGAGCGCCTCCTTAACGCAAAAGTATACCTGGATATCTGGGTTACCGTAAAAGAAAATTGGACCAAGCAGGATAGCGCCATAAGAAAGTCATTGGTTTACTAAATTCGCTGTCACCATTGCGCCCCACGGGAATCCAAAACCTTACGGATATCCGGGTGTAGACAGGTGATGTGCGATGTGGGTTATAGGGTTTGCAATAAAGGATGTAGCGCTCATCCAGTTTTCATATCTCATATCGCGCAGTTCGCCATCCCACAACTGACGTTGCTCATATCCTATCTCACCTCTCACGACACACATCACACATCTTTCTTTTGACTTTGGAACCCTGAACCAAGTGTGAGTCTCTCTGAATTTTCACCAGCCTACAGTGATTGCGGCCGGTTTTTAGCCTGCTATTGACTGAAACAAGATTTATTGGTAAAATTAGCTACTTTTATTTGAGAATAGACGCACTTGCGTTTTTCCCAAGCCAAGGGGGCATATCAGTCAATGAAAGGGGTGGCACCATGTTCAAGGTTGGTGATCTGGCCGTGTATCCAGCCCATGGGGTGGGAGTCATTGATGCTATAGAAAGCAAGGAGATATCAGGTAGGAAGCAAACGTTTTACATGCTCAGAATACTGGACAACGATATGACCATCATGATTCCTACCAAGAATATCGATTCCGTCGGCCTGCGCGAAGTGGTTTCACACAAAGAAATCACGAGAATTTATTCTATCTTAAAAGAACGCAAAGCCTCTCTCGAGAATCAAGCCTGGAATCGTCGGTATCGCGAGTACATGGAAAAAATAAAGACCGGATCTGCCTTCGGGATTGCCGAGGTACTGCGCGACTTATTCCTGCTCAAAATGGACAAAGACTTATCCTATGGCGAGAGAAAAATCATGGATCTGGCGCGCAGTCTTCTGGTAAAAGAGCTTTCGATAGCCAAAAATACTCCGGAGGAATCGATAGAACAGGACCTCGAGACAATTTTTAATTGTTGACACCAGGGGACTGGTGATCAGAGGCCTGGCAAGGGGGAAGGAGGTGAGAGCGAGAAATGGTTCTACGAAGCCTTCTTTTGTTGGTTACTGCGGCGAGCGGCTGTTTAGCGGCTGAACGGCTGCTTGCGGTTCCAGCGGCCCCGTGGATTGGCCTTGCCGCCGGACTGGCGGTAGGTGCGGCAGCAATCCTTATCGAGAAGAAAATTGCCCGCACTACCATCTGGGAATTGGGTGGAGGAGTTTGCGGGCTTATTATTGGTTTAATCATCGCTCATCTATTCACTCGAGTATTCTTTAATGATCTTTCTCCGCGTCCTGCCGGAATTATTCTGCTCGGTTTTATCGTTCATGTTTTGCTAGGATACCTTGGCTTGGTCATGGGAATGAAGAAGATTCACGAGATTGACACGAAACGGTTGCGAATTTCTTCACCTGGACCGACTCCGGAAACGAATTATAAGATTCTGGATACCAGTGTTATCATTGATGGCCGCATATTTGATATCTGTGAGACGGGCTTTATCGAAGGCACTCTCGTTATTCCTCAGTTCGTCCTCCAGGAACTGATGCGCATTGCAGATTCTCCTGATCCCTTGAGACGTGCCCGCGGAAAGCGCGGGCTTGATATTTTGAAGAAGATCCAGAAGCAGACCGATACCAATGTTATTATTACCGATCAGGATTTTCCTAAGATCAAAGAAGTGGATCACAAGCTGGTGGCCCTGGCGAGCAAGATGGGTGGAGCTGTCATTACCAACGATGTCAACCTCTATGAGATCTCCGAAATTCAGGGGGTTCCGGTTCTGAATATCAATCAGCTTGCGACCGCTCTGAAGCCGATGGTGCTGCCGGGCGAGATCATGAATGTCTTTGTGCAGAAAGAAGGAAAAGAGCCGGGTCAAGGGATAGCCTACCTCGACGATGGCACGATGCTGGTGATCAAACGAGGCAGGAAGCTGATCGGAAAAAATGCTGATGTGATGGTGACGAGCGTCCTCCAGACGACAGCAGGCCGCATGATTTTTGTCGAGCGAAAAGAAGATGCTTCACAGCAGGTTCCGCGGGTAAAACAGCAGTAAGTGAGTGCGTGACCTGTCGAGCGTTAAGCGACTCTAAGACTGTGACAATGGATGTGGATCGCTAAGAATGGAGAACCCAAAATCAGCGCTGTCTTTCGTGGTTTTGGGTTCTCTTTATGACGGCATGGTGTTGTGAACCGTTTCAGTCCCGCGTGGCGCGGGATTGAAACGGTTAGAGCCGCCATCAGACTATTTGCGACCTTTAGTGTGGTGCCTTATGGAACCATCTGTGGATGCTATAATTCTTGCCGCTGGCAGAGGCGTTCGGCTCGGACATGAGCAGGCAAAGGCATTTGTTCCGGTTCTCGGGAAGCCCCTGCTCGCGTGGACGTTGCTGATCTTTGAATCGATAGTACGCATCAGGAGCGTTGTTACAGTAGTGCCTCCAGGGCTCGAAGATCTGTGCCGCAGTGAGATAGTACAGGCTTTTCACCTCGTCAAAACGCAGGTTGTGGCCGGCGGGAAAGAACGTCAGGATTCGCTGCAGAGCGGCTTTGGGCTGCTCCCGGAATCCTGTGAGCTGGTAGTGGTACATGATGGTGCACGACCGCTGGTCACCCCGTTGATCGTCGGTCACGTGCTGGATGCTGCCAGGAAGCATGGTGCGGCGCTTGCTGCCGTACCGGTTAAGGATACGGTGAAAGAGGCTGCACAGGGGATGGTCGAACGGACTCTCGACCGAAGCCGGCTCTGGCTGGCTCAAACTCCGCAGGCTTATCATTATCGGATCCTTAAAGAAGCACTGGAAGCAGCTCGTTCCACTGGTATTACAGCTACCGATGACGCTGCTCTGGTCGAACGGCTCGGTAAGACGGTGGCCGTTGTTTCCGGATCGTATGAGAACATAAAAGTGACGACTCCGGAGGATGTGTGGATGGCCGAATACATACTTCGAAAGCGGCTGGAGGCGGGACAGACATGATTAAGCAAGGTGGCATCACCGTTGGGTGCGGCTACGATGTTCATGCTTTCACGGAAGGACGGCCTCTCTATCTGGGCGGCGTAGAAATTCCATACCCGCGTGGGTTACGGGGGCATTCGGATGCCGATGTGCTTCTTCATGCCTTGTGCGATGCGCTGCTCGGAGCAGCAGGGGGAGGGGATATCGGCATTCATTTCCCGGATACGGATCCCCAGTATGCAGGGATTGCCAGTCTCATTCTGCTGGAACGCACCTGGACCATTGTCCGCAGCAAAGGATTTCTGTTGGGCAATGCCGATGTAACCGTGGTGGCGCAAAAGCCAAAGTTGAAGGACTATCTGCCGGCCATGAAACAGCGGATCGCAGAAGTGTTGAAGGTGGACGAGCAGAGCATCAATATCAAGGCTACCACCACCGAGGGGCTTGGCTTTGAAGGTCGTGAAGAAGGAATCGCCGTGTTTGCAGTGGTATTGCTGTTACGATCTAAGGAAAAAGAAAAGGGATTGTCTTTGGAAACGGAGAATGAAGAGTAATGAAACATGCACATTTTGACAAGTTTATTGGAACCAACAAGTATATTGCTTCTCAATCACTAAGAAATGCGGTCAATGTGTCCATTGCACTGCAGCGGCCTCTGTTGGTTAAAGGAGAGCCGGGAACCGGAAAGACGCTGCTTGCTCACAACATTGCTCAAGGCCTGGGCAAGAAAATGATTATTTGGAATATCAAATCCACCACTAAAGCCAAGGATGGGCTGTATTTCTATGATACGGTGCGGCGGCTTAATGACGCACGCTTCGGGGATCGGGATATTACCGATATCGGCCACTATATTGAGCTCGGAAAGCTGGGAGAGGCATTTGTCGCCCCCGAGCAGGTGGTGCTGCTCATCGATGAGATCGATAAGGCGGACATCGAGTTCCCTAATGACCTGCTCAACGAGCTTGATGAGATGAGTTTCTACATTCCCGAGACTCGCAAGACTATTGCTGCCAGCCAGCGTCCCATCGTGATCATCACCAGCAATTCGGAAAAGGAACTTCCTGATGCATTCCTGCGGCGCTGCATCTTCCATTATATTGAGTTTCCTGATGAGCAGCTGATGCGGGAGATTGTACTGGTTCATTTTCCATCCATCGAAGAGAAACTGATTCGGCAGGCACTGAAGCAGTTTTACTTCCTGCGGCAGTTTGATGACTTCCGCAAGAAACCGTCAACAAGCGAACTGCTTGACTGGTTGAGCGCTCTTATGGCCGGCGGCATCGGACCGGAAAAGATCGAAAAAGAGATTCCTTTCCTTGGCGTGCTGCTGAAAAAAGAGGCTGATGTGAATTACTTCGAAAAAGCGAAGACAGGAACGCAGAGCCGGCGGTCAACGTACTTCAATCGGTATTGAAATGCGATGGTGGAAATGTGATATGCGATGCAAGATATGGGATATGGTTTAACACTAGTCTTTATCGCACATCTCATGACGCACATCGCACATCACAGTACCCACGTTACACATCACAGATCCCACATCGCATTTCGAGGTAATATCCCAGGCGTCATGTTTATCCAATTTTTTTATACTCTTCGTAAATACAAGGTACCCGTGTCTATCACCGAGTGGATGGTGCTCACGGAGGCGTTGAATCAGGGATTCGCGTGGTCCAGTCTGAGCGAATTCTACTACTTGGCCCGTTCCGTTCTGGTTAAGAGCGAGACCTTCTATGATCAATACGACCAGGCATTCCAGGAGTACTTCCGGGGAATAGAAACACCCGAAGCAATTCGAGACGAAGTACTGGAGTGGCTCAAGAACCCGCTAAACCAGCTTCCTCTGTCTGCCGAAGAGCTGGCTGAAATTGAGCATATGGATCTGGATGAGTTAATGCGCCTCTTTGAGCAGCGACTGCGGGAACAGACCGAAGCTCACCATGGCGGAAACAAATGGATCGGCACAGGGGGTACTTCTCCGTTCGGGCACTCGGGATATCATCCCGGCGGTATTCGCGTCGGAGGCGAATCGCGAAACCGTTCAGCGGTGAAGGTGGCTGCCGAACGCCGCTTTAAGAATTACCGCAGCGATCTCACGCTCGATGTGCGGCAAATTACGGTGGCATTGAAGAAGCTGCGGCACTTGGCCCGGATAGGGGACGCTGATGAATTGGACCTGAATACGACGATCGACAAAACCTGCAAGAACGCCGGCGAGATCGAACTCGTATGGGAAAAGATGCGCCGCAATGCGGTGAAGGTCCTGCTGCTTATGGACGTAGGCGGTTCGATGTCGCCTCATGCATTTCTCTGCAGCCGGCTGTTCTCGGCTGCCCACCAGGCCACACATTTCCGGGACCTTCAGTATTACTATTTTCATAACTGCATATACGATAAGCTCTACCAGAATATCGAGCGCCATGATTTCGTCTCGACCTCCAGCCTGCTACACACGCTTCCCGGTGACTACAAAGTGATTCTGGTGGGCGATGCCAGCATGGCGGTATCAGAGCTTTTCTCCCGGTACGGATCGATTTACTACCAGGACCAAAATGAAACTCCGGGCATCGAGTACCTCAAGCGGATCTCCGACCACTTCACCCACTGTGTCTGGCTTAATCCGGAATCGCAGTACTATTGGGAAAACACCACGGTGGCGGCGATCGGGAACATCTTCCCCATGTTCTCGCTGACGCTCGACGGACTCGAGCAGGCGATCCAGAAGCTGGTGGTAAAGCACTAAGCAACCAACCGAAAGTCATTTGACACCTTGATCGAAAATGCAGCTTTCGGCTCAGCTATCTAAGCTGTCATTCCCGCGAAGGCGGGAATCCAGTTTTGCTCTTAGGGTGCAATCTGCTGTCAAATGAATTTAGACTACCTGCTTAGACGGGTGGTGAAATAGCAGCCTCTTCACAGGGTATTCAAAAAGGCTTAGAAGCTGTACCCACGCAGGCGGGAGTGCAAGACGTTTCCGTCAATCTCTCACCGAGCGGGACTCGTACTTCGACACCGCTTATCATGACGTACCTCCTTCTTCAACTTCTTGTTGTCACCCTGAGCGAAGTCGAAGGGTCTAAGGCTGATGCACGTCTTTGACGGGAATGAGCCTTTTCAACACCCTATTAAGCTTCACTCCTCACTGTCTTCCCTTACATGGCCATCTTCAATATAGACACTGAGCCTCCGAGCTGATTATCAATCAGTTTTTTT
>JAGOGO010000179.1:1912-5235 GCA_017996625.1 Deltaproteobacteria bacterium | reverse complement strand
TGAAAGCCGGCCGCAGAAGGAAAGGTACGGCCGCCGGCTGCGCCTGCATAATTGGACAGGTGAGGTGCGTACCGCTCGGCGCGGTATATCATATGGTGACAGCTCGTGTTGCCACTGCAGGCCGCCACGACCAGGGACTTCTCCAGTTCCGAAAGCGGTACGGGATTGTGCCGCGATCTAAAGGCAAATACCCCGTCGGGGATCTCCGCCCCCATGAAAAAGCGACGAGAACGGCGACCTAGTAAGGCGTCGACAAGACCGAACGATGACAGGCCCTGGAAACCATGGGGAGTTGCCATTGCATCCTCCTTTCGATGGCATCCATCCGTATCCTCAGATCCTGGCGTTTCACCGGCCACTAGCGTTAAAAATAAAGAACGCCTTCTTTGTGCCTGGGTCTAGCGTCCGTCAAATGGTACCATTCGGACGACGATACTTCTGTTGGCACTCACTCCATACTTTAGCCCGCCGGCTGTAGAAGGTCAAAATATGGAGCACTCTTTGACAGGAGTTCGTTTTCGTGTTACCAATACGAGCACCTTGCTTCGCACCTCTTTCGGATGGTAATGAGACAGCAAGCGGTATAATAAAGACTGGTGATGCTCTCGTGCCGGTTCGGTAGTTCGTCATTCCCTGATTCGGGCATACATCATTTTAGAGGGCAGAGGAGAATATCATCATGCATACACGATCAGAGCATCTATTCGAGGAAGCAAAGAAGTACATTCCTGGTGGCGTGAACAGCCCGGTGCGGGCGTACAAATCAGTACAGGGTACGCCTCCATTCATCTCACGGGCCGACGGTGCACACGTATACGATGTTGACGGTAACGACTATATCGACTATGTCGGTTCCTGGGGGCCAATGATCCTCGGCCATCGGCATCCCCAGGTAATGGATGCGCTCAGGAAAGCACTTGATAATGGGACCAGTTTCGGTGCTCCGACCGAAATCGAGATCGAGATGGCGCGGCTCCTAACCGATGCTGTACCGTCTATCGAGATGGTGCGCATGGTCAATTCCGGCACCGAAGCGACTATGGGCGCAATCAGAGTCGCCCGCGGCTATACCGGCCGCGACAAGATCATCAAATTCAACGGTTGTTATCACGGACATGCCGATTACCTTCTCGTAAGAGCCGGGTCCGGCGCAACTACCTTCGGAACCCCGGATAGTAAAGGCGTGCCTGCGGATTTTGCCCGCAACACGATAACACTTCCCTACAACAACCTTGAAGCAGTACGTGAAACCCTGACCCGCGAGAAAGGGACCATCGCTGCTGTCATTCTGGAGCCTGTCGTCGGCAATATGGGTGTCGTTCCTCCGCGATCCGGATTCCTGCAGGGCCTTCGCGAACTCTGTACCCAGCATGACACCATCCTCATCTTTGATGAAGTAATGACCGGCTTTCGCGTTGCCTGGGGCGGCGCCCAATCATTGTACGGTATAACGCCGGATATGACCTGCCTCGGGAAAATAATCGGCGGAGGTTTACCAGTAGGAGCGTATGGTGGCCGCCGGGACATTATGGAACAGATTGCCCCAATCGGCCCCGTCTATCAGGCCGGCACGCTGTCGGGTAATCCCCTGGCCATAACCGCCGGTCTGAAAACGCTTCAGATCCTTGGCCGTCCCGGCACTTATGAGTTACTGGAAGAACATTCTCAATACCTGGAAGCTGAAGGTAAGAAAATCGCAGCCCGACACACGGCCGATGTTTCCTTCACCCGAGTCGGCTCGATGTTCTGTCTCTTCTTCTTCAACGGGGACATAACTGACTATGAAACCGCCCAGCAGTGCGATACCGGAAAATTCAATCGCTATTTTCATGCTATGCTGGATCAGGGCGTGTATCTGGCTCCATCGCAGTTCGAGGCTGGTTTTATGTCTCTGGCTCACTCGGAGGAAGATATCGACAAGACACTGAAGGCAATGGATAAGGCGTTCGGGGGGCTGTAGAGCAGAGGATTGGAGAATAGAATATTGGAAAATTGGAATACTGGAATGGTGGAATAGTGGGAGAAGAGCTGACGGAAATCCTAAGCACGAAGCTCTACATTCCCATTCTTCCATTTGTCCAATTTCCCACGCAGAGCCTTTGGATTTTGGATTTGTTTAGTGCTTAGAAATTCGGATTTAGGATTCTCCTCATTCTCCATCACGCATCAAGCAAAACATCCATTATTCCATTATTCCAATTTGCCTTTTTCCCCAAACGCAATACACCGCACCCGGCCGCTTTGATTAATTCTGGAAATACTGTAGCGACCTTGCGCATCCGGGGTATGGTCCCACACAAAAGCGCGCAGATAATCATGCGCCTCGCCGAGAAGCTCCAGGATATGGAAACAGCCGCGCTCGCCGCCGACAGCCCGCATCAGTCGATAGCGGAAGTGAGGATGAGCAATTTCGGCATCAATCAGTGAGCGCAGATTTTCTTCGCAGTCCCTGCAGCCAGGCTCAGGGCAGCGGTTCAAAGAAACTTCCATGCGCCTGATTTTCAGTTCCGGTTCGTCAACCCAGAGCTGTAGGAGAATATGGTGGTACTCATCCTCCATCTCAGCAGTGATCTTCTTGTAACCCTCACCATCTTGTTCGACAAGCCATCGTTTTGTTCTCATCGTGAGATACCTATCTAAGCAACCATGCAGAAGTGTCTGGACAGTTTCGAACTCGTGAAAGTCCCCCTTTTATAATTGTGCCAAATGGCAATGAGGGAGAATTTCAAAGGAGCATTAAGAACCACAAGCGTTAGCCTTGAGCAGAGGTGGAGTGAAGAGACGCTGCGGCAGACGAAAATCCACCCTGACCCTCCTTTACAAAAGGACCAAGCACACTGTCTTTGTCAACCCTTTTTTGCTTACCTGCTTAGCTCTTGAAACGACCCGGCAGCAGTGTTGCTCTTCTTGCTCAACATTTATAGCTTTTGCCACACGCAGGCGCAAGGCCTGCCCCTACATCTTCTTCGACTTTCAACTCCTGCTCGTCTGCTCTTTGCTCTTTGCTCGAGTCTTTCTCTCCAGCACCTGTTTGAGATACTGTCCGGTGTGCGAGCAGGACGTGCGGCTCACCGCTTCCGGCGTCCCTGCAGCAACAATATTTCCCCCGTGTTCTCCGCCTTCCGGTCCCAGGTCGATAACCCAGTCAGCCGTCTTGATGACCTCCAGATTATGTTCAATGATAATAATCGTGTTCCCCGTTTCCCGAAGACGAATAAGCACGTCGAGCAGCCGCTGCACATCAGCGAAGTGCAGTCCGGTTGTGGGTTCATCCAGCAGATAGAGGGTGCGGCCGGTACTTCGCTTGCTCAGCTCACGGGACA
>JAGOGO010000179.1:0-1812 GCA_017996625.1 Deltaproteobacteria bacterium | reverse complement strand
CCCGTTTCCCGAAGACGAATAAGCACGTCGAGCAGCCGCTGCACATCAGCGAAGTGCAGTCCGGTTGTGGGTTCATCCAGCAGATAGAGGGTGCGGCCGGTACTTCGCTTGCTCAGCTCACGGGACAGCTTGATCCGTTGCGCCTCGCCTCCGGACAGCGTAGTCGCAGACTGCCCCAGGGTGATATAGCCGAGTCCGACATCACAAAGAGTCTGCAGCTTCTCCCGTATCCGCGGGATGTGGACAAATAGTTCCAGCGCCTCTGCCACTGTTAATGCCAGAACCTCAGCGATATTTCTTCCTTTGTACAACACCTCCAGCGTTTCTCGATTGTATCGTTTTCCCTTACATACATCACAGGGAACATAAACATCGGGCAGGAAGTGCATCTCGATCTTGATGATACCGTCACCGGCGCACGCCTCACATCGGCCGCCTTTAACATTAAAGCTGAAGCGGCCGGCCTTATACCCGCGCACTTTGGCTTCGGCAGTGCCGGAGAAAAGCTCCCGGATAAAACTGAAGACTCCCGTATACGTAGCAGGATTCGATCGAGGCGTGCGGCCGATGGGGCTTTGATCGATATCGATGACCTTGTCTACATGCTCCAGACCTTCAATGGATGTGAATTTGCCGGGCCTCTCTTTTCCATGATACAGCTTCTGAGCCAGCGCCCGGTAAAGTGTGTCGATCACCAAGGTGCTCTTTCCCGATCCGGAAACTCCGGTGACACAAATGAGAAGGCCCAACGGAAATCGAACATCGATATTCTTAAGGTTGTTTTCACAAGCACCGCGGACGATGAGAGAGCGTGGTCCGGGCCGACATCGCTCAGCCGGAACCGGAATAGAGACACGGCCGGAAAGATACTGACCGGTCAGTGATGTTTCTGAGGCAACGAGTTCCTCAGGCGAACCGCTAAAAATCACCCTCCCGCCTTGTGTTCCAGCCTGCGGACCCATGTCGACAATCCAGTCAGCAGTCCGGATAGTTGCCTCGTCGTGTTCCACTACGAGCACGGAGTTGCCCAAATCGCGCAGGCGCTTCAAATTGCTAATCAGTTTGCCGACGTCCCGGGCGTGGAGACCAATGCTGGGCTCATCGAGGATATACAATACCCCCATGAGTCCGGAACCGATCTGCGTCGCCAGGCGAATCCGCTGTCCCTCGCCTCCGGAGAGCGTTGCCGAGGCGCGATTGAGGGTAAGGTACTCAAGTCCCATGTCCGCCATAAATTGAAGACGGGCCTTGATCTCTTTGAGAATGGGTTGAGCGATGATTTCATTGCGCCGGCTCAGAGCAAGTTCGGCGAAGAAAACCAGTGCCTTGGTAATCGAAAGGCAGGTAACATCATAGATGGACTTGCCATCAAGCTTCACCTGCAGGCTTTCCCGCCGTAAACGACTCTGTCCACAGTCAGGGCAAGGATGAAGACTGATGTAGCGCTCCACGTCTTCCCGGACCAGCGCTGAGTCAGTCTCCTTGTACCGGCGTTCCAGATTCGGAATCACCCCTTCGAAAGGCCGGTGGAAAAAGTGACGGCGATCATCTTCTTCATAATAGAATTTGATCTTCTCCGAGCCTGATCCATAAAGCAGCACCTGCTGCACTGATGGGGAAAGATCCCTGAAGGGAGTATTACTATCAAATCGATAGTGCTCGCTCAAGGCCTCGATCATCTGATGATAGTAAACAGTGTTTCGACGCGCCCAAGGATGAATCGCTCCTTCACGAATTGAATACTCAGGATGCGGAACCACCAGATCAGGATCGAAGTATAGCTTTGTACCCAAGCCACCACAGGACGGACAG
>JAGOGO010000178.1:2207-5286 GCA_017996625.1 Deltaproteobacteria bacterium | reverse complement strand
CATTCACAGTTGTCACATCTGCTCTATGTGGCAACTGGCCTGAAGGGCTGGGGCATGACTGGCGGCACTGCTGCTGGCATGATTATTTCCGATTTGATTTCGAGGCGGCCGAATCCCTGGAGTGCGGTTTTCGATCCCAACCGTTTTACCCCATTCTTATCCAAGAAATTTATATCCCGTAACATCCACGTTGCCAAAATGTTCATCAAGGATCATCTTCCAACCGGCGAGAAGAAAAATCTGCAGGATCTGAAGCCGGGGGCAGCCGGAGTAGTTGATAAGGATGGTGAGCAGGTTGCGGCGTTCCAGGACGAGCAGGGAACGAAACTGGTACTTTCCTCTTCCTGTACTCATATGGGATGCACGGTCGGATGGAACAATGCGGAACGAAGCTGGGACTGCCCCTGCCATGGCTCTCGCTTTGACGTTGAGGGACACGTTATTCAGGCACCAGCAGTCGCCGACCTGGAGAGGAAAGCATAAGGACATTCATGGCCTCGGAATAGTGTAGATTTTGTGCCATATCCGGATCCCTTCGTCACGGCCAGCCTACAGGGAAACACCCAGGGATGCGTACCGACATCCCTGATCCGGGATACAGGTTTCGGCGGCAAAAGAATATGTCTTTACCCCATTATGGATTCTCCGTTCTGTCCCTACACTGAAACCATTCACGTGGACAACGATGCTTCCAGTATGAATAAGACTGGAAGCACATGAGCAATATGTATACGGGAGGACACCATAATGGCTAACAAGCTTTTTGAGGAATTGAAAAAGGATCATCGAGAGGTTCAGAGCATTATCAGCAAACTCGAGAAAACGTCCGAGGAAAGCAGCAAGCGTGAAGAACTCTTTAGTCAGCTTAAGCAGGAACTCGAGCCTCATCAGAAGGCGGAGGAGCATGTTTTCTATCCGGCGCTGGAGAAAGAGGATGAGGTTCGAAAGGATGTCCTGGAAGGGATCGAGGAACACCACGTCGCTGAATATGTACTGAAAGAAATGGATACAATGAATAAAGGTGAGGAGCAGTGGTCGGCAAAGCTTTCGGTACTGAAGGAACTGGTTGACCACCATATTGAAGAAGAGGAAAGCAAGATCTTCCATGATGCTGACGAGGTGTTGGACCAAAAGCAGTTTGATCAGATTTCCGCAAAATTCCATGATGAGAAAGAGAAAATTAGAGGCAGAATGGCCTAGGGGATTTGCCGAGAGGAGACGCGACCATGATGACCAATGAAGACATGATTGATAAGCTGAATTCGCTTATTCAGCTGGATATCGATGCAGTACAGGCATATGAGCAGGCGCTGGATAATATCGATATGATGATGATAAGAATTCAAATATCCGACTTCCGGGATGACCACCAGGCACATATCCGTAACCTTTCAGCGCTCGTCCACGCCTTAGGAGGAAAGCCTACAGAGTATGCGCGAGACTTTAAGGGATTTCTGATTGAAGGATTCACGTCGCTCCGGAGCGCCACCGGCACCGAAGGAGCTCTCAAGGCAATGGAGACCAATGAAAAACTGACCAACTCCAAGTATGAAAATGCGCTGTCCTGGGATCTTACAGTGGATGCGAAGGCACAAGTGCGGGAGAACTACAATGATGAACGGCGCCATCTGACGTACATTCAACAGACACTGAAAGAACACAACTGGTAGCTCCGTGCTCATAGAGAAGGGGGTAGGTTATGTTACCGGAAACAACCAATCGTGTTTCCAAACACACCGCCGAGCATCTCAATCAGCAGATCAGGCAGAGGACGCGGGCGAATATTCAGTGCTTCGCTGCCGGAGGTCCGGAAGCGATAGACCGGCGCTTAGCCGAGTTGGATGCAGAATGGGACATAGAGCGTACACTGGAAGCGAATGCGTCTACACTGATGCTGATAGGTATCAGTCTCGGAGCCTTGGTCAACAAGAAGTGGCTGTTTCTTCCTGCTGTAGTTGCTTCGTTCCTGTTCCAGCATGCATTACAGGGCTGGTGCCCTCCGGTTCCCGTTTTCCGGCGGATGGGTATACGGACCGCCTACGAGATCGAGCAGGAACGCTATGCTTTAAAAGCCATACGGGGAGATTTTCAGGAGACTGTCGGTGCCCGGGATAGAGCTATGGCGGTAGTGAATCTCTGAGAAGGCATATCACACATGCATTATGCTTGCATTTGACCCAAAGGACGAGGGTGTTGGTCATGCAGAGCCAAGCCCTTTTTCTCGTCAACCGGGAATCACTGAAGGGTAAAGAGGATATCTCTGACATCCAGCAGTATCTTGCGGAAAACGGCCTGTCTACACAGGTGGCGTATACCGGGAATCCAGCTGAAGGTGCTGATCTCATTAACCGTCACAGGGGACGTATCGACACTATCATTCTGGCTGGCGGCGACGGTACGATCCACAAGTCATTAAGCAGTATTGTGCCCACAGGCCTCCCTTTGGGCATTATTCCGCGAGGGACGGCAAACGATCTCGCCCGAACATTGAATATACCAACTGATTCTCGCGCTGCTGCCAGCGTTATTGTTACCGGCCGGGTGCATCACATCGATCTCGGTATGGTCAACAGCACATATTTTTTAAACGTTGCTCATATCGGACTAGGAGCTCAGATTTCCTTGCAGCTCTCCAAAAAGACAAAAAGAACGTGGGGAGTGCTCGGATATCCGCGCAGTTTAATTACCGCTTACCAAAGAAACCATCCTCTTGTTGCCCGGCTTGTGTGCAATGGTCAGATGAAGCTGCTTCGATCGATCGAGATTGCTGTGGGAAACGGAAAGCACTATGGCGGCTTCATGACGATAGCGAGAGGAGCTAAAATCGATGATCACCTGCTGAATGTTTTCAGCCTGGAGCCGCAGAGTATGTTCCAGCTGTTTGGCTTTGCTTCCGCGCTTCGCAGGGGCGATCTCGATCGGCTGGAAAGAACGCTCACCGTGCAGGGTCGCCGAATCGATATCACCACGAGGACGCCAACGCCTGTGGTTGCTGATGGCGAGTTCACGACTCGCACTCCTGCCCACTTTGAAGTGGTTGAATCAATCCTGCCAGTCTATGTTCCAAAGGACTATTAAC
>JAGOGO010000178.1:0-2107 GCA_017996625.1 Deltaproteobacteria bacterium | reverse complement strand
CGAATCGATATCACCACGAGGACGCCAACGCCTGTGGTTGCTGATGGCGAGTTCACGACTCGCACTCCTGCCCACTTTGAAGTGGTTGAATCAATCCTGCCAGTCTATGTTCCAAAGGACTATTAACACAGCATGTGATGAGCAGAACACGCTGATCCGGCGATCCGCCAAATGGGAGAATGGTTGAATCGCTGGATTTCCTTCCCTGCGCCCTCAGCGCCTTTGCGGGAGATCAAGGGCAGGAGCGAGGGCATATACTTCTTACGCCTTACTCTTTACTATTTAGAATGTATTCTTGCCTTGGTACTTGGATCATTTTGGAGTATACTAGCTGCAAGCTGCAATGCCTTGATGTACGAGAGCTAGATGCTCGCTGACTGTTCACAACAGCTTGTCTTTGCTGGTACGACACCATGCCCAAAACTATCCGACAGACTATTATCGAAATGCTTCGTCAGGAACAGCTCACAACATTCGACCTGGCGGAAATTCTGGGTATTAAGGAAAAAGAGATTGCCGACCACCTGGAACACGTAGCAAAAACCGTGAAAGCCTCTCTGAGAATAGAGCCCGCACGCTGCCGGCAGTGTGGATTTGTATTCAGTAGAAAGAAACAGTTTAAAAGTCCTTCTCGCTGTCCTGAGTGCCATGGTCAGCAGATCGAGCGGCCGCGGTTTTCGATTAGATGACCGTGATATGCGGCGTGAGATCTGCGATGTAGAATGGGTGGCGGGGGACACAGAGCAGCGGAGTCCCGCCTTTGGCGGGATTTCGGCTCGTGCTGAAGCACGAAACCTCAACGAGCAATAGGGTGAAGAGTGTGGAACAGAGGGCAATCGGTAAGGGACCGAAAGCCCAAAGATCAGAACGTGATGGGGGCGCTGCTTGATCGCCCTTTCACGCGACAGGAGGTTTGGTGAAAAAGAAAAAAATCCTTATCGCAATGAGCGGCGGAGTGGACAGCAGTGTCGCGGCGGCTTTGCTCAAGGAGCAGGGATATGACCCTGTCGGTATTACCTTGAGTTTTGCTGCTGACGCTAATCAGGCAGGAGCCTCAGAATCCGTCGAAGCTGCGAAGGCAGCGGCAGAATTCCTTCATATCCCCCACTCTGTCCTGGATGTTAACCAGCGGTTCGAGGAGCTCGTGATCAGTCGCTTCTGTGAACAATATTTATCCGGGCAAACACCTAATCCATGTGTAGTGTGCAATCGTGAAATAAAATTCCACGCTTTGATTATGGAGGCACGCACTGTAAACGCTGACTGTGTTGCAACCGGGCATTACGCACGAACTGCTTTCGACCGGAATCGAGAACGATATCGCCTGATGAAGGGAAAGGATGTCGAGAAGGATCAATCGTATTTTCTGTTTCTGCTCACTCAGGACCAGCTCCGTGCCGCCGTGTTTCCTCTCGGAGAGATGACGAAGGCTGAGGTTCGACGCCAGGCCGAAGCGCGAGGACTACCCGTCGCTTCCCGGCCCGAGAGCCAAGAAATATGTTTCATTCCTGGTAATAACTATGCAGAATTTATCGGTGCCCGCTATCCGAAGAGCGGGAATCCAGGTCCCATTATGACAACCACCGGTGATGTGATCGGCACACACCGCGGAATTCATTCCTTTACCATCGGTCAGCGTAAAGGGCTCACCGTTGCTGTTGGCTATCCTCTCTATGTCGTTCGCTTGGATACACACACGAACACGGTGGTGGTAGGAAGAAAGGAAGAAACTGTGCGGTCTGAACTTACGGCATCAGGAGTAAATTGGATTTTTAGTGATCCACCGACGGACGCCATAACCGTGAGTGCGCGAATCCGGTACCGGCATCAGGAAAAGCCGGCGACAGTCTACCCTCTCTCCGACAATCGCGTGCGCGTAGTGTTTGATACTCCCCAGGCAGCAGTCACTCCCGGCCAGGCAGTGGTGTTCTTTCAGAATGAGATGGTGCTGGGAGGAGGATGGATCGATTGATAATCAGGGGACAGGGAATGTTCACTGTTCACCGTTGACCGTTCGCCGTAAAAGGAAAAAGCAGATCGTGTTCCTTGCCTATTCTTGTCGGTGAACGGTAAACGGATAACGGTCAACGCAAAAGCTTTTTAACTT
>JAGOGO010000177.1 GCA_017996625.1 Deltaproteobacteria bacterium | reverse complement strand
CACGAAGGAGACAGGCAGAAGGAATGCGTCGTGGGATTTAAAAAATTCCTGCCACACGCTTCGGGCCTGAAGCCGGGCATAGCTGGCGGATTTGCAGCGCTGATAGGGTTGAGGTTCCTTCCAACCCCACGCCTCAAGCGCATCCAGAGATCCATCCTGTTTAGCCCGCTCGCGCATTTTTTCAGGAGTGTCATCGGGAAAGAGCGACTCAAAGTAGCCTGAAAGGTTAAAGCGGTACGTCCGGTACTGCTCCAGCGGATTGACGCCGGTCGGCCATCCTTCTGCGAGGTGGGCACCAGATGCTCGGATCAGGTCGATAGCTGCTGCGAGAACCTGTCTTACCGAAGAAGAGACCGGGCAATTGAGATCGTCCAGTACGAAACCGATCCTGTAGTCGGACAACTGTTTTCCCCGCGCCGGCGGCAGCGTCCAGCGGTAGGCTATTGCCTCGTCTTTATCTGGACCTCCGAGCACCTCGATCGCAGTCTTGAGATCTTCAGCGCTGCGACCGAGTACGCCAGCGACAGACATATCCTCTTGAGGAGCTACACCAGGCGGAGGCGGCACCTGGCCCCGGTACGGAATCAGGTTCAGCGTCGGCTTATGACCATAAAGGCCGCAAAAATGAGACGGCACCCGAATCGATCCGCCCAGATCAGTACCGAGTGACAGGAAGCTCAATCCCGCAGCCACGGCTGCAGCGCCGCCAGTGGACCCGCCTGGTGTTCTGGTCAGATCCCACGGATTGTTCGTGGTTCCAAAAATACTGTTGTACGTTTGCCAATCAGCCGCCGGCCATGGGACATTGGTGTGGCCCAACAGTATCGCTCCCGCTTTCCTCAATTTTGCAACCGCTGCTGCATCTTCGGAGGGGATATACTCGGACAAGAATTGAGCGCCGGCAGTTGTCCGTACGTCCGCGATCGCAAATGTATCCTTGATGGTTACAGGAACGCCATGCAACGGTCCCCACCACTCCTTTCGTGCCAGCGCAGCGTCTGCAGCCGCCGCCTTTTTGATCGCATCCTCTTCAAGGAGCGTGACAATCACATTCAGGGACGGGTTGTACCGGTGAATCCGCTCCAGGAGATAGGTCGTTAGTTCGACTGACGAAATGTCACCCTGGCGAATTGCCCGGGCAGCATCGCTTGCCGAAGCAAAATGGAGATCCTTAGGATCAAGCGTTGTGGTCATACGGTCTAGCCCTCACTGAAAAGTTATTCCTTAAGTCCTTTTCATTCCAGAGCAGATCACGCACCTTTTCTCGTGCCTGCGTCGTGCGATCCCTCACGGGATACTAAGCTGCATCTTGGTTACGGAAAACACATTACAGACTCATTTCCGGGGTCGCCCCCTGCTAGTCCAAACGATGTCCCCCGTATATCGTGGTGCTACTCAGGTTCTCAGACATACATCTCTCACCACGGATCACGCTCAGCGGTACAGTCCGCTCTCATTGTGAGAGACAATAAAGGCCCATAGAGTAATCTATGGGCCTTTGGAGGAGAGAGAGGCAAACCATTCCACTGGCAGTACGCGTAGAGGTTTAATGTCGTATCACTGGGAAGGCCTATCACCGTACCGGTCCTCTGATGGTGAAACTTTCAACTACACATATTTGTATGTCCATTTTTCAGGAGAAGAGCATTCTTAAGGACGAGCCCCTCTATTTATCCGGTGGTGTATATATGCCGTCTTCAAATACCTTTCGATGTAACCGGTTTTTCAGGAACATCATCCCCCGGCAAGAATTGGCAACAGCAGAATAATATCCCCTTCACTAAGGGGAACCGATTTTCCGCCAAGGAAACATATGTCCCTGCCGTTGAGGAACACTCTCACTTTGTTATTTATGGACCCGTCCTCGTTATAGAGACGTTTTGACAATCTTCCGCCAAACGTACTGTCCAATTCAGCGAGAAGACTCTCTACGGTGCTCCCTCCCCTCACTTCCATCTCGATTTCTCGCGACTCCATGATTTCCTGGAAAAAGGATACACCTCGGATCATGACTCTTGGCATGCAGGTCTCCAAAAAAGACTATCTGCCGGGAGGCAGGTCTTGTATTGTATCCTCAAGGCCCAGTTCCTGCAGCTTTGCTGGAGTCGGAATACCGTTTTTGTCCCAGCCACGAGCCTCGTAGTACTCATCAAGCATAAAGTCCAAATCGTGTTGGCTGATCACTTCACCTTTGGATAGCCCATCTTTTATGGGTTCTTCCATCAGCCTTCTTGGCAAGTAATCGTCTTTGCGAGAAAATCCTTCCCGCACATTGAACATTCGGCAAAGATTATACAACCGCTCACCCAAATGCCACACCCCTTGTTCGGTGAACTCATAACCGGTAGCGGCTGAGAGAAAGTCTGCGGTTACTTTTTGGGCTACCGGAATAAGCGCTAACAGGATCGGGAATTCGCAGAACGTCGGTATATCAAAACAGCCGCTGAAATCTTGATTCCATTTTGCCAGAATTCCTTTGCCCTTGATCTCCAGCCTTTCCACCGGATAGGGAATGGGAATCCCAAACACTTCCTGCGGGGCATACCCTTTATTGTGATCAGCACCCGGGTAGGCGGTGGCAAGATTTAAGCCATGGGCTTTGGCGCCACGGACATCGTAGGCCGGAAGCTCCAAACCTTTTACTTCCATTGCGTAGTATTCTGCACCATTTCCGATCGCCTGTCCGGCCCTTTTCGTCCCGTCAGCAAATAGCTTCGCAAATCCCTCCTTGTATGCCATCATTCGTAGAAAAGCGAGGGTTTCTTCCTGATTGCCGAATCGTAAGTCCAGTCCTTCAGTAGCGGTAAAGATGCCTCTCTCGTAAAGTTCCATGGCCATGGCCACCGTGACACCAGCCGAGATCGAGTCGAGCCCGAGTTCGTCGCACAAACGGTCAGCTGCGATGATAAAGGCCGGATCTTTGATCCCTACTACTGAACCGAGGGAATAGATGGTCTCATACTCCGGACCTTCGGTGGAGACACCTGCGTAACGTCCTTTTTTCGCCATCCGAACCTGACTGCAGGCTATCGGGCAGCGGTAGCAGGGGTTACGAGTTTGTTTGTATTGGGCAAACGCATTGCTGTCAAGGCTCGGCGCAAGGTCTTCTACCCCGGTATCCTGCCAGTTCTTCGCTGGAAAGAAACCAAGTGCGCTGGTCGCACCTACTGCCAGAGAGGTACCGGTTTGGGCAAACACTGGGTAAACCAGCTCGTTTTCCTTCAGATACCTCAGAAATTCTTTTGTCGCTTCTTTAAATTTCTTCTGGTCAGCGATCGGTACTTTCTTACTACCCCGCACAGCGATAGCTTTCAGATTCTTACTGCCCATAACCGCCCCGACGCCTTTTCGCGCCACCGCTCGACACTCATTAATAATGCAGGAAATAAGACTCAGATTCTCCCCTGCCGGACCGATACAGGCGATTCGGATGTTATGGTCATTCAGGTCTTCCTTCAGATACATCTGGGTATCCTGGGTGTTTAAGCCCCAGTACCGGCCGGCTTTCCGTATCTCCACCGCATCATCCTTGATGAGCACATAGACCGGCTCAGAGGCTTTTCCCTCAACGACAATTCCATCAAAACCAGCCCATTTCATCTCTACCGGAAAGTATCCTCCGGAAAGCGCATTACCCAGGGCATTATTAAGAGGAGATTTTGTGGCCACATTAAGTCGACTGGCACAGGGAGCCTCCGTCCCGGTCAGCGGGCCAACAGTGAATATCAGCCTGTTTTCTGATCCCAGTGGATCACTGCCCGGAGAAACCTCATCGTAGAGAATCTTTGCCCCCAACGCCGCACCACCGACAAATTTATATAATAGGGCAGGATCGATTTCTTCAACCCGGCTCGTGCGGTCAGTCAAGTTAATACGCAACAGTTTCCCAAACCACCCTCCGGTAAATTTTTTCATAAGAGGCCTTCTTTCTTCTGGAAACTTTTCTTATCTATCTCGATGCCCTGTCACCCTGCTAGTTCCAGCGTAGTAAATGAAAAGCAGAGTGCTCCTTGAGCCAGCTTCACGACCCTGTTTTCCTTCCGGTAGTGATGCCTTATCGTTTCTCCTCGACGTCAGCCGTGTGCACATAATCTTCTTTTCCAAAGCCCACAGGCTTTCTGGGCTTTGCTCACAAGGCTGCAACCCCACCGTCAACCGCCAGCAAGGCACCGGTTATAAAGGAGGCAGCGTCAGACAAGAGGAACACAACTGGTTTCGCGACCTCAGAGGGTTCACCGTGGCGCTTCAGGATGGTTGCCTCAACGAACTTCTTAAGGAGCTCTTCGCCACCAGGAAGAGAATCAGCTATCTCAGTCCGAATACAGCCGGGTAATACAGCGTTGATTCGTATCTTATCAGGTCCGTGATCAGCAGCGGCAGACTTGGTAAGCCCAACCACCCCGTGTTTTGCGGCGGCATAGATACTGAGGCCGGCAGTGCCCTTGACGCCAGCGACAGAGGAACAGTTTACGATAGCGCCACCGCCTCCCTTTTTCATTTCAGCCACCTCATACCGCATACACAAGAATACTGACCGAAGATTTACGTTCATCAGCTGTTCGTAGGCCTCATTCGTCATGCTGTCAACTGAACCGACACGATTTCCAATACCGGCATTATTGAAAGCACCGTCGAGCCGCCCATATTCTCTTACGGTCTGAGTGATAAGATGTGCAATATCCTTTTCACTGGTTACATCGGTGCGGATAAACAGCCCTGTACCCCCAGCTTCTCTTATTCTGCGAATGATAGCCTCGCCTCGCTCCTTTCTGCGGCCGGCTAATACCACGCTGCCACCCTCGCGGGCAATCTCGATGGCAGTCGCTTCTCCGATACCAGATGTCGCACCGGTGACAATTATAACCTTTCCGACAAGAATACCCATACCATTATTCTCCAGGCCCTTCAATAAAATCTCTTCTCTGTCCCTTTCGAGACCCTCTCAATCAAGGCCCATCGCGCCGCAGATGTAATGCCGTGGTATCAATCGGTCCCGACCTGTCAACTACGGCTCAGGCATGCGCACCAGCTATTCTTCCAGACCCTTATCACCCCAGAACAGATCACGCATTTTTTCCCACGCTCGCATCTTTCGGTCTTTCACAGGATGAATAAACTGTGAGCCTTTGAAGCGCCGGGACGGAGGAGTATACACGCCCATCTCCTGCAGTCGCTTGATGTTCTCCCGGAAGATCTCATCGTGCTCTTCGTGTTGCAGTGGTTCCTTAGTGATCCACATGTTCTTCGGATGAATAGGCTTCTCGTACATGCGCTTGAAAATCTCCGTGCGCAG
>JAGOGO010000176.1 GCA_017996625.1 Deltaproteobacteria bacterium | reverse complement strand
ATCAATTCCGGCGACAAAGCGGTGTAGGTCTGCAGCGCCGTCAGCAGCTTCTCCTGTTCCTCTCCAGATATAACGTCTCCTTTGAGCAGGAGTAATGCATATTCGTGCATAGAGAAAGCTTCTGCGCTCTGCAAAACCTGTTCCAGACTGCTTACACCCATGGGAGGAGACAGTAGCCGATGGTACCAGGCTGTAGCAGTGTAGGTTGGCAGGTAAAGGAGATACGACAGGTCATCAGAAGTCTGCTGGGAAATCGTCGAGAAATCCAGAACCGGAGAAATAAGAACAATCCCATTCAAGCTGATTCCGTAACGTTCCTGAAGGTGCCCGGAAAGACCGGCGGCGCGCAGAGTTCCATAACTTTCTCCGACGAGGAAGGCAGGGGAAAGCCAACGATTGTTTCTTGTAAGGTATAAACGAATAAATGCCGCCACTGACTCGATATCCTGCTGAACACCGAGAAACTTCCGGGCTGCCTCCGACTTCTCAGGGATTGATCGGCTAAAGCCGGTGTTGATGGGATCGATGAACACAAGGTCGGTGAATGGCAGCCAAGTGGAAGGATTGTCAGCATACTGCACTGGAGGCGGCAACGGTCGGCCATCCTCGCTGAGCACGACTCGTTGTGGCCCTATACCCCCCAGATGCAACCAGACTGCCGCTGCGCCCGGTCCGCCGTTAAAGGCAAAGGTGATCGGCCGCTTGACGTCTTCCCCGCTCTCCAGTTCATATGCCACATAGAAAAAGCGGCCCTTTCCTGCTCCCTTTTCAAGCTCAACCAGAATTTCTCCAGCAGTGGCACGGTAGGTAAGCTCTTTTTCTCCAATACGCATAGTATGGGTGGTGACTGAGAGTTGTTCCTGTTCCTCACCCGGGGAAGTTGCTTTGTCCTTGTTATCCTTCTTTCCGCCATCACCTTGCTCCCCTCCCCAGACAAAGCCGTCAGCAGCAAACAGGAACATTACAAAAGCCAAAAACGTGAGTACGACTTTTTGCAGTGCTGTCCTTTTCATAACCTCAATCTCCTTACCTCATTGCGCACGAACGGTGATGCCTGGTGCAGTTCAGCTTCTTTTTCTGTTCCCGGCAGGGAATACTTTCATTCCAGAGTTCTGATTTTTTCGATATCCCTCCTCGCTCCAAGCACAACGAGAATATCGCTGTCCTTGATTACAAAGTCAGCCGAAGGTACAATGGTGAAGGTCTCCGGGATAATACCTCTGACCGCAATCACTTGGATATGATAGCGCCGTCGAAGCTCAAGATCAATTAACGTCTTGCCGACAAAGTTGTGGGGAGGTGCCAGTTCAACAATCTCATACTCTTCCGTCAATGGAAGAAAATCCAAAACATTTGGCATAATCAGCGCCTTGGCAATCTTCTGTCCAATCTCCTTTTCTGGAAAAACTACTTCAGTGGCACCCACTCTGGTCAGTATTTTTGCGTGATCCTCATTAACCGCCTTAACAATGATTTTCTTGACCCCCAATTCGTGAAGATAGAGGGTCACAAGGGTGGACGCGCTTACGTTGTCGCCCAGACTTACCACAACCGCGTCTACATCCGCCAGACCGATTCGTTCCAACACCTCTTTTTGGGTCGCGTCGGCAACAATTGCCTGGCTCGCAAAAGACTTGATCTGCTGCACCCTATTCTTATCACTGTCCACCGCAATCGCTTCCTGCGTGGAATCGAAAAGAGACCTAGCCACCCACCAGCCAAAATTTCCCAAGCCGATCACTGCAAATTTTCCCATGGTAACCACCTCGAACACAATGAACGGGAGAGCAGGAACGAGCAGCCGGAAACCACTCTGATATCACCATATGATTCCTGCAAAACTCAATACGGGTGAGACCGACATTCTCATCACCCAGTCATGACATTTTCTTCGGCATACTGGAATGCACCTGCTTGCTTTCGACTGATCAGAAGATACGTCAACGTTAGAATACCTACCCTACCCACAAACATCGTGGCTGTCAGCAAGAGCTTGCCGATAACGTCGAGCTTCGGTGTCGTGCCCATGGAAAGTCCTACCGTGCCGAACGCTGACACCGTCTCAAACAGGCATTCAATGAAGTCTGCCCGGCTGGAACCGGAAGCAAGATTGTCAGTCTGACTGACTAACATAAGGCCCCAAGTTATGCTGACATATAGCACTGAAATGATGAAGATAGAAATGACACGAGAAACTGCGGCATCAGGAATCGTACGGTAGAAGACATTGTTGTGGTCACTTCCGCGAAAACGATTCCAGAGCACGATGAAGAATACCGCCATGCTGGTGGTTTTAATGCCGCCACCGGTAGATCCCGGTGATGCACCGATGAACATCAGAACAATGACAATCATCAGGGTAGCGCTGTGCAGGATGCTGAAGTCGACCGTATTGAAGCCAGCAGTGCGAGGCGTCACCGACTGGAAGTAAGAAACCAGTAGCTGATGGGGAAAGCTCATAGTGGCCAGGACATTATCCCGCTCAACCGCCCAGAACGCAGCCATCCCAGCCAGGGTCAGAATGACAGAAAAAAGAAGCACTAGTTTGGAATGCAAAGAAAGATTATAGCGCCGAGGGGTTTTCCACCAGTACCAGAGCTCATAGACCACGGGAAAGCCCAATCCGCCCAGAAGTATCAGACCCGTGATGGTCATGTTTACCAGCACATCGCCGGAATATCCTACGAAGCTATCGGGATATAACGAAAAACCGGCATTGCAGAATGCAGACACAGAATGAAACAAGGAACAGTACAATCGCTGAAAAAAGGTCAGATCCTCATTCCAGCTGACCATCAGGAGCAGCGTGCCAATCGCTTCGCACAACGTGGTGAAGGCAAAAATGAAAAACACTAGCTTTTTAATGTCCTGGCGCAGATCAGATGTATACGTCTCCTGAATGAATGTCTGCTGCCTGGCGCTAATGCGCCAGCCGCTGGAAAGGAAAATGAAGACCGCGAAGGTCATGATCCCGATTCCACCGATCTCAATCAGCGCCAGGATGATTGTCTGTCCGGCGAAAGAGAAAAAACTGCCGGTATCAGCCACCGTCAAACCTGTCACACACAGCGCCGAGGTTGCGGTAAAAAGGGCATCTTCCCAAGCCATGGTCCCCTGAGCTGTCGCCCAAGGCATCATTAAGAGTACAGTACCAAGTGCACCGAAGCCAAGGTAGCTGATGAGAAAAAGCATTTCCGGGCTTAAGCGGCGAAGACTCCAGAGTAATGAGCGGAACAAGGCACTGATTTGCATAGGAGATGCTTGGTCATCCCTTTTGGAGATCAGAGGCACGGGTAAGGAAAACTGATCGGTTCCTGCAGAATGGTAACACCTCACTGTAGTGCAACGCTGCGACAGTTCAAACACACGTGGCAATGTCATCAAAGGTAATATCATAGATCAACGCAGATGTCTCAGTCAAGAGTAGTGCGGTGCATCCGTACAGCACGAAATTGTCATCCCAATACGGAGTGATTCGGATCGCTAATACGGTAAGAGCAGGAAAGAAGGGAGCCGCGCTCCCGGAGTGATAGGACAGTGGTTACGTTTATTCTCAATCGGAAAATGGCTCCGTGCTGGCGCCTTTCATCTTTCCTTTGTAAATAAGCATCAGATTTCGTGCATAGATAATCAGACCGGCACTCTGACCAAAGATAAACACGGGATCTCTGCGATGAATAGCATAAAGCAACAGAAGAGTTCCACCGGCCAGGCTGAAGAACCAGAAAGGCAGCGGGATTACGCTCTTTCTTTTTCGTTCCGAAACGATCCACTGCACCAGAAAACGAGCAGAAAAAAGACCTTGCGCCACAAATCCCACTGTCAGCCAAAAAGTGTATTCATTAAATGCCATGATACAGCGCCTGCTTCATAATGATTGCATGTCTTGCTTAGAGGCTGCCCGGCCTCAGGTTTCACGACTGTTTGAGGTAGTATTTTCCGGTTCAGAGCAAGAAGCGGCAACGTTTCGTCGTGATCAGAACACATCGGATCCTATTCAAAATGTTGATGCGCCACAAAATCGTCTCCCCAGGTAATGGACCTAACACTTCAGACTACCTCTCAATAACCTCATCCTTGCTGATTGAGGGTACTGCAATTTCCTTCTCTGTCGAAAACGGAGAAACGTTTTGGTCTTTAGAAGCGCGATTGCTGATCAGAACGTACTCACGCCCGTGGACCTTTTCAGAAAAGATGACTGCTATCGGAACAGAAAATTCGCACTTTAGTTCCTGGAACTTTTTATTCTTGACAATGCAGAACGTCTGCACATCAGAGCGGAAAAACTGCTCCAGGCTGGGAACATCTTCAATGAGCCTGATACCGGTGAACCCGGTGTAGTAAATAAACGTCGGCTCGTCCGAGTGGAAAAATGCCAAGCGGTCACCCGAACCAGCCACGGAAGCCACCTTTTCACCGAATAACTTCGCCGACTCTCGCGCGTTCATCGCTGGAAAGACCACCAGGACGGCAAAAAGCAGCCCTGCCACTATCACCGCAGTCAAGCCGTAAAAGGCTCGTTCCGGCCGTTTATTGTGGCGATAGATATAGGCTGCTCCACCTGAGGCAGCAGTAACAAGCGGCAGAGCCATGGGAGCGATTGCATTCAGAGACAGATCCAGGCGGTGCTGAACTACAAGTGGTGCTGCGATCGAGGCAATGACCAGCGCTCCGGCCATGCAATAACAAGGCACCCGCACGAGTTTCTTGAACAGCATCGAACCAGGATAAGCACAGTACCGATCCCATAAAAAGCCGACCATGAGGCTGGCTGCTGGGTAGAGAGGCAACAGATACAATGAGCGCTTTCCTTTAGCTAAGGAAAAGAAGATGAATCCGGCCACAAACCACGCGAGTACATACATCACTGAGGAATTCTTTCGCCACTGAGAACGCAAAAGCAGAATAAGTGCGCTGGGGAAAAAAATGAACCAAGGTAGAAAATTCTCGGGAAAACTTTTGAGGTAATAATAGAAAGGACTGGCATGAGCCGTTGCTTCCAGGAACCGGGTCGCGGTCCGATGGTACAGAAGCTGAGAGAGATACCCGGCTCCACCTTCCTGAAAAGCCGGAATCAGCCAAGCAGATACCGTGATGACGAACAGTATAAGTCCCAGCCACAGCCGCCGGTCCTTGAGCACCTCAAACCGCCGCGACGCAAACAGGTATGCGGCCAGCGTCAATCCCGGCACCGCACAGGCGATGTAGAGCTTAGTAAGAAATCCCAGACCGGTACATATACCGGCAGCGCTGAACGCGATGAGCCGGGAGCGTGAATCCACCAGCCCGGTGTACAT
>JAGOGO010000175.1 GCA_017996625.1 Deltaproteobacteria bacterium | reverse complement strand
AGTAGGATGATGGATCAAATAGATGAACTGGATTTCCTTCGGGTGGGTAATCCCGCCAGCGTGACAGTCCGCCTGCGACGGGATGACTGTAAAAGGTCTCAGATTCAATGCAGAGAAGATCCTGGATTCCCGCCTTCGCGGGAATGACGTTTATGATCCTTATTTGATCGGCGGGTGGATACCGAGCTGAGGAATGAAACGACAAGGCTGTATGGGTCAACAGATAGGTTTTGAATCTGCTTCTCAAACGAATTTATGGGGCTGCTTAGATGAGAACAGCAATCCAGTAGTTGATGACAGCGATAGACGAACAGGTATACTGAGTCAGAGAAAGACCGAAAGGAGTCTCTTATCGGACAAAGGAATCAGAGGGGCAAAACGCCTATCAACAGAGAAGCGATGGATACTATAACTACTCTCCAAGAGTATTCAACCGATACAGGGCCGAATTACGACTCCGATCCCGTATACGGAGAAAAGCCGCTGCTTGTGTAGCCTTTTTCCTGGGCGATGATATCCAGATGCATGGTCCTGATGTTTTCGAGTATCGGGAAAACCTCTTGAGCGGTTGCTCTGAGATCGACGGTTTTTATGTAGCGCTTACATTCTTCACATACTTCTATCCGGCACCGCTGATCATTGTCTGCAACGAAGTAGGAAAGCGTTTGGAAGTCACTGTTTTCGCAAAAGGGACACTTGATCCGGGAAAATTGCCACTCAGTGGCGCATAGCGAGCACACCAGATAACGGCGACCCTCTTCGCCTCGGAGAAAACCAAGCAGCGGGTCACTTCCGCATACCGGGCAGTAGCCCTTTTCCCATTGATGCGTGCTGATGGTTTCCCGCTCACAGGCTGCATAGATTTCCAGAACCGGGCGGATGGTTTCAGTAATGAGGAAGGTCAGTAAGCCGGGCACTGGCTCGATAGCTTCTTCCCGGAGAACGGCGCGAATCATAGTCTCGAAACTCGTATCGTCTGGAATCAGCTTCTCGATCGTGACTTCAGCTGCATTAGGTGCATGCCGGTGGGCCAGGGCGGAAAGCGTGTGCAGGTATTTCTTCATGGACGGGATATCGAGTGCCATTTGATCCTTGTCCAGGAGAGGAAATCCATTGGTCATTTTTACCCTCGCCAGCTCGGGTTCCAGTGATGAAGGCTTCAGGCTCTTCTCCAGCTCCTGCTTATACGCATTCTTCTCAGCAATAATGAGCTCGAAGAATTTGGTGAGCTCACGGTATATTGCAGGCTCTCCCTGAGGCTGGACATTGGTTGTCGTAGATGTTTCAGAGTTCATACGAGGCTCCTCGTCTCAATACAAGCTAGTAAACCAGTAAACAAGGCAGGGGAAAAAAAGAGAGGGACGCAGGAGACAAACTGCAGTCCCTCTCCAGCTTCATGTTATGCAGAGATGCTGGCGTTATGCGCTACGAAACACGTCCATCAGACTTGCCAGCAGTCCCGTTGATTTTCTCGTTCGCCCGGCATAGTGTGTCCCTTTCATATCCGGGGCTTTGGCCAAGTTATAGGTTTCCGGAGCTTCCGGAAGAACCCATAAGACATTGTAGTCTTCGCTCGGATAGAGCGTTGCGCTTTCGCCCAGCGCTTTCATGCTTTTTTCCGCCAAGGCCAGCATGGCCGGTTTCGGTCCGAAGCTGAGTGCGCCAGTAGAACAAGCCTGCACGCACGCTGGCTTAAGGCCATTGAGAACCCGATCCGCGCACATGGTGCACTTGAAGATTTGGCCCGTTTCATCGAACCGGGGAATATCGAACGGACAGGCGTCACGGATATCCTGAGCATTCAGCTGCTTTGCTTTTTCAGTAATAACTACCGGCCCGGCCGGATCTTTGATGATTGCACCGGGAACATCCTCCGCGGCGGCAACGCACGGCGGTTCAGCACAATGGCGACACCGCTCATTGATGAATAAGAGGTCAATGCGCCCATCCTTTATCGCTTCATGAAACCTGATCCGGTTCCAGGTGCTGGAGGAAAGGTCAGGCGGATTTTCGTGACTTCCCCGATTAGTGGTCTTTTCCGCCTTAAGCTGATTCCAGTTCTTGCAGGCAACCTGGCAGGACCGGCAGGCGGTGCATTTTGAGACATCGATAAGAATTGCCATTTCGTCCATTATTTCCTTACCCCTTTCTGACCACGTCGACCATGAAGCATTTGCTTTCCGGGATCATGGTGTTGGCGTCGCCGATGTTGGGAGTGACCAGGTTGGCGCTGTCGCCAAAGGTGAAAAGCTCCGGCTTCTTGTCATTAACGTTATACCGGCGTTCAGCCGAGGTTACCCATCCGTAGTGATATGGAATGCCGATCTGGTGGACGGTTTTTCCGTTTATCGTAAAAGCCTGAACACGCGCTGTCACGACCGCCACGGCGTCCACTTCACCCCGGATTGATTTCACGGTTACCACATCGCCGTTTTTGATTTGTTTTAAGGCAGCAAGATCTTCACCCATTTCGACAAACATGGCCGGTTCCATTTCGACCAGCCAGGGCTGCCATCGGGTCATGACTCCCGTCTGCCAGTGCTCGGTAACCCGGTACGTGCTGCACACGATCGGGAAGCGAGTATCGCTGATAGCACAAGCATTCATAGTTGCCGTAGCTTCCACTCGATCCCATCGCTTGACAGCTGGATTGACCTGTTGGGGTGAGAGCGGATTCTTATCCAATGGACTTTCCGTAGGTTCATAATGTTCAGGAAATGGGCCATCATTGAGGCCAGGTCCAAAGATATGGCCTACGCCATCTGCCTGCATGATAAACGGATAGCGGGAGGCTGCACCTGCGGCCAGCGGCGGCCAGGGACCATCGGGGACATCCCCTACCCAGGCACCATTGCGCCAGGTGATAACCGCTTTTGCCGGTGCCCAAGGATTACCGTTTTTATCTACGGAGGCGCGATTGTAAATAATGCGCCGGTTTACCGGCCACGCCCAGGCCCATCCTGGATAGAGGCCGAGGCCGGAAGGATCTTCCTTAGCTCTGCGGGCGGACATGTTGCCGGAGCCGGTATATGATCCGCAGTAGAGCCAGTTTCCGGAAGAGGTGGAGCCGTCGTCTTGAAGGCTGGCGAACATCGGCACCAGAGTCCCCTTGCTATAAAGTCTTCCGTTGATGACTTTATCCTGGAGGAAGTAGCCGTTGATAGATTTAGCCACCATGTGAGGGTCGACGTGCTTGACATTTCCCTTGTCATCCTTAGGGCCGTAGTTCCAGGAAAGATTCACAATGGGATCTGCCTTTGGGCCTTTCTCTTTGGCGTAGAGTTTCTTTACTTTTGCATACAAGGCATTGATGATGTCTGCGTCCGGTAAAGCCGATCCCGGAGGATTGCTAGCCTTGTACCGCCACTGCATCCAGCGGCCGCTGTTGGAGAGGCTGCCTTCTTTTTCATACGAAGCAGCGCAAGGGAGCATGAATACTTCGGTCTTGATCTCTTTGGGATTCATGCCCGGACCCTGCCAGAATGAGGCGGTTTCATTGTCAAAGATATTGACATTCACCAGCCAGTCGAGCTTTTTGAGACCCTCACGGGTCTTGTTGGCATTTGGCCCGCTGCAGGCGGGGTTTTGTCCCCAGGCAAAGAATCCGGTGAGTTTACCCTGATAGAGTTGGTCGAAAATCGTCATCCAGGAGTAGTCTACCCCGTCATCAATCTTGGGCAGATACTGATATGCTTGGTCGAGAGGGACATCTGGACCGTACATCTCCCGCAGGAAGCTGGCAGCGTACTTTGGGTAGTTCTGCCACCAGTTGGCGCTCATCGGATCAGCAAAGACAGGCGTGTTTGCAGTGAGATAGTCCTTGAAGCCTGGTAGTGAAGCCTTGACAGCCTTAAGGTATCCGGGATAAATGTGAAAAAGGAGACCGTGGTCGGTTGATCCCTGGACGTTGGATTCACCCCGCATGGCGTTAATTCCGCCGCCCGCCATTCCCATGTTGCCCAGCAGGAGCTGGAGAATCGACATGGCCCGGATATTTTGGACGCCAACCGTATGCTGGGTCCAGCCCATGGCATAGAGTACAGTTCCCGCCTTATCCGGCACTCCGGTTTTTGCATATGCCTGGTATACCGCCAGCAGCTTTTCCTTCGGGGTCCCCGTAATGCGGGAGACCATTTCCAGATCATAACGGGAGAAATGTCTCTTCAGGAGCTGAAACACACAGTTTGGATCCTGAAGAGTAGGATCCTTTTTGGGGACACCCTTTTCATCCTTCTGGTAGGACCAGGTGGTTTTGTCGTATTTTCCATCGACAAAGCCTTGCTCGGTTTGAGTGCCCTGAAGGCCGGAAAACACGCCATTGTTGTCCCCAGGCGTTTTAAAGTCCGGGCTTACCAGGAAAGACGCATTGGTATATTCTCGAACGTATTCTTCGAAATACAGTTTGTTTTCGATAACATGCTTGATCATACCGCCGAGGAAGGCAATGTCGGTGCCTGATCGCAGCGGAGCATACACATGGGCCTTGCGTGCGGTGCGGGTAATCAGAGGATCCACACAGATCAGCGTTGCTCCCCGCTCCATCGCCTTCAATACCCACTTAAAACCGATCGGATGATTCTTGGCGGGATTACTTCCCATTACCAGGACACAATCACTGTTGGCAATATCATTCCAGTGATTGGTCATTGCGCCGCGTCCGAACGACTCTCCCAGAGCCGCTACAGTTGGGGAGTGTCATATCCGCGCCTGGTGTTCGATGTACACCAGGCCGAGGCTGCGCAGGAATTTCTGATAGAGATAACATTCTTCGTTATCCATTGCGGCGCTTCCTAAGGAAGCAATACCCATGGTTCGATTAACTGTCTGGTTTTTTGCGTTGATGGTCTCAAAACTTGCATCTCGGGACTTTTTGATATTATTCGCAATCTTGTTCAGAGCATCATCCCAGCTTATCTCTTTCCATTCCGTGCTGTACGGAGCTCGATAGAGTGGCTTATCCAGCCGGCCGGGATTGTTATGAGAAATCTGATAAACAGCCATGCCCTTGCTGCACAGCGATCCTTCATTGATTGGATGCTCGGGATCGCCCTCGGTATTAACGACTTTGCCGTCAATGGTATGGACGATGATCCCGCAGCCTACTGCGCAGTATGGACAGATGGTATTTGTCTGTTTAGCATGCAGAATGCGCAGATCTTTTGCATAGGCGTGTACCGGGCGAAGATCAAACCCCAGACTGGTTAGGGTCACTCCAGCCGCGGCCGCGCCAGTGAGTTTGAGAAAAGTCCTTCTTGATAACTGGTGCATGATACCTACCCTTCCGATGATTTTATTGATTTTGCCAGATTTACT
>JAGOGO010000174.1:3279-5350 GCA_017996625.1 Deltaproteobacteria bacterium | reverse complement strand
CACCTCGATATCGGTTTTAATGAGGCCGAGAACCTCACACTGTTCAGTCTTAAGGAGACAGCACATGAAAAAGGCTGGTCTTGGTGTCGTGGGCCTCCTGCTCACGACTCTCTTCGTGGCGATTCTTATCGCAACAGCCATTAAAATCAACGACATCTACTCTTCGAGGAACACACCAAACGATACCAGCGCAAAGACCAGTTCTGAAAATCCGATTGAAAAGGCGCGTTCAGTAGAGTGTCTGTTAAAAGCGAAGACCCTTGCGACTGATATACAAGCATACCGCATAGAGCATGATCGTTTTCCCGACTTTCTTGACGAAATTACTGATGATTATGCCTGCCCATTGGGTGGTGATGACTACGAGTATGATCCCGAGACCGGGGAAATATGGTGCCCGGTGCATGGACGTTCGCCGGGATCGGAAACTGGAATAGTAGAATGATAGCCTGCCTGGGTGAATGGAGTAGTGGAATGATGGAATACTGGAATACTAACAGTCTGGAACCTTCGATCCTTTGGATTTTGAGCTTGTTTAAAGTTCAGAAATTAGGATTTAGAGTTTTCCCCATTCTTTGCTTGCACAGCCAGCAAGATATCCATTATTCCAGTATTTCAGTTTTACATTATTCCAATTTCACCGCCTGATACTCTTTGCCTTCTTTCTGCTCTTGTCAGCTCCGGTAGACTCTGATACTGTACAATCTATCATCAACGTGAAGTTACAATAGATAATACGTTACCTTCTATTCACCGCGAGTGAACCGTGAAAAACGTTCGTGCTCAGGTCATCATTCAAGGGATTGTACAAGGCGTTTTTTTCCGGGCGAATACCCGGCAGGAGGCTCAGGCACGCGGAGTTACCGGTTGGGTAAAAAACCGACCTGACGGCGCTGTCGAAGCGCTATTTGAGGGACCGGAAGATCAGGTGCAAGCAATGGTCGCTTGGTGTCATCAGGGCCCTGCTTACAGCCGCGTTGACCAAGTTAGCGTAAGCTGGGAAGAGTACGAAGGGTCATTTTCCCGCTTCTCGATTATCCGGTGAGCTGTCTTCAGCAATCGCCATTCGGGCAATACCGTTCATACCGAAAACCCGACTCAATGCTCACGTGGACGAGATTCTTATGGAAGAGCCAAAGTGGAAGCGAATGATGTTCAAGGGCAACAAGGTCTATGCCCGGACAGATGCTCTGGGAAATCTTCTGATTCGTGAAGGCCTGGTGACGATCAAATATCAGCTCAGCCAGGAGCAGGAGTACCGCGCAAAGGCAGAAGCGGTACGCCATATCGATGAAGAGCTCCTGAAAAAGAAGCATCCCCGGAAGCCCGATCACAACAAACCTTCTGCCGAATCCGCGAGCCTCTCACCTCTTACAGCTCTGCCAGAAGACAGCATCATCGTCTACACTGACGGAGCCTGCACCGGCAATCCCGGACCTGCCGGCATCGGAATCATTTTAACCTATCGGGGACAACGAAAAGAGCTTTCGCGCTTTATCGGATCAGGAACCAACAATATCGCTGAGCTTACAGCAATTCTTCTTGCCCTGAAGGAAATCAAAAATTCCGCGATTCCGGTTTTTCTTTATACCGACAGCGCTTACGCGTGTGGAGTTTTACTAATGGGCTGGAAGCCAAAGAAAAACCAAGACCTGATCCAGAAAATCAAGGCGGAGATGGCCAGGTTTGCCAGCCTCACCATCATTAAAGTGAAAGGGCACGCTGGCAATGAAGAAAACGAGCGCGCCGATCAGCTGGCCCGCCAAGCCATCTCCGACCACTTCTCTAGCAGCAAGAGCAAAGATATCTGAAAATCAGGTCTTGGACGACAGTGTCAACTATCCAAACGTGGTTTCTACCTTGGTTTCTTTCCACTGCTGACCGCAGTCCTTGCACTGATAGGTCATTTCGAAGGTAGTGTGGGTGAGAACCCCGCAGTAGGCGCCAGGTTCTTCTTCTACGCTGATAGGTACTTTTGAAATAACCTTTGGGTTCGGCTTGGCACATTTACAGCTACTGGTCGTTTCGGTCACAATCGTACCTCCTTCTATGCTGAAAGCTGATTAATTGT
>JAGOGO010000174.1:0-3179 GCA_017996625.1 Deltaproteobacteria bacterium | reverse complement strand
CCAGGTTCTTCTTCTACGCTGATAGGTACTTTTGAAATAACCTTTGGGTTCGGCTTGGCACATTTACAGCTACTGGTCGTTTCGGTCACAATCGTACCTCCTTCTATGCTGAAAGCTGATTAATTGTATTGGATAAAAATTTAGGTTTTACATTATAAACAAGAAAATAATTTTTTCAAAGATTTCTTTCAAAGTTTTTCCTCACCTCCCGCACTAGAATTCACATTTCCGAGAAACGTTGCTGCACTCCTGTTATCCTGCTCTTGGCTTTCTCAGGTGATATGGTGACGCTGTCCAGATGCAGGTCGTTTTATTTTATTCCAAAAACTGCTGCTGTTTAAAATAGGCTGGAACAGCACTATGGAAGTATAAGATTCAGGCAATTTCGTGTCTTCTGGAGCTCTTTTCGATTTCAGGTCAACAGGAAAAAAGTGTCATTCTGAGGAAGTACTGCTGTGCAGTTCAACCGAAGAATCTCCGGACAGCGGCCCTGCTGCCTGCCGAGATCCTGAATCCCGCTGGTAGCGGGACTCAGGATCTCGGCAGGATTTTCTTGTTTTGGGTTTTGTTCCTCAGCCCAACCTAAGCATCTACCCTTCACAACGGACTTCTTTATCATTATCATATTTACTCGCTCATACGCCAGCGATCTTTGACCTGCACCATTTTCAGGAAGACTCCTTTCAGTTGACTCTTCAGCTGTAACCTGATACCTACTGATCATTCTTGATGACATCGTAAAAAGTCCCGCCTTCGGCGGGCCAGAAGAATTGACGGGTAACCCGCCTTCGGCGGGCCAGAAGAATTGACGGGTAACCCGCCTTCGGCGGGCCAGAAGACCTCATGGGTAACCATCTGTCCCGCGCCACGCGGGATTACTTCGTCGTCTCCAAGACGATCTTTTACGAGTCCATCATTCTTTAAGAGCCACTATAACCCGGCTTATTTACGTTTGAGGTCATATCCTCGAGACTATGGAGACCACTATCATGAAAACTTACGAACAGGAACGAGCTGTTGCCGTTGACGCCGTAATTAAAGCATGCCGACTGTGCCAAGAGGTGCGGTCAGGCGATCTGTTCGGCGAAACCATGGAGAAGAAAGACAAGAGTCCGGTAACGGTCGCTGACTTCGGGGCTCAAGGCGTGATCAGCCTGGAATTGCTGAAGGCCTTTCCAAAAGACCCCGTTATGGCTGAAGAAGCTTTGGGCGATGTGCAGGATGATCTCAAGAAAAAGATTATCAGCTACGTACAGAGGATTTTTCCTGCTTATTCTGACCAGCAGATTTTTTCCGCAATCGACCGCTGCACCCATACCGGCGGCTCAAGCGGACGCTTCTGGTGCATTGATCCTATTGACGGAACCAAAGGCTTCCTCCGCAATGATCAGTACGCGATTGCTTTGGCTTTGATTGAAGATGGTAATGTCGTTCTTGGTGTGCTCGGCTGCCCCAATCTGACACGAAACCTGGCTCATCCTAATGGCAGTAAAGGATGTGTATTCATTGCGGTTAAGGGCCAGGGCTCCTGGATGCGTCTTCTTGAAGAAGCCAGAGAAGGAAAGATTTCCGTTGCAGAAGCACCGGATCCGACACGTGCCTCCTTTTGCGAGTCCGTCGAGTCAGCCCATACGTCGCACAATGAATCTAGCCTCATTGCCGCGAGGCTTGGAGTTATTAATCCCCCGGTCCGCATCGATAGTCAATGTAAGTATGGCATCGTGGCCCGGGGTGAGGCCGCAATTTACCTGCGCATCCCCACCAAGCCTGGATACGAAGAAAAGGTTTGGGACCATGCTGCCGGTTGGATGATTATCAAGGAAGCTGGCGGAGCAGTTACGGATATTCATGGTGCACCGCTAGATTTTTCTGCCGGCAGGAGCCTCTCACACAATGCTGGTATCGTAGCAACCAATGGATCGTTCCACGCTCAGGTGGTGGCAGCCGTGGAGGCGGTGTTGAAGGAATCGGGCCAGCAACGATAAACCTTGACACTGCTTTCCAGATGCTGTAGAAAAGTTTTTTCTGGAATGCACGGTATTCTGTGCTCGGAGTTGCGTATGAGCCTCTGCAGAAAGCGAGCCGTTAAGCCTTCGGATTTTGTTAAAAACATTTGCCACCTGCGAGGTATCACAATTAACGCTAACTTTGAGATGATCCGGATGATCTTTTCTTTTTCACGATCGATAGTACCATGTTTGGGCCGATTGAACTTACAGCAGCATTGCGATTTCAAGACTATCCCCAGAGCAGTGGCGACGAAGTCGGAAAGCACCGGAACTTTCTCTGCTGCTTTTATGGCTCCTGCCTCCAGCTGGCTGCGGGCAAGAACTGGCAAAGTTTCACCTGTCGGTATTGCCGTAACTTCGGAGTGGAATTTGTAGCCGTCAATGATTGCGGCATGATGCATTAGCCCACCAGCTTCCCCGTCCTCTTACCTTTACCATTCTCCTCCTGCTCGTTCCGCAATTGATGCAGTACCTGTAAAAAACGTATTATCCCTTTGTGCCTTCAATGCTTTAAATTTATTAAATTTAATTTACATCCAGTAATTTCATGCTATAACTGATAGCATATATTTTCCTTCGCCATAAGAATAATCAATATTTATTGATGTAACTGGTTCATAACATATGTCAATTATAACTTATAGGAGCAAATTGTGATTCAGTTTCATCTCAAGAGGCTGCTGGCTGAAAAGGAATTTGCTGAAAAGCGAACCATTGCCATCCGGGAAGTGGCCAAGAGGACAAAAATCTCCCGCGTAACGCTTTCAAAAATTGCAAACAGCAAGGGTGAGTATAATACGACAACGGACATCATAGAGCGGCTCTGTCTTTATTTTTCCTGTACTCCGAACGACTTTATGACTATTGTTCCCGAACCAGAATCGAGTCAGTCCTGATGGAGCCACTCGTCTCCGCCATCATCCCCACTTACAATCGTCAGCATTTTCTTCGGGAAGCGATTGAGTCAGTTCTTCAGCAGGATTATTCCCACTATGAGCTCATCATCGTTGACGACGGCTCAACCGATGCAACCCGGGACCTCGTTGCAGCTTATCCGGTCGCACAATATCTGCATCAGAAAAATCAAGGCGTCAGTGCGGCTCGAAACCGGGGAATCGCTCATGCCCGAGGGTCGTTAATAACCTTTCTTGACTCAGATGATCTCTGGCT
>JAGOGO010000173.1 GCA_017996625.1 Deltaproteobacteria bacterium | reverse complement strand
ATACACACGGATGGTCCCGTCTGCCATAGCAAAGGCATTGACTTCGGGCGATAGGTAGACTCCATAGGTAAAATTCAGATTATTCTCCTTACGGTGTTCACCAACCAGCTGCTGGAGACGACGTGAATAGGTGCTCTCCGGTGGTGCTAATCTGTTGGCCAGGTCTGAATCCCGGACGGCTCGTTCACTAATTGCAATGACATCCTGATCAGAAAGCGTAACCGCTCTGAGCGCATCCATTCCCGCGTCAGTTGCGGTCTGCACATCAGTGTTTTCGCAGCCATTCAGGAAAAGCATACAAAGCGAGAACAGTACTGACACATACTTCAACATAAGCGCTTCACTCCGCATCCTGTAGTTGCACAGTAATCAGAAGCCTCCGCAACCATCCCAGCCAGCAGGAAGGCTGCGCTCTACGATGAAAGAAGTCATCTCACGCCTCAAGAGAATCCCTTTCCTCTTAGGATAAAACGGCTTGGCAACGCACCCACCATCCAGCTAGGTGATCACGGTACTTACCTCTCATCAGTCGCTCGAACGGTCTCCTTGCGAAGATTGTATCTGAACATGAACAAAACTCCTGCCATGACAGAGAGACCGAATACTTCGACAAGAGGCGTCAGTATTTGTTCAGAGACATTCTCATGAATACCAAAGAGACCGAAGCCGATAAAAACGAGTGCGGCTGACCACTTTATCGTTCGTTCTGGTATGTGTTTATTGAGAATAATCCCTAGGATGATGCCAAAGGCGTCAGCAATGAGCATGGCGATATTGGTTCCAAACCACACCCCGATTGGCGACTGGTATTTTGCCGCAAGCGCCACGGTAGCTAACTGCGTCTTGTCTCCCATCTCAGCGAAGAAAAATGCGACAGCCACAGTCCAGAAGGGACTAAAGGAGAATTTTTTGTCTTCACCTTCAAGCTGATCACCACGGATTGTCCAGAATCCGAAGAGAATAAAGGATACTGCTGCGGCAATCTGGATGTACTGGAGTGGTAAGAATACGGTTAGGTAGTTGCCGACAGCTACAGCCAGCGCATGATTTAGCGCTGTGGCAGCGAAAACACCCGAAAGAACTACCGCTGCCTTGTAACGGGTTGCGAATGCCATGGCGAGTAACTGCGTCTTGTCGCCCATTTCAGCAAGCACTACAAAAATAAACGATGCCCAAAATGCCGCCATCCGTGCATCCCTCCGATAATAACTATGACAAAAAAACGAGACCTCCAACACATCCCTTTGAGGATATGCTGAAAGTCTCGCTCATTAGCATACGCTAACGACAAGGCCAGGCGTTATTACACCAGGATGTTGACCTTGTCTAAAGTAAGCTACTCCCTTTCAGATACAACGTTTTTATATCATATCGATCTGCAATGCAATGGAAAAGTGATCGAGAGTAAATGCCTTGGTTGAGACTACCCATAGTGCATCAACGATGATAAAACTCAACGTGTGGTTCTTTAGCCTGCTCGTTTCCAGCACGAAGATGCAGAGGCATGGTGAACAACACGTATCTCACTGCCCTGAGGCAACACGAGAGGCAAAAAGGCTTCAAAGGCCGCTTTCTTCTGGTGGCATGAAAGGTACCCGCACTCTGTGGATGTTTGAGCCACGATTCTGCCTTCTGCATTGCTGATCGTTATATCAACATGCCCGTGAATGGTTGCGTGAGGAGCCGATGGTTTCAACGAAACGTTTCCACTAATGATAGTTTCCGTGCCTTCTTGGTACACGTATGCCGATGATACTTCAACGTGCTTGGAATGCTCCCGCACGACGTGAACAGTACCATTCCGCACCACGTTAACTCCGTTGGAGACACAGCCCACAAGAACCGAAACGATTACACATAATGACAGATTAAGTGCCTTACTCATACCTACACTCCTGTTTGTTCACGTTTGCTCCTCTAATCAGACACTGTTCATTTTTTGTTATGAGTCTAAGCCTTGAATCAGACACGCTTCTTTATCACCTTTTTGTTTTGCTCCCGTTTCTCTAACCAGGATTCCACCATGCTGTAAAGCACCGGAAGCACAATCAGAGTGAGAGCCTGTGAAGAAATGAGTCCGCCCATGACTACTACGGCCAGTGGTTTTTGAATATCAGCTCCGGAGCCGGTGGCGTAAAGCATGGGCAGGTGGCCGATAAAGCTCGTGAGAGCGGTCATGATGAGGGGGCGAAAGCGTAAGGTGCAGCCTTCCCGCACTGTTTCAGCAACGCTTTTTCCCTGGCTCCGCAGCTGCGTAAAGAACGCCATGAGCACCACCCCGTTCTGAACGGCAATGCCCAGCAGGACGATAAAGGCTATATACGCTGAAACGGAAAGCTCCATCTGAAAGAGAACCACTCCGATGATCCCGCCAACCAAGGCAAATGGCAGGTTCAACAGCACCAGCAACGACGGAGAAAGCGAGCTCAGGGCCAGATAGAGCAGAATCAGGATCAGGAGCAGGGCAATGGGAACAACCACCGAAAGACGCTGCATGGCCCGCTGCTGATTCTCAAACTGCCCTCCCAATTCAAAAAAGTATCCAGGTGGAAGATCTCTCTGAAGGATTTCTATGCTTTGCTGCACCTCGGCCACAAACCCGCCTAAATCGCGACCCCGGATGTTGCACTCGACCACGACCCTTCTCATCCCTTTCTCCCGGCTCACTTGCGCCGGCGCTTCAACTTCACGGATCTCAGCAAGTCGCGCCAGGGGAACCCGCTCACCATTCGGCGCTGGGATCAACAAGCGCTGAAGGTCTTCGAGATCTCTTCGCGCCATTTCGGAATACCGGACGATCACGGCAAAACGTTTTTGTTCCTCCAGCAAGGTGGTGATGTTCTTTCCGGCTACGGCCGTTTCTATCACATTGTTGATGTCAGCGATGTTGATGCCGAATCGGGCCGCTTCGTTCCGGTTGATCGCAATGTCCCACTGGCTCATGCCCGATACCTGTTCAACTTTTACGTCACTGGCCCCTTCTATTGATCCCAGGATCGCGGCGACAGGATCTGCGTATGCTTTAAGCTTGTCGAGATCAGGCCCGAATATTTTTATGGCCACGTCACTTTTGACTCCAGAGATGAGTTCGTTCACGCGCAAAGCAATCGGCTGGGAAAAGGACAGGCGCAAGCCGGGAATGAGCGAGAGGTCACTATTTATGGCTTCTACCAGTTCGGCCTTATCGCGTCCGGTAGTCCACTGATCTCGGGGCTTCAGCATAATGAAAAGATCATTTTGTTCCGGCCCCATGGGATCTTCGGAGATTTCCGCTCGCCCGGTTTTGGAAACCACCGTTTCCACTTCCTGAAAGGTAAGCAACCGCTTCTCCATAAAGTCCGCCACCTTCACCGATCCATCGAGAGAAGCATTGGGCAGACGCACTACATTGACGGCAATGGCACCTTCATCGAGCGGAGGCATAAACTCTGTACCAATAAGTGGAGTAAGGGCCACAGCCATTACCAAGGCGGCTGAAGATATGCCCACAGTAATCTTGGGGTGAGTCAGGGCTCGCTCCAGAAGGCGAAGGTAGCTGCGATGAAAGCGTTGGATGAACCGAAATTCCTTCTCCTTTTCCTGCTTAAGGATCATCTCAGAAATAACCGGGACCACGGTGAGGGACACCACCAGCGATACCATTAGAGCGATAAGCATCGTGGAGACTAACGGTGCAAACATCTTCCCCTCGATTCCCTGCAGGGAGTACAGCGGAGTCAGGATGATGACAATGATGAGCACTGAAAAGGCTACAGGGTTTGACACCTCCTTCACCGCCCGCACTACTATGCGGCGACGCTGCTCCGGCTCGCGATGATCGGCGAAATGACGGCGAATATTCTCCACCATCACAATGGAGGCGTCCACCACCATTCCCACTGAAAACGCCAGTCCCCCCAGGCTCATCAGGTTGGATGAAAGCCCTGTCTGCCCCATGATGATAAAGGAAACCAGAAAGGTGAAAGGGAGCGTGAAAACCACAATCAGTGCGGTTCGCAGTTCAGCCACAAACAAAAACAGCACCAGAATGACGAAGATACTTCCTTCCTCGAGAGCACGCATGACGGTATCTATGCAAGCCTGAATCAGGGAGGTGCGGTCATAGAAAACGTTAAGGTTGACTCCTTGCGGGAGCACATTCTGGATTTTTGGAATAGCCTCTTTGACCCGGGTTACGACATCTTTCGAATTTTCTCCCTTGAGCATGATCACCATGCCGGCTACAACCTCACCCTTACCATCGCGGCTCACTGCGCCTTGCCTGATCTCACCACCGATAACCACATCAGCGACATCCCGCAAGTACACAGGCGTACCATCCTTGGTGGCCACGACAATCCGCTCAAGATCGGGAATGCCTTTTAGTAATCCCAGGCCGCGCACATAGTTCTGCTCCCAGCCCTGCACCAGCACTCCTCCCCCGGCGTTGGCATTATTATCTTCAATGACTTCCGTTACATCTTGAAGGGTCAGACGGAACTTGAGAAGTTTGTCGGGATGAACCAACACCTGATACTGCTTTACATGTCCTCCAAAGCTATTCACTTCGTTGACGCCGGAAAGCGGCTTGAGCATGGGCGCTACCACCCAGTCCTGCAAGGTGCGCAGTTCCATAGCGGACAAGCCCCCACCCTCCAGGGTATACTGAAAAATTTCTCCCAATCCGGTGCTGATTGGCCCCATCTCAGGCTCTACGCCCGCGGGCAAATCGTCCCTCGCTTCCCCCAGACGCTCATTCACCACCTGGCGGCTCCAGTAAGTCTCGGCGCCATCCTCAAATACTACTACCACCTGGGAAAGCTCTGACTTGGAGAGAGACCGCACCATGGTGACCCGAGGCAAACCACTCATGGCTTGCTCCAAGGGAAAAGATACCTTTTGCTCCACTTCAATCGCCGCAAGACCAGGCGCTTTGGCTAAAATCATTACTTGCACATTGGTAACATCCGGAAAGGCATCGATGGGGAGATGTTTCCACGCCAGTATGCCGATCACGGCCAGTACTACTGTCAGGATTAATACTAACCAGCGCTGGGAAAGGACAGCGTTAATAAATGCATTCATAGAGGAGACCTTTCAGAAACTTTGGACCTTGAACTTTGCACCTGGGACTACTTAGGCTAGTCCGCACAACCCGCTCCCATTTTGGAACGCAAGGTATCAGACTTCAGTAGAAAGGCACCGTCGGCGACTATCAACTCGCCAGGATTAACACCTTCAACGATCTCTATGTTCCCGGCATATTCACGGCCTTTCGTAACCTGCCGCCGCACATAGTAATCATCCTTCAGATGCTTATAGATGAAGTGGACACCCTCATCGCTGAGAAGCGCCGGCTCAGGCACTGCCAGGACTTCTTCTT
>JAGOGO010000172.1 GCA_017996625.1 Deltaproteobacteria bacterium | reverse complement strand
AGCAGGCTATCAGCCGGAGATCGCATACTTTGAGTGTCTCCATGAGCTGAAGCTCATTGTTGATCTTTTTTACGAAGGCGGCATCAGCTACATGCGCTATTCGGTGAGCGATACGGCGGAGTATGGTGATCTTACTCGGGGTCGGCGTATCATCACAGAAGAGACTCGGAAAGAGATGAAGAAGATTCTTCAGGAGATCCAGAACGGTCAATTTGCCAAAGAATGGATCCTGGAGAATCAGGCTGGTCGTCCGCAGTTCAATGCCTTACGAAGCCGTGATCGTGAACATCTCATTGAGAAGGTAGGCAAAAGCTTGCGGGCAATGATGCCGTGGATTAAGAACAAAGAAGTCTAGCTCTGATAAAAAAGTAACGAGGCGCGTAACCAATGGCGATTAGGATTAGGAGTCATACGGTTGACGAGATTCTCCTGGATTCCCGCCTACGCGGGAATGACGTGCTTCGATTATTTCCGAATTCGTACGACTCTATACATGCGTAGCGTTGCTGATGGCCTCGTCTGAACTTGCTATAGGTATTAGAAATAAGTCGTCATTCCCGCGTAGGCGGGAATCCAGATTTCTGAATGCTGCCAACAAATACTAAGGCTGGTTTTTAGGCAAGGACGACTGTTGACGAGACTGCTGGCCAAGAAAATTGATCAACCATTGTCGGTTCACCGCTTACGGGCACAGACATGTCCGCCGGTGATGAATCCTCTCAAAGTGCTGAAGCCGTCGGACAGGTGATATCGGCCCTGCCGAGGTGTTGATTCACACGGTACAGTCGTAGGAGAACCGCGATGAAAAAGGATTACTTTATGAATCGGCAGAAACGCCGGACGAAATGGGATCGCACAGGAATTTATGTCCTGCCGAACCTGTTAACGACCTGCAACCTTTTCTGCGGCTTTTACTCGGTTATCGCGTCCTTTAATGGCGAATTCACCAGGGCGGCGTGGGCTATTGTTCTGGCTGGTGTGTTTGACTACCTGGATGGCCGGGTGGCGCGGATGAGCAATGCCATGAGCCAGTTTGGCGTTGAGTATGACTCGCTGACCGACTTTGTCTCCTTCGGTGTTGCTCCCGGAGTCATGGTTTATACCTGGACCCTGATTCCGTTCGGCAGAGTAGGCTGGCTGGCAGCTTTTCTGTTTGTCGCCTGTGCAGCGCTGCGGCTGGCACGCTTTAATGTAAATTCCACCCGGGTGGGTCTCAAGTACTTTGAAGGACTGCCCAGCCCAGGTGCCGGCGGGATGATTGCCGCCACCATACTGTTGGCTAATCATCTTGGCTGGAATCCCGAGCATAAGCACATTCCGGTTCTTCTCATGACGTTTTACCTTTCGTTCATGATGATCAGCAAGATTCACTTTTTTAGCTTGAAGCTTCTCAAGCTGAAAGGAATGTCCGGATTCTATACATTGGTGGCGTTGCTGTGTATCATTATTATTATTGCTGCGGAGCCTCAACTGAGTCTTTTTGTGATTGGTCTTCTGTATACCCTTTCCGGACCGTTAGGACTTCTTAAGGAAAAGCTCGGTAGTGCCAAAAGTGTGCAGCAGCCAACCCCGGACAAGGAAGAAGACCTTACCGCCCAATAGTAACAGGATTGTGTCATGGAAAATGTAGCCGTATTTGATACCAGCTTGCGTGATGGCGAACAATCGCCTGGATTCAGCATGAATATCCAGGAGAAGCTGCAGGTGGCCAGGCAGTTGGAGCGACTCAACGTTGACAGTATTGAGGCCGGATTTCCGGTTGCCTCCGACGGTGATTTTGAGGCTGTACGGCAGATCGCCCGGACTATCAAGAGCTGCAATGTCGCCGCGCTTGCCCGCGCCAACCGTGAAGACATCGACCGAGCCTGGGAAGCGATAAGAGAAGCTGCCAGCCCGATTATCCATACCTTTATCTCAACCTCTGATTTTCATCTCAAGTATCAGCTCCATCTTTCCCGAGAGCAGGTTCTGGAGAAAGCTGTCGACGCGGTGAAGCGGGCGAAATCGCGCACTCCCTTTGTGGAGTTCTCCGCTATGGATGCCACCCGGACCGATCGGGACTACCTGTGCCAGGTGGTGCAGGCAGCAATCGAGGCTGGGGCGGTGACGGTTAATATTCCCGATACGGTGGGATATGCCATCCCGCAGGAATTCGGGGCTCTGATCCGATACTTGTTTGAGAAGGTAAACAACATCGACAAAGCGGTTATCAGTGTGCACTGCCATAACGATCTTGGACTCGCAGTGGCAAATTCACTGGCGGCAGTGCTGAATGGAGCCCGTCAGGTGGAGTGCACCATCAACGGCATCGGCGAACGAGCTGGCAATGCGTCGATGGAAGAGATTGTTATGTCGATTCGTACTCGCAAAGATTTCTTCAACCTGACTACCCGGATGGTTACGGAACAGATCTATGCCACCAGCAGGCTGCTCAGTCAGATAACCGGGGTCAACGTGCAGCCCAACAAAGCGGTAGTGGGCGCCAATGCATTCTCTCACGAGTCAGGCATTCACCAGGATGGCCTGCTGAAGGAAAAGATCACATATGAGATTATGACGCCCGAGTCGATCGGAATTCCCCAGTCCCGGCTGGTGCTCGGGAAGCATTCCGGACGGCACGCGTTTCGCGACCGCTTGAAGAAGCTGGGATACGAACTTGACGAAGCCGAGCTCAATGCAGTGTTCAAGCGCTTCAAGGACCTGGCCGATAAGAAGAAGGAAGTCTTTGACGAAGACCTGCTGGCCATTATTGCCGAGGAGACGCTGCGCGTAAACGAGAAATACCGGCTTCTTCATATGACAGTTGCCAGCGGTACAGTAGCTATACCTACCGCGACGGTGGAAATGGAAGTGAACGGCGAGGTGATCAAGGAGGCCGGTTTCGGCGACGGTCCGGTGGATGCAGCGTTCAAGACTATTGCCAAGATCACCGGAACCAAGAGCCGACTGCTCAAGTATGCGGTTAACGCAATCACTGGCGGTACTGATGCCCAGGGCGAGGTAACGGTGAGGCTTGAAGAAAACGATCACATTGTCACCGGTCAGGGCGCACATACGGATGTTATCATTGCCAGCGCCAAAGCCTATATTCATGCCCTGAACCGTCTGGCACATTTGGCCGGCAGCCTGGAGGAGCAAGCATAGTACCGACAGAGATATCCTCCTTGTTGTTGCAGCGTTTTATGTGAGGCTCGTCAGCTCTGTGCGGCGGGCCTCATTTCATTTTAGTTGGCTGTGGATTGGTGAATGGAAAAATGGTTAAATGGAGAATTGGGGAATTGGAGAAATGGAATGCTGACGCATCTCCTTCTCTATCCTTAAACCAAGAACCGTTTGTCCATTTAACCATTCTTCCATGTATCCATCATTCCACCAACATAGGGTAACCCTTATGGGTACTACGAGTGTACTGATCATTGGCGGCGGGGCTTCCGGAATGATAGCTGCAATCGTGGCAGCACGGCATAATGCCGAAGTGACGGTTCTTGAACGTCTGGATCGGGCAGGAAGAAAGATCTTGGCCACTGGCAACGGCCGCTGTAATCTCACCAACATGCACTGCGACGTGAGCCACTATCATGGCCGATCCCCTGCTTTTGCCGCAAGCGCTCTGGACCACTTCAAGCCTACAGATACTCTGGCGTTCTTTGACGATCTCGGCTTGCTCTGCAGAGAAGAAGATGGCCGAAGGGTATTTCCAATTTCCGGGCAGGCATCGGCAGTCCTGGATGTGCTGAGATTCGAACTGGATCGATGCCGGGTACGGATGGTTTGCGGCAGCAGGGTTAAGCGGATCGAGCCAGACCGGAACGGCTTTTCCGTTCAGACGCAGGATGGTACTACACTGAGCGGAAACCGGGTGATTATTGCTACCGGCGGAAAAGCAGCACCCAATCTGGGATCAAATGGTTCAGGATATCACTTGGCCGAAGAACTCGGACATCACTGTGTCGAACCGGTGCCCAGCCTGGTACAGCTCAACCTGCCGCTGCCGTTTCTGAAGCAGATGGATGGCGTAAAGGTAAATGGGTCGGTTAGCTTAAACGATGGCGAACGCGACTTGCGCACTGAACAGGGCGAGCTGCTTTTCACGAGCTACGGTATTTCAGGAATACCGGTGCTGCAGGTGAGCAGGATAGCGAGCGAGCGATTGTCAGTTGGAGAGCCGACGTTTCTCGATATCCAGCTTTTCCAAGGCCTGAGCTTTGAAAAGATCGTTTCCATCATAGAGAAAAGAATGCTGGATCGACCAGATTTGGCCCTTGACGCAGGTCTGATCGGTTTTCTCCATAAGCGGTTGATTATTCCGATCCTGCATGCTGCAGAGATCAGATCGCCCCGAAAGCTCTGCAAAGAGCTGACTGTGGAAGAGCTCAATCGCCTCGCCCTGATCCTGCATCGCTGGCGAGTGCCGGTGATCGGGACTCAGTCATGGATGCGAGCTCAGGTAACCGCAGGCGGGATTGACACAGCTGAGATTAATCCCGAAGCCATGGAGTCCATACTTGTTCCCGGGCTGCACTTCGCCGGGGAAATCATCGACATCGATGGCGACAGCGGCGGATATAATCTACAGTGGGCGTGGTCGTCCGGCTATGCAGCGGGGCTGCATGCAGCACGGCGGTAGCGTGCGTTGCACTGAGACGCTGCTTCGCTGAGGCAAGAGGCGATGGTTGCTTGGGTTACTTCCTTGCGATACTGTTACTATCAGGGATAAATAGCATCGTGCTTCGCATTAACCATGTGAAACTTCCACTCGGCCATTCTGCCGATGAACTCCGGGCTGCCGTGTGCGACGCTCTAGGAATCAACGACACCCATCTGGTGTCGTATTCCGTGCTGAGACAATCACTTGACGCTCGGCACAAGGATCGGTTGTGCTTCGTCTATATGGTCGATGCCGAGGTGTTGAACGAAGAGCAGGTGCTTGCCTCGCGGCAAAATGCCGCCGTATCCAAGGCTGTTCCTTTTGCGTATCAGTATCCATCTCAGCGTGCACCCTTATCCTCTCGGCCAGTTATCGTGGGAGCCGGTCCGGCCGGGCTCTTCGCCGGGTTGCTTCTGGCACGGAGCGGACAGCGCCCGATCATGCTCGAACGCGGCAAACCTCTTGAAGAGCGGCATCGGGATGTTGGCCGCTTTTTCAGCGAGGGTGTGCTTGATTCCGACTCCAACGTTCAGTTCGGCGAAGGGGGCGCGGGAACGTATTCGGACGGCAAGCTGACGACGCTGATTCGTGACAGCCGCTGCCGGAAGGTGCTCGAGGAAATGGTTTCTGCCGGCGCTCCTAAGGAGATCCTGTACAAGAACAAGCCTCATGTAGGCACGGATCGTATCCGGCAGGTAGTGCGAAGTCTGCGCCATACTATTGAGCAGCATGGCGGTGAATTTCGCTTTCAGCACAAAGTCACCG
>JAGOGO010000171.1 GCA_017996625.1 Deltaproteobacteria bacterium | reverse complement strand
CCTTGCACCCCCGCCTGCGCGAGGGCAGGTTCTGCTCCTCCCGCCGTTGGCGGGATTGACCACCCTGCGAGCAGACTGCCTTTTCAGCAGCCTGCTAGTACTGCTTGCGGTGAAAAGGAGGCGAAATGGCACGCGGCGATCAACTGGCTCGACAGTGGATGCTTATTCAAATCTTGTCTTCTTCCCGAAACGGATGTACTGCCGCTGAACTAGCGGACGGACTCGGCTGCAGCTACCGAACCGTCTACCGGGACCTAACCGCTCTCCAGGTTGCGGGCTTTCCCATCTACGTCGAACGAATCGATGGACAGCACCTTTGGTCGCTGCTCGACGCGGTGCAGCACCATGTTCCCATTCCTTTCAGCCTCTCCGAGTTGATGGCCCTGTACTTTACTCGTGATCTATGCGAAGTATTCCGGGGGACGGTCTTCCATGACTCTCTGGAATCACTCTTCCAAAAGATCAGAACCACCCTTCCAAAGGAATCAACTGATTTCGTAGAAACTGTGGAGCAGGTTCTCACCATAGGGATCAAACCATACAAACAGTACGGCGGTCTGAAGGAGATCATCAATCGGGTCAATGAGGCGGCGGTGAAGAAGAAATCAGTTGAGATTGTTTACTATACGATGAGCCGGGCGAAGACGACGACACGTAGAGTCGACCCGTATCGACTCTGGTTTTTCAACGGCACGTTCTACCTCATCGGTTACTGCCACGCCCGCGGCGAAATCAGGATCTTTGCCCTTGACCGGATCAAGATGCTGCACGTCACATCTGATGACTTTCGAATGTTGCAAGGATTTACCCTGGAGGAGTTCCTGAAGTCCAGCTTTGGAGTGGTGCGTGGCGAGGCAGTGCACATCAGCGTGCAATTCGATTCCACTGTCGCCGGCTATATCACCGAGAAGGTCTGGCACGAGAGCCAGACAGTGACTATGCAGGATGACGGAGCAGTGATTGTTGCAATGGAAGTAGCTCCAGGCGCGGAACTGCGATCATGGATCATGAGCTGGGGATCTCACGCTCAGGTATTAGAGCCGGCATCGTTGCGCGAAGAGTTTGCAGCAGAGATCGCCGCCATGCGGGAGCTCTATGCCCAGGAGAGACGTTTAGGAACGCCGAGCAGATCAGAGTAACGCTTGGACAGATACAAGTATGTTTTGTTGCAATACCTTCGGTACCACTCTATTCATGCGACCTGCAGCTCTGTAGACCGGGTAGAGCGAAGCGAAACCCGGGGATTCCGGGCAAGACGTGAACTCTCCCAACAGCTCTTTGGAAAAGAGGGGAGCAGAAGGGGTAAGACAAAGAGCATAGAGCGAAGAGCCTGCGGCAGGAAGTAGCGATGTCCGCACCAGCTGATGGCCAGATGCCCTCTCGTGAGCAACAAGGGGGGTTAAGAGCGTGTCCGACAATGTCATTCTGAGGCGCAAGCCGAAGAATCTCGATTCCTCTGATAGTGAAGTTGTGAGATCCTTCGTCCCGCCTGGCTGGGACTCAGGATGACAGATTCCGTGTTTTGCCAGTTGTCAGACAGGCTCTTAAGGGGAGTTCGGTCTTACAATCAGTGCGTTTTGTTTCTGCTTCGATCAACCTGGGCCCGAAGGAGCCCAGAGACTTTCTCTTACTCTTTACTTCTCACTTCCTGCTATCACTTTTCTCCCTGGTGCGCCGGTCCGATTCAAACCTGATCAGCTGCGACCTGAGATTAGCTTTTGCATTGCAGATGCCGAGCTTCTTCCTGATTCGCCCCCGGTAGGTGTCGATGGTGCGATGGGCAAGATGGAGCATTTCGGCTATTTCGCTGGTTTGCTTACCTTGCTTTATAAGGTTCACGATCATGAGTTCGGTCGAAGAAAAGTCGTTGTGGTAAGAAATGTTGCGCAGGAATGGCGATATAATGGTGTGGAGGGCTGACTGCAAGGCATCCACAAACATCTTTTGCTGATCATTCAGGTTAGTTTTTTTCAATCCTTCCAGCAGCGGAAGCGCTGAGTCCTGTACGTTTGCGACTACCTGTTCCTCCATTTCCAGATGATCATCTTCGCTACGGTTCATGAGTACCTTGAGAGCGGTATTCATCTCCTGGAGTCTGAGGTTGCGCACCTCCAGAGCTTGTTCATGTTCTCGCAGAGAATGCTCAATCTTTTTCCGGTAGCTTATGTCGAGAGCGGACAGGGCTGTAAAACGGGGATTCCCCTGCCCATCCTCTATTCGGGTCGCATTCACCAGGATCGGGAAGGTGGTTCCGTCCTTCCTTTTATCTTTGATTTCAACGTTGCGTATATGACCCGCGCGATCGAGGTGTCTGTATTTTGCTTCCACATCAGGCATCTGATCTTCAGTATGAAAAAAAGAATAGTGTTTCCCACTGGCTTCCTCGACGCGATACCCGTGCATTGCCGCCATTGCTTCGTTCATATAGTGGACAAAACCGTTCAGATCGTAGATGGCGTTGCCGATATTCGACCGATCGGATATGGTTTTGAAGTTTTTAAGATCCTTCTCCAGCTGTTTTTGCTCGGTTATGTCGATGGTCGATACGGCAATATAAGCGGGCTCTCCTCGGTCGTTTCTGATTACCGCCGCGTTGACGAGCGTCGGGATGATGGTACCATCTTTTTTCTGGTGCAGGACTTCCAAATTAGTCAGTTTTCCCTCACGAAGAAGCTGCACGAAGTGACCGGCCTTTTTGCCATACTTCTCACTATCATGAATCACAAGCGAATAGTGCTGACCTACGAGTTCGTCGGGTGAATATCCCATCATCTGGCCGTAGGCCGGATTGATGTTGGTAAGTATACCCTCGAGGGTACATATGGTATTGCCCACCTGAGTATTTTCAAAGATCACCTTGTGCTTTAACAGCTCAGCCTCAGCCTGCCTGAGTGGGGTGATGTCAATGAGCGTGATCAGCATCTGCCAGTGCGGTCCTTCCGATGAAGGAATCATAGCCCCTTTAAAGCAAAGAATCTTTCGTTTGCCTTGGAAGTCCTGCTGCACCAGTTCCTGCTCGACGACCTTTTTCCCCTCGGCGAAGGCAACGTATGCATCCCGGACTCCCTCGATCGCTTCTTTGACAAATCCGCGCTGGTAGTTTTTGATGTAATTTTCTCTGCTGCCGGCCTGGTAAAGGCGAACAGCCGCTGCATTGACGTCGATCAGTTTGCACTTATTGATACAGGTGTAAACCACTTCCGGATTGCTGATAAAGTAAGTCCGGTAGTCCTTTATCCCTCTTTTTCGAAGATCGGCAAAATACCGCTTAAGATCGGAAGGATCCACTTCGATAAACGCGATTGGAGATTTCTCGAAAAGCGTTCGATATCGTCTCTCGCTCTTGAAGACTGGCGAACATGAATTGACGAGGTTACGGGCATGCTGTCTCTCGCTGGCTTTCTTCGACTTCTGCGGCTCAATAACAGTGCTTTTCATGGTGTCCATAGTTGCAGGTTGCTGGTCTGGGATTTGGGTATTCTGCTCAACGGTACCATGAAACAGATGGTTCATGGTACCTGTTTTTTCCGATGGCCGAAGTTCGTGCTGCCGGATGATCGGTGCCGGACAGAACACATTCAGCTGCCAGTTCTGGGTTGTCTATGCATGGTGTCCGTGCTACAATTGCTGGCGTTAAAAGCACACCAGGACTCCCATCGTATTGAATGACGAGCAGGGTGAACTATGATTGTGAAGCAGCAGCGGTAAGGAGACATAGACAATGACTGATAAGACTTTAAAGCGAGTAGTTCTCTTTGGTCGATTTTTAGCTGGAGATGGCAGTACTGAATCAACGCAGGACCTGAAAGACAAACTCCGTGCTTCGGCAGCCAGCCGTGGTTATGACGTTATTGAAGAGTTCTGGGAAGAAGAGGCTTCACCCTATACGCCGCTTGAGGAACGGGAGGCGCTTCAGTCACTGATGCGCTCCATATGGACTCAAGAGCTACGAGCTGATGCCGTCTTCGTGGCAGACTTGACCGAGTTCGGCTGGGAAGATCGACATGCACAAAATACCCTGCTGGTATTCTTCGAGCAGAACAACGTTTCGATCATCACCTACGAAACGATCTATGATCCCGAAGAATGGATGACCGGGTATGGGCTCTAGATGTTCACCGTTATCCGTTGACCGTTCACCGACAATTGGAAAAATGCAAGAATGGTGAATGGAACATTAGGGAAATGCTGAAATACTGGATTATCTGCTTCCTTGTATTTACACCAAACCAATTCTCCATTTTCTCAGTTTCCCAGTATCCCATCATTGCGCTCCTCAGTCGGTGAATCCCGCGAAGCGCGGGATCAACGGTGAACGTTTTGTTCAGCGTGCCCGATCCGCAGCATAGGTCATTTTTAGATCTTCCAAGTGCGCAAGATAGCGGTCGCGCAGAACCAGATCATTGCGTGCAGCAATTTCTGCAGCCACGCTGTCTAGATACGGCACAATATCGATGCCGTACTGGTTGAGTGTCATAACATTTGCCTCATGCAGGGTCAGTACTGCATAGTAGGTTGTGAGAATGCGGATGCGTGAATCGCGACGGTAGAGGTATGACCTGCCGCCGATGGTAGTCAGAAGATAGCTCGCATACTCATAGCGCACAGGCAGGGAAGGGACTACGACACCCTCGTCTTGGGAAGGATCGTGACGGACTGCATACTCGTGAAAAACTCCCATGATCGCTTCACTATTAACAGATTCTTCCTCGATAACCTTCTTGGCAAGAGGAAGATTATCTACGCCCAGTACCTCGTAAAAGTGAATGATGTTGCGCAGTACAGTATCGAAGTTCAACGCGGCTTCACTTACGACGGGCGGATTTTCTTCTAGCCGCGCCATGAGTGTGTTGTAGCGGTCTTTCGTGCTTTGCCCGAGATTATACTCTTTGATGTAATTCTGCTCATCCAGATAGGCAAAGAACGCCTCGATCCATTGACGGAGGCTCTCACTATCCGGCGGCTCCGGAGCAGTCAGGAGCGCGATCCCTTGTTGAGAGATTTCCGGAAGAGCATTGAACTGGGCCCGCATGGTTTTAGGTATGGCTGCTTCACCAGGTTGCTCGGCAGGTGGGAGAGCTGGTGAGGGCTCGCCGGAGGGAAGTATTGTTTCCCCGCCTTCCGTTGGCTGGCCCGGTTGGCCGGCCGGCGGCACGCCGATATCGCTCTGCCAGGGAAGGAGGGCGTCCGGACTCTTTTTTTCAAAAAACCGATACCCGATAACGGCGATTACGGCAATGATCAAGCCGACAAGGATCATCCTTTCCAGTGATTTTTTCTGTACTGGCATAGGTCGTTTCCTCCGTGCGACAAGGTTGTAATGATTGGGCCGCGATGATCTCCAGTCATCCTTCCAGGTGCTTAGCCAAACTGGTGCTCCAGCTTCGGATCCGGCCTCCCTTCTTCATCCCAGTTTCGAAG